>JBFYXW010000101.1:0-3027 GCA_041310335.1 Syntrophaceae bacterium | reverse complement strand
ACGTACTTGTCGAAGTATTTCCCCGTGGCGGCGGCGGCCATCATGTCGCCGTCGATCTTGACCTTCCCGGACATGAAGGCGGCGGTCCCGTCGACGGTGCCCGTCATCATGCCCACGTAGGTGGCGGCCTCCATGGTCATCTTCACGGCCAGATCCGCATCGAGGCCTTCCTTGAGGGTGCACGTCCCGTCGGCGATGGTGATGGTGAACTGTCCGCCTCCCTCGCCCGTCAGGTCATACCCGTACTTGAGTTTCACGCCGGCGGCCTTGTCGGGCCGGAATCGCTCTCCGATGGCGCCCAGGATTTCCCGGGCGGTGACGTCCTTCTTTCTCTCCGGCACGGTGTACGGAACGAAGATCTGCGGCAGGAGCGTCATGAGCATCCGCGTGTCGCCGAGGACCCGGAGCTTGCCCTGGGAGAGGGCGTCTATGGCGCCGATCTTCTGCAGGGTGACGCCGATGAAGGTCTCCGCGTCGCTGGCGGTGATCGTGGCCGTGCAGGGGCCCAGATCGCCCTCGATGGTCTCGACCTTCGCCGTCTGGTCCTTGACGGTCAGTTTCCACTTCCCCCCGCCTTCGCCAGCGCAATCGTAGCCGATCACGACGTCCACGCCCTTGGACGCCTCGGGCTTGAAGCGCTTGGGCATCGTATTGAAGATATCCGCAACGGTGGTTCCGAAAAATTCAGCCATGGTCAACCTCCTACCAGTTCAGGTCTTTTTCGAGCATAAGCATAACGGTCCACAAGGTGCCGCCGAAACCGGAGGCTAAGGCATGGCGGACCTCCTTCTTGATCTGGTGGCCGCCCGCGTCGCCCCGGATCTGGAGGGCCGCCTCGGCCGGGCGGAGCATGGCCGTGGCCCCGATGGGGTTGCTGGCGATGACGCCGCCGGAGGGGTTGACGGGGAGTTTGCCGTCCAGGTCGAATTCCCCCGCCTCCATGAGCTTGAGCACCTCGTCATTCTTGAGGAGCAGGAATTCCCGGAGCCAGTCCAGGCCCCAGTAGGCGGAGGGGTCGTACATCTCGAAGACGTCGAAGTATTCCAGCGGGTTCGTGATGCCATTCCGGGAGAAGAGGCGCTCGGCGCAGTCGCGGTGGGTGCTCTTGGGCTTCTTGGCGCCGTAGAGGTTGGACATGGTCTCCTCACGGTGGGAGGTCTCGTGGTCCCGGATCCAGACGGGCGGCTTGGCCGTCCCCTTCTTCACCCGGTCCTCGGAGGTGAGGATCATGGCGCAGGCCCCGTCGGACTGGGAGCACATGTGGATGAGCCGCAGCTCGCCGACGAGCTGGGGGGACGTCTCCATGAGCGTTTCCATCTGCTCGTACTCCAGGCCGAGGCGGCGGTGCGCCCGGGGATTCAGCATGGCGTGCTTGTCCATCATGATGCGGTACTTCATGGCCGCCTTGAGGACCCGCTCCTTTCCGAACTCCTGGATCATCTCCGTGGCCGTCGTGGCCGTGAGCGCTCCCGTCTGAAGATTCCGGAACCAGAGGGGATCCGCCATGTTGGTGATGCCCCCCGTGGTGTTTCCTTCCTGGAGCTTCTCGAAGCCGAGGCACAGGACGGTGTCGTACAGGCCGGAGGCCACCAGGTTGTCGGACGCGCAGACGAGGGTCGCCCCGACGGTGCCGCCGGTGGTGATCCGGTACTCTTCCTTCCCGAAGGACCCGCAGCCTAGGGCGTGCCACATGTCGGGCTGGAACTGCATCTCGAAGAGCTCCATGTTGCCGTGGACGATGCAGTCGATGTCGTCGATCGTCAGGTTGGCGTCCGCCAGTGCGTTGCGCACCGCTTCGGCGACCATTTCCACCTGGTTCTGGTCTTCCTTGTGGCTGGAGAGGGTCGTCTGGCCGATCCCGATAATGGCTACATTTCTGTTTTTATTGTGATTTTTCATGATTCCTGCTCCTTACGCTTCGAGAATGAGAACGGAGTGGAACTGGCCGGCGGGCCCGTTGGTCGAGTGGGCCACGGCGCATTTCGCGTCGGGCACCTGGCGGTCGCCGGCGCCGCCCTGAAGCTGGAGGGTTGCTTCGGCGGCCCGGTAGAGGCCGGCGATGACGAGCGGGTTACCCGCCAGGGTCCCGCCGGAGAGGTTCACCCGGTACTTCCCGGGGCCGCCTTCCTCGATGAAGCGGCCGCCCTCTCCGTCTCCGCAGAATCCCAGGCCTTCCATCCACATGGGCTGCTGGTAGGCGTAGCAGTCCATGACCTCGACCACATGGGCGGCCTTTTTCAAGTCCTGGATGCCGGCTCTCTGGCAGGCCTTCGCGGTGGCCTTCTTGAGGGCGAAGTTGCTGGTCAGGTCCCGGTCCCCGAAGAAGAAGGTGTCCATGCAGTTGGCGAAGCCGGAGACCCAGACGGGCTTGTCGGTGAACTCTTTCGCCCGCTCTTCCGATGCCAGGAGCAAGCCCACGGCGCCGTCCGAGACGGGGTAGGCGTGAAGCTGCCGGATGGGGTCGCACAGCATGGGCGAGGCCTTGACCTTCCCCGGGAGAACCGCTTCCTGCGCGTTGGCGTAGGGGTTCTTGGCGGCCCACTGGCGGCTGCGCACCACGATCTCCGCAAGCTGGTCGTCCGTGAGGCCGCTTTTTCTCATGTATGCCTGGGCCTGGAGGCCCGCGGCGTTCAGGTAGTCCAGTCCCGTGGCTCTGCCGTAGAAGGGATCGAAGCCGCAGTTCGTGATCATGTTGCGGCTCTCCCCCTGGGATTCCTTGCAGTGCCCCATGACCAGGACGAGATCCTTGTGTCCCGAGAGGATGATGGAGGCTGCGTAGCCGATGGCGTTGAGGCCCTCCTGGGCCATCTTCTCCTCCGCCAGGTACTGGCCCCCCACGACGTCGGTGACGCCGTTGTTCGAAATGGTCCGGGCGTCGAAGAAGTCGTCGGACGTGCTGACGATCATTTCCACGCCGTTTTCCCCGTACTGGAAGCCCGTCTGTCCCTGGAGGTCCTCCAGCACGTCCAGGAGCATGTTCTGAAATCTCCTGTACCAGAGGTCCGGCTCGTTCTTGTGCTGGGCAAC
>JBFYXW010000097.1:0-2928 GCA_041310335.1 Syntrophaceae bacterium | reverse complement strand
ACTGCCGCGTCCCGGCGGAGAACCTCCTGGGCGGCGAGGGCATGGGCTTCTACGGCATCATGGCCAATTTCCAGAACGAGCGCCTCGCCCTGGCGGTGATGGCCCACGCCACGGCGGAGCTCGCCCTGGAGGAATCGATCAAGTATGCCAAGACCCGGGAGGCCTTCGGGAAGACCCTCTCGGGCTTCCAGGTAACCCGCCACAAGCTCGTGGACATGGCCACGAAGGTCTCCGTGGCGAAAGAGTACAATTACCGTGTCGCGGCGAAGATGCAGGCGGGGATCGACTGCCTCAGGGAGGTCTCCATGGCGAAGAACTTCGCCTGCGAGGTCTGCGACAAGGTCGTCTTCGACGCCGTCCAGATCCACGGCGGGTACGGCTACACCCGGGAGTACCTGGTGGAGCGGCTCTACCGGGATTCCAGGATCCTGAGCATCGGCGGCGGCACGACGGAAATCATGAAGGAGATCGTCAGCAAAGTGATGCAGATCTAGCCGCGACGATCCGGATCTTGCCTTCGCGGCGAGGCGGGCTGCCCCGGGGGGCCTCCGTCATGGCGGCCTCCCGCGCTCCCCGAACCCTCTTGCCGTTCAATCGGCAAGGAAGCCCGCCGTCCTTGACAACCTGCCCCGATTTCTAGTATTGCCCTCCATCGTGAGGCTCCCTCGAGGGCGCGGGTGGACCTCTCTTTCCCACTCATTTCGAACCCCAGAGGAAACTGCGGATACCCGACACCCATGCGCTATCTCGTCGTCTCCGACACCCACGGCAACCTTCAGGACCTGCGGGACGCCATCGGCCGGTACGGCCCCTTCGACGGCCTGGTGCACCTGGGAGACGGAGTCCTCGACGGGTTCTCAATCGCGCGGGAATGCGGCATCCCCTTCCACGGCGTCCGCGGCAACACCGACTTCGGCGTCGATTTTCCCGATATGGACGTGGCGGATCTCGACGGCCGGCCCTACCTGCTCCTGCACGGCTTCCAGCTCGAGATGAATCCCTACCACCCGCCCGCCGTCTGGCGGAAAACCCTCGCCGAACTGGCGAAGATGGCGAAGCGGAAGAAGGCCCGGGGCGTTTTCTTCGGCCATACCCACCAGGCCTTGCTGGACCTGGCCGGCGGCATGCTCGTCCTGAACCCCGGCGACCAGTACCGGGGCGCCTCCGTGCCGCCGTCCTTCGCCGTACTGGAGACGCGAAACGGCGAGACGCGGATCGCCCTCTACCGGAGGGGCGCCCCGGACCGCTGGCACCTCTTCGCCGAGGCGTACATGAAGGAAAAGGCCCCAGAGCCGTTTTATCCCTGAGCCTTTTCTGACCGGCCTGTTGATGTTCCGGGAAAACCGCTCTATAATCCCGGCCTGTCCATCGTGATTCGTTCCCGTCCATTCACCCGGTTTCCGGGGGCGGTGCGCAGATCCTCCGGGTTATGCTGCGGACCGTCGTGACCGTCACCCTCCCCGGAGGTGCGTGAGGCCGGCCATGAGAAGCAAGATCCTGTCTCCTGCCGCGATCCTGATCGCCCTGCTGGCGCTCCTGGGGTGCGCCCAGGTGCGCGTCGGAACGATCCCTCCCCCCGCCGCAACGGCGAAACTAAGGGTCTACGTCCAGCCCGTCACGGTCCACCCCACGGGGACCGGGACGAAGGGCCGATTTGGAAAGACGCAAGAGGATTTCGCCTACGGCACATTCCGAAGAGTCCAGAAAACCCTGAACGAAACCGGGATCTACGAGGTCGTGCCCTGGCCGCAGGTTCAATCGGCCCTGGGGGATCAGGATATCGCCCCCCACGAGTGGCGGAGGGGCGACTGGGGCCTCGCAAAGCAGGTGGGACGGGCGCTCCATGCCGATTACGTCTTGATGGTGGAGCGGGGAATCGCCGGTATGAAATATTTCACGGCGACCCTGATCAACATCGACTCGGGAAAGCGCTTCGAATTCACGGAACACAAGACCGGATACGACCCGGACGATTACCGCAGGAGCATCCACCGGTCCTACCGCAGCCTCTTCCAGCAGGCCAAGGGGGACATGCTGGCGCTGGCGATCCGCAAGGGGCGCCTGGCCCCGCCCGCCGGGGCGGAGCGGCGCGCCCGGGAGGAGGCGACGGAAGCGGAGCCGCCGGAGGAGCCGGAAATCCCGCAACCGGATGCCCGACAGGGTCCGGCGAAGTCCCGGGTGGTGGTCTACGACCTGGACACCACGGAACGTCTCCGCGTGGCGGGCCTCATCGTCACGGAGGCCCTGCGGGAGGAGCTCCACAGGTCCGGCGAGTTCATCATCATCAACCGGCAGGATTTGCAGCGGGCCATGGAGGAGATGAAACTGGGACAGTCGGGCCTCCTGGAGGAAGGGACGGCCCTGCGCCTCGGGAAGGGACTCGCCGCGAACCAGAGCGTCTCGGGAAGGCTTTCCCCCCTGGGGAGCCTCCTCGTCCTCCAGGCACGCAGGACGGACCTCGAGACCACTGGAATCGTGGCCGCGGCGTCGCTCCGGTGCCGGGAGGGGAAGGAGGAAGACCTGCTGAGCGGCCTGCCGGACCTTGTGCGCCGGCTTTCGGGCAAATAAAGGCCGCGGCGAGCCCATGCGAATCGTGATCGACATCCAGTCCTGCAACGGCTGTGAGCGCTGCATCGAGACCTGCTTCGAGGTGTTCCGCCAGTGGGGGCTCAACCTGCGACCGGTCTTCGAGGTGAAGGACCCGGACCGCCACCGGGAGGCCGTCCGGCGGGCCGTCCGGGACTGCCCCCGCAAGGCCATCCGCCTGGAAGAATAACGGCGGGACAACCCGCCGCGAACCTACCCATCGAAAGGAGATCCACCCATGTCCAAGCTTCTGGAAATGCTCGGCTGCCGTCACCCCGTCATCCAGGGTCCCATCGCCGCCCTCAACGAACCGAAATACGTGGCCGCCGTCAGCGAGGCCGG
>JBFYXW010000094.1:0-4512 GCA_041310335.1 Syntrophaceae bacterium | reverse complement strand
GCTGCCTTTACACCCACTACGACCGGGACGCGGTGCGCCACCTGTTCCGGGTGGCCTCGAGCCTCGACTCGATGGTCATGGGGGAGCCGCAGATCCTGGGGCAGGTGAAGGACGCCTACCGTCTGGCGGTGGAGCGGAAAGGCACAGGGGCCGTCCTGAACAAGCTCCTCCACGCCGCCTTCCGGGTGGCCAAGCGGGTCCGCACCGAGACGGGCATTGCCGCCAACGCCGTGTCGGTGAGTTTCGCGGCGGTGGAGCTGGCCAAGAAGATCTTCGGGAACCTCCGGGGGAAGACGATCCTCCTCATCGGCGCCGGCGAGATGTCGGAGCTGGCGGCGCGGCACCTCCTCGGCCAGGGGGCCCCGCGAATCCTCGTGGCGAACCGGACCCACGCGCGGGCCCTTCAGCTGGCGGAGGAGTTCCGCGGCGAGGCGGTCCCCTTCGAGGAGTTGCACCGGGCCCTCCAGGAGGCGGACATTGTCATCAGCTCCACCGGCGCGGCCGGCTGGGTCGTCACGGCCCCGATGGTGGCGGTGGCGCTCCGGCGGCGGAAGAACCGGCTCCTTTTCCTCATCGACATCGCCGTTCCCCGGGACATCGAGCCTGCCGCCGGCGACATCGACAACGTCTACCTCTACAACATCGACCACCTGCAGGAGGTGGTGGACGACAACGTCCGGGGCCGCCTGGCGGAGGCCCGGAAGGCCGAGGACATCGTCGCCGAGGAGGTGGGGCGCTACGAGGAGTGGCAGAACACCCTGGAGGTGGTGCCCGTCATCGTCTCCCTCCGGGAGAAGGTGGACGGCATCGTCCAGGGGGAGATGGAGCGGGTCGCCTCCTGGCTGGAGGGGCTCAGCGGCGAGGACCGCGAACGGGTCCAGATCCTGGCGTCCTCCATTGTGAACAAGATCCTCCACGACCCCATCACGGGCCTGAAAGAGGAAAGCCAGGACAGCGGCGCTGCGGCCTATGCGGAGGCCCTCCGGCGCCTCTTCCGCCTGGACGAGGGGGAGTGACCCGGACCGCGCCGGGTGTCGGGCCTGTGCCGGGCCCGTGGACGAAGCACGATGGCAGGCCACCCGCTCCCGCAAATGGCGGGAAGAGGCGGCACGGGAGGTTCTTCTGGAACAGCGAATCCTGAAAATCGGGACCCGGGGCAGCGCCCTGGCCCTGCGGCAGAGCAATTGGGTGGCCGAACGGATCCGGGAGCGCCATCCGGGCGTGACCGTGGAGTTGGTCGTCATCAGGACGAAGGGCGACATCATGCAGGACGTGGCCCTCGTCAAGATCGGCGGGAAAGGGGTCTTCGTCAAGGAGATCGAGGAGGCCCTCCTCCGGGGGGAGGTGGACCTGGCGGTCCACAGCATGAAAGACATGCCGGCGGAGCTGCCAGAGGGGCTTGCCATCGCCGTCACGCCGATGCGGGAGGACCCGCGGGACGTCCTGATCTCCCGGGGGAACGTCAAGTTCGAGCGCCTCCGCCGGGGGAGCCGCATCGGCACGGGATCGCTGCGCCGGCGGTGCCAGCTGGTGGCCATCTATCCCGACCTGGAGATCGTCCCCCTCCGGGGCAACCTGGACACGCGGATCCGGAAGGTCGAGACGGAGAACCTCGACGGGATCGTCGTCGCCGCGGCGGGGATCCGCCGGATGGGCTGGATGGACCGGGTCACCCAGTTCCTGCCGGTGGAGACGATCCTGCCGGCGGCGGGGCAGGGCGTCCTGGCCCTCGAGACCCGGGAGGGCGACGGGGCGACGCGGGAGGCCCTGGCCTTCCTGAACGACCCCGTCACCTGGGCGGAGGCGGGGGCCGAGCGGGCGTTCCTGAAACGCCTGGGCGGCGGGTGCCAGGTGCCCGTGGCGGCCTTCGCGAAGCGGGAGGGGAACGAGATCGTGATCCGCGGGCTCATCAGCAACCTGGACGGGCGGCTGGTCGTCCGCGACGAGGTCCGCAGGCCCTTCGAACAGTTCGAGGAGGCGGGCAGGAAGCTGGCGGAGAGCCTCCTCTCCCGGGGCGGGCGGGCGATCCTGGAGCTGGTCTACCGGCAGTGCTGACGGACCCGGGACCGTCGGGACGAGGGGGCGCCGCGCGTTGTCCCCGTGCCTCCGGCGCGGGGCGCGCATTCGCGATCGCCGCTGTTTGCATGGAAAGGGAAGAACGGGATGGCGGAACAGGGAAAAGTCTACATCGTCGGTGCCGGCCCCGGGGACCCGGGCCTGATCACGGTCAAGGGCGTGCGCTGCATCGCCCGGGCCGACGTCATCGTCTACGACCACCTGGTCAACGAGGAGATCCTCCTCCACGCGAAGCCCGGGGCGAGGCGGATCTATGCGGGCAAGCAGGGTGGGGACCACACCCTCGTCCAGGAGGAGATCAACCGGATCCTCGTCGAGGAGGCCCGTGAGGGCCGCATCGTGGCCCGGGTGAAGGGCGGCGACCCCTACATCTTCGGCCGCGGCGGCGAGGAGGCGATGGTGGTGGCTGCGGCGGGGATCCCCTTCGAGGTCGTACCGGGGGTCTCCTCGGCGGTGGCCGTCCCGGCCTATGCGGGCATCTCCCTGACCCAGCGGGGATACACCTCCACCCTGGCCTTCGTAACGGGCCACGAGGACCCCACGAAGGACCAGAGTGACATCGACTGGAAATCCCTGGCGGGCATCGGGACCCTGGTTTTCCTGATGGGCGTGAAGAACCTGCCGCAGATCGTCGGGAGCCTCGTCGAAAACGGGAAGCGGCCCGAAACCCCGGCCGCCCTGATCCGCTGGGGGACCACTCCGGACCAGTGGACCCTCGCGGGGACCCTGGAGACCATCGTGGGGCTGGCCCGGGAGCAGAAGTTCTCGCCCCCGGCGATCTTCGTGGTGGGCGAGGTGGTTACCCTGCGGGAGAAACTGTCCTGGTTCGAGAACCGGCCCCTCTTCGGCCGGGGCGTCATCGTCACCCGCCCGGAGGCCCAAGCGGAGTCCTTCGCCGAACTCCTCGAGGAGAAGGGCGCCCGGGTCATCCACTTCCCCGTCATCCGCATCGCCCCCCCGGAGGATTGGACCGGCCTGGACGGGGCGCTGGATCGACTGTCCGATTATAACTGGATCATCTTCACCAGCGCCAACGGGGTGCGCCACTTCTTCCGGCGCCTCCGGGAGCGGGGCGGCGACGTCCGGGACCTCCGGGGGATCCGGGTCGCCACCATCGGCCCCGCCTCGGCGGCGGCCGTCGAGGGGTGGGGAATCCGGGTGGACCTGGTCCCGGAGGAGTACATTTCGGAAGGCGTCGTGAAGGCCTTTGCAGCGGTGGACCTGAAGGGGAAGCGGGTCCTCCTGCCCCGGGCGGCGGAGGCCCGGGATGTGATCCCCGACGGTTTGTCCGCCCTGGGAGCGACGGTGGACGTCGTCACGGCCTACCGGACCGTCCGCTCGGAGAGGACCCGGGAGGAGCTGGACCAGATTCTTGCGTCGGGCAAAGCCGATGTCGTCACCTTCACGAGCCCCTCCACGGTGAAACACTTCCTGGATATCCTGGGCGGTCTGGAAGCCCTGCCCCCGGGCCTCCGGGTCGCCTGCATCGGCCCCATCACCGCCGAGGCGGCCCGGAAGGCGGGCCTGGAGATCCACATCCTCCAGCAGGAGTACACCATCCCCGGCATGGTGGCCGCCATCGAAGCGCACTTCATAAAATAGGTCCGGGAACTTTTCCCTCCCTCCTCCTGTCTAACCCTTCCAAAAGGCAGCACCCACAATCCCAGGAAGGAAGAAGGAGGAAGCCATGAAAACCCTGTTTGCAGCCGTTGCGGCCCTGGTGATCCTCGCGGGTGGCCCCGCCTGGGCCTCCCACGTTGGAAATTCCGTGGACGTGAGCATCATGACCGACGACGGGCGGATGATCCCCCTGTACGCGCAGACGAGCCGCCACAACCTGAAGAAGGTCTACGCCGAAGCCGTCCGGGGTGACCATTACCGGATCGTCGTCCACAACCGGATGAACCGGCGGGTCGGGCTGGTCGTCGCCGTGGACGGCCGGAACATCATCTCCGGCCACAGGTCGTGGCTGAAGAACAGCGAGCGGATGTACATCCTCGAGCCCTACGCCACCAACGAGTACAGCGGCTGGCGGACCGGGCGGGACCGGGTGAACCGCTTCTATTTCACCGACGTGGCCGACTCCTATGCCGCCGCCTTCGGCGACACCTCCGCCATGGGGGTCATCGCCGTGGCGGTCTACCCGGAGGTCCGGCGATGCGAGCCCCGGGAGGACTTCTCCCTCTCGGCGCCCCTGGGCCGGGCCAAGGACGGCGCGGCGCGGCAGGCGGCCCCGTCGGTCCAGAAGGAAGAATCGAAGAGCGCCGGTACGGGCTATGGCCGGGAGGAGTACTCGCCGTCCCGGCAGGTCCGCTTCGACCCGGAGGGGAGGGCCGTGGAGACGATCCTGGTGAAGTACGAGTGGCGGGAGACCCTGTGCCGGAAGCACATCGTTTCCTGCGGCGGCGGCTACCGGGAGCCGGGGAACCGTCTGTG
>JBFYXW010000093.1:0-7300 GCA_041310335.1 Syntrophaceae bacterium | reverse complement strand
TCGCAAGGCCGGCACCCGTGATCTCCTTCGTGATCTCGACGGCCCTCTTCACATCCAGGTGCTTCAGCACCGCACCGGCCTTCTCGCGCTTCATGTACATCGTGATGGCCGCGGCGGTCTTCGTGTCCAGTTTCTCGAGCATGGCCCCCGCCTTGTCCGGCGCCGTCGCGTCGTACACCTTCGCCAGGTCCTTGAGGCGCTTGACGTCGAGGTTCTTCTCCGCCTCCAGGCGCGCTTCCAGGCGCTTTTCCAGGCTGCTCAGGGCGTCCATCTTCCCGAGGATCTCCTTCTTCAGGGCCGCGAGTTTTTCCTCCTCGGCACGGACCAGAAGCTCCCTCCTGTCCAGTTCGGCCTTCCGTTTATCCAGGGCCTGGATGAGGTCCCGCTCCCTTTGCAGGTCGTCGTCCAGGGCATCCTTGACACCCGCCAGCGCCAGAGCGCCGCCCGGGTCCGACTGGGCGTTGGCCACCGACAGGAAGGAGCGCCCCGGACCGCTGTTCGTCAGGGCGCCGCCCATGGCGACCAGTTTGACGATCAGGACGAGGACCACCAGCATCTGCAGAATCCAAAACGCTTTCTTCATGTCTTCTTCCTCCGGGGCCTCATGACGGACCGCTCATCCTGGGCCGCCTGCTCCCGCGTCTCTTCTCCCTTTTTCTGCTCCGCCGCGTGGCGGTCCCGCAGGGTCTCCACGACCTTCCGCTCTTTCATGGCCGAAAGGAGACTCTCCCTCCGCGTCCGGACTTCCCCTTCCCGGAGGTCGACCGCCGCTTCCTGCTCCCGGAGCCGGCGTCGGCAATTCCGTACGTGGACGAGATGCAGCTCCATTTCCATGGCCTCGACGGTCCTCTCGCCCAACCTGCGGAGCAACCCGAGAGCGTCGGCCACCTGCCTCTGGAACTCGACCAGCCGCTCCCGCTCCTCCCTCAGGCGGCGGGCCTCCTCCACGAAGTCCATCAGCGACCGCTCCTCCCGGCGCTTGCGGACATCGAGAACGGTCTGGAGAGGAAACGGTGTCATGAAATCAGTTGCCCAGGAGGGCCAGGAGTTCCCTCCGAGCCTGTCCGAAATCGATTTTTTCCTCCATGCCCTGACGCAGGTAGGTGTTGACCCGGTCGATCATGGCAATGGAGCGGTCCACTTCCGGATTGCTTCCTTTCACGTAGGCCCCGATGTTGATCAGGTCTTCCGCCTTCCGGTACGTCGCCACGATATTCTGCAGTTCCCCCGCCCGCTGGCGGTGCTGGTCGTCCGTCACGTCGATCATCACGCGGCTGATGCTCTGCAGGACGTCCACCGCGGGATAGTGGTTGCGGCTCGCCAGGGCCCGGGTCAGCGTGATGTGGCCGTCCAGGATCGAGCGGGCCGCGTCGGAGACGGGCTCGTTGAAGTCGTCGCCCTCGACGAGGATCGTGTAGAGGCCCGTGATGCACCCCTTCCCCTCCACGGGGCCGCAGCGTTCCAGGAGCTTGGGCAGCAGGCTGAAGACGGACGGCGTGTAGCCCTTTGTGGCGGGTGGCTCGCCCACCGAAAGCCCCACCTCCCGCTGGGCCATGGCGTACCGGGTGAGGGAATCGATCATGAGCAGCACGTTCCTCCCCTCGTCCCGGAAATACTCGGCGATGGACGTGGCCAGGGAGGCCGCCCGCATGCGGATCAGGGGATGGCGGTCGGAGGTCGCCACGACGACGACGGACCGTTCCAGGCCCTTCCTCCCCAAATTTTTCTCCAGGAATTCACGAACTTCTCGCCCCCGCTCGCCGATCAGCCCAATCACGTTGACGTCCGCTTCCGTGTTCCGGGCGATCATGCCCAAGAGGACGCTTTTCCCCACCCCCGATCCGGCAAAGATCCCCAGCCGCTGGCCCCTTCCGCAGGTGAAGAGGCCGTTGATCACCCGGACTCCCAGGTCGATGGGCTCCCGGATCCGCCCCCGCTTGAGGGGATTGATGGGATCCGCATACAGGGGATAGAAGTCCGTGCCGGAGATGGCCCCGCCCTCGTCGATCGGGTTTCCCAGCCCGTCGATCACCCGGCCCAGGAGGCTTTTCCCGACCCGCACGGAGGCCTTGCAGTCCAGGGACTGGATCTGGCAGCCCGGGCTGAGCCCCTGCATCCCTTCCAGCGGCATCAGCAGGACCTTGCCCTGGCGGAACCCCACGACCTCCGCGTGGACGGCCTCCGCCCCCGACTGGATGGTGCAGACATCCCCGATGGAAACGGCCGGCCCGTGGCCTTCCACCACGAGACCCACGATCTCGCTGATCTTGCCGTACACGCGGATGGGACGTGCATCGGCCAGCCGCTGCCGGAAGGGTGACAGGTCAAGTCGCACGGACATCGTCCCCGCCGCCTCCCCGGTCCGCGTCAAAAGCCCCGGGTGCGGGGCTCCTCCCCCGCAGCGCCTGCGCCTTCAATTCTCCGAGCTGGCGATCCAGGCGGGCGTCCACGTCGCCGAAGCGGGTCTCGATGAACACGCCCCCCCGCAGGAGGGACTCGTCCTGCTCGAACACGACGTTCTTCAGCCCGTCGGTCTGGCGAAAGAAATCCTCGCGGATTTCCTGGATGTGCCGGTAGTCCAGCGGGTGCAGCCGGATCTTGAGGCCGTCCCGGTCCAGGACGTTTCGCATCGCCGCCTGCAGGATGGGCACCACCGCGTCGGACTGCCGGGAAATCTCCCGGTGCAGGACCTTTTCGGTCACGGCGAAGATCATCTCGAGGACGTCCGGTTCCGACTCCTCCAGGATTCTCCGCTTCAGCGAAGCCGTCTCCTCGAGCAGCGCGGCCAGCGCGTCGAGGGACCGTCGGGATTCGGCCAGCTGGGCCTCCCGGCCCCGCCGCGTGCCCTCCTGGAGCCCTTTTTCGTAACTTTCCCGAACGGAACGGCGGAGGCGCTCCTCGAACTCCAGCCGGAGGCGCTCGGCTTCGGACGGGCTCCGCTCCGAACGGCCGCCCGCCCGCCCGTTTTCGAGGAGCCGGGAAAAAGCGGCGGGAGAGGCCGATCGCTCCACCATCCGGACATCCCCGGACCGCAGGATCTTGGTTCTAGACGAACTCATCCCCGTCCTCACCCCGCAGGATTACGATCCGCCCTTCCGTTTCCAGGCGTTTGGTCGTGTCCAGGATGCTCCGCTGGCAGGACTCCACCTCGGACACCCTTACCGGAGGCATCATCTCGATCTCCTCCTGGAGCATCTCCGCCCCGCGCTTCGACATGTTCTTGTAGACCTTCTGGCGGAGGCTCTCGTCCACCAGCTTCAGGGCCTTCGCGAGTTCCTCCGAGTTGACCTCCCGGAGCAGCTCCTGGAGGCTCCGGTCGTCCAGTTTCAGGACGTCCTCGAAGGTGAACATCAGGCCCCGGATCTCCCCCGCCAGGTCCGGATCCTGTCCCTCGATGGCCGACAGGATGGAACTTTCGCTGGATCGGTTCATCCGGGTCAGGATCTCCGATGCGGTCCGGACGCCGCCGATAACCTGGTCGTTCATCGATCCGGTCACGATCTCCTGCTCCAGCGTCCGCGCCACCTCCTCCATGAATTCCTGCGGGACGCTCTTGATGGTCGCCACCCGCCGGACGACCTCGGTCTGCAGCTCCGGCGTGAAGCTCTCCAGGACCATGGCCGCCTGGTCCGGCTTGAGGTTCGACAGGATGAGGGCGATCGTCTGGGGGTGCTCGTACCGCGTGAAATCCATCAGCAGTTTCGGATCGATGTCGCGGAGCTTGTCGATGATGGGGTTGTCGGTGCTCCGGGCGGTGCCGACGTCCGACAGGATGTTCTGGGCGTCCTTCTCGCCCAGGGCCTTGGTGACGATGTTCTTGGTCACCCCTTCCTGGACGACGACGGTCCCCCCTCCCTCCTGGGCCATGACGACGAATTCCTTGGCGACCGTCTGAATCACATCGGCCGGAATGCTGCTGATGCGGTTCATGTACTTGCCCACCCGCCGGATCTCCGACGGCCGGAGATTCCGGATCACTTCCGCCGCCAGGTCCTCGTCCAGGGACAAGAGCATGATGGCCGCCTTCTCCTCCCCCATCATGGGATCACCATCCTCCTTGAATCATTCGCCTGCCGTTCCTACTTCAGCCAGTTTCTGAGCAACTCCGCAAACTTCTTCGCGTCCGCCCCGGCCAGTTGCTGCACCATCGCATCGTGGGACAGGCTGCCGGCATCAAACCTCCCCTCCGGGAGCGGCAGGGCCCCTTCCCCCCTGAGGAATGGGACCTCCCGGGACGAGGAGGGAAGGGCCTGGGGCTCCGCCCGGATGCCCGCCCCCCCGGCAAGGAGGCCACGGAACAGCGGACGCAGGAGAAAGAGGACCACCAGGGCGATCGCGGCTAAAATGACAAGATAGCGCACGAAGGGAAGCAGTGGGGTCAGGCTGTCCTGCCAGGGAGCGGCGGCGGGGACGTCCGCGTCGGATCGGTTGAAGGGCATGCTGGTCACGGCGACCTGGTCTCCCCGGTTTGCATTGAAGCCCGAAGACTTGCGCACGAGATCCTCCAGTTGCTCCACTTCCTTCTTGGGGCGCTCCTGGAAAACCTCCTCCCCCTTGTCGTTCTTCGCGTAGATGCCGTCGACCACGACGGCGATGGAAAGTTTCCGGATCTCCCCCGCCGGCATGACGGTCTTGTTGACCACCCGGTTGATCTCGTAGTTGACCGTCTCGTCCGTCTTTTCCCGCTCCGATCCCGCCGGCGAGGCGGCATTGGCGTCCTTGCCCGGGGCGGTCGAGTTCCGCTCCGTCTGTTTCTGCGTGCTCCTCACAACGGCCGACTCGGGGTCGTAGGTCTCCTCCGTCTTCTCGGTGACGCGGAAATCCAGGTCCGCCGAGACGCGGACGATGGCCTTCCCCCTTCCCACCACGTTCTCCAGCATGCTCTGGACCTGGCCGGCCAGGTCCTTTTCCAGGTTGTGCTGGTGTTCGATCTGGGAGGTCGTCATCTTGGCCAGTCGCGTGTCTCCCGGGGGGCGCGACAGGATGTTCCCCTTGCTGTCGACGACGAGCACGTCGTCGGGACTCATCCCCTCGATGCTGCTGGCCACCAGGTAGGCGACCCCGTCCACCTGGTTCTGCCGGAGGGAGCGACCCGTCTTGAGCTTCAGCGTCACCGAGGCCGTCGGCTTCTTCTGCTGGTCGACGAAGAGGGACTCCTTGGGAATGGCGATGTGGACCCGGCTCTGCTGGATCTCGTCGAGGCTGTTGATGGTTCTCGACAGTTCCCCCTGCAGGGCCCGCCGGTAATTGAGCTGCTGCTCGAACTCCGTCGATCCCAGCGATTTCTGGTCGAAAATCTCGTACCCCACGTGCCCGCCCCGGGGCAGGCCCGCGGAGGCGAGTTCCATCCTCAGCTCCGGAATGCGTTCCGCCGGCGCCGACACCGTTTCCCCCGACGGGGAGATCCGGTAGGGGATCTTCTTTTCCTGGAGGCGCCTCACCACCGCCCCGGCGTCCTCGCTGGACAGCCCCGAGTAGAGCACGCCGTAATCCACCTGGTTCGACCAGAAGACCAGCCCGCCCAGGAGGGCGAAGGTCAGCAGGCCCGTCATCACCAGCGTCATCCGCCGTCCCGGCGGAAGGGCCGCCATGTTCTGGCGCAGGTTGGAGAAAAGGGCTGAAAACGGCTGCATGGGTATCGATTTCCTCTCGTCGTGCCGGCAGGCTTCGCCCGTCCGGGGAAACGGCGCTGATCAGCGGTCAGGGCCTCACAGCGGCATGCGCATGACTTCCTGGTAGGCCTCCAGGACCTTGTTGCGCACCTGGATCATGGTTCTCAGGGAGAGATCCGCCTTCTCCATGGCGATGATGGCCGCGTGAACGCTGCCCTTGTCCTCCAGCTGGACGCGGGCCACTTCCCGGTCGGCCTGCTTCTGGAGCGAGTCGAGTTCCTGGACGGCATTCTTCAGCGCCTCTCCGAAGCCCTTGCCGGCCGTTTTCGGACCCTTGGCCACCCCCGGCTGAACCAGCGGCGATCCCGCCGTACCGATTGTCTTCAGATCCGTCATGGCTGTCGCTCCTCCCGCCCGCTACCCCGAATGCTGCCCGACCGGCTTGCCCGGCGGGGCCTTATTTGCCGATCTCCAGGGTCTTGAGGGTCATGTTCTTTGTGGCGTCGAAGGCGGTGACGCAGGCCTCGAAGGCCCGGTTCACCGCGATCAGTTCTGTCATTTCCACGATGGACTGCACGTTCGGCATCGTTACGACGCCCTTGCCGTCCGCGTCGGGGTGGGCAGGGTCGTAGACCTTCCGGAATCCCGATGGATCTTCCCGGATCTCATCCACTTTCACCGTGCGGACCGAGTCCTTCAGCACGGCGTCGAAGTTTCCCCCCACGTCCTGCGACGACAGGGAAACCACCTTGCGGCGGTAAGGTCCCCCTTCCGGCGTCCGGGTCGTGGAAGCGTTCGCCAAGTTGCCCGCCACCACGTCCAGCCGCGCCCTCTGGGCCGCCATGCCGTCTCCGCAAATCTTGAACGATGTCGTAAAGTCCATCTTATTTCGTCTCCTTCAGCACGTTGCCGATGGCGCGGAATTTCCGGGCCAGCATTTCCACCGTCATGTTGTACTGGAGATGGTTCTCCGCCAGGCGCGTCATTTCCCTGTCCAGGCTGGTTCGCCCTTCCTCCGGGCGGACCGTGAAGGAGGCACCGGCCTCCCCGGCGGAGCGGCCCGTCAGGTGCCGGGGGTTCTCCGTTCTCATCCGGACGGCCCCGGGGGCGCGGATCGCCTGGTCCAGGTTCCGGCTGAAATCGAGATCGGCGGGCTGATAATTCCGCGTGTCCAGGTTCGCGACGTTGGACGTGAGAAGCTGGTGGCGCTTCGCCCGATAGTCGAGCATGTTTGCGAGCATATCGATCGTCTTGCCGAACAGCGCTTCCATCGCACTCCCCTCCTTCCTGTTTCAACAGATGAGCAAAACCCGTACCACGGGAGTGGGTCGATCGCTCCGGGTTGCCGTCAGGGCCGCCGCTCCTCCGTTTCATACTCGTGCAGCTTGTTGCGCATGGTCCGAACGCTGATCCCCAGGATCCGGGATGCCGCCGTCCGGTTTCCGTTCACCTCCTGGAGGGTTTTGAAGATCAGGGCCTTCTCGGCGTCCCGCAGAGTCGGGCCCTCGGCGGGGGTCGCCACGACGGGGACCTGCGTGGCGGGGCTCCGGGAGACCAGCCGGTCCTCCCGGAAACCCTCCAGGTGGAGGTGTTCCGGCCGGATCGTCCCGTTCTCGCAGAGCAGGACGGCCCGCTCCATGACGTTTTCCAGTTCCCGCACGTTTCCGGGCCAGTCGTGCCGCCGCAGG
>JBFYXW010000092.1:0-4098 GCA_041310335.1 Syntrophaceae bacterium | reverse complement strand
CGGCAGACACGGGCCTCGGGATCCGCGCGGCGGCGGCGGCGCTCTCGCTCGCCTTCATCCCCGTCGTCCGGGAACGGTATGACCTGGTCATCCCCGAGGCGTTCCTCGGGGACGAAAAGATTCGCCTCCTGCTGGAGATCATCCGCTCCGATGCTTTCAAGGAGCAGGTCATGGCCCTGGGCGGATACGAGGTCCAGGAGACGGGAAACCGGGTCGATTCGAATCAAGGCGGTCAATGACCGGAGAAAGAAGGGGCACCGGGGATGCGGCACCGTTGACCGATGGCTCCGGAAACCGCCGTGCGAGTTCCGTCTACCACTTGAGGTGGAAAGGATGGGCAATACGGGACGAAGGCCCGGACCGGCAGTCGACCCTGCAGCGTCTGTCGGGGCAACCGCCGCCCGTCGGACGGTTCGATCGAGAGGAGGGGTCATGAAACCGCCGTCTTCCGAATGTGACCCCGGACCGTGTCGGACCGGCGCCGCCGGATCCGGAGCGGGTGCGCTGAAAGCGGTCGCGGCGCTCTGGAGCTTCTGCCTGATCGCGCCGGTTCCGGGCTGCGGCGCCGAGAGCCCGCCCCGGGATCCCTATCTCGCCCTGCGGGAGCGGATGGTCGCGGAACAGATCGAGGCGCGGGGAATCCGCGACGAGCGGGTTCTGCGGGCCATGAGAAGGGTTCAGCGCCATCGGTTCGTCCCTGAAAAATACCGCGACCTGGCCTATGAAGACCGCCCTCTGCCGATTGGCGAAGGCCAAACGATCTCGCAGCCCTATATTGTGGCCCTGATGACGCAGGTGATCCAGCCGAACCCCGCGATGAAGGTGCTCGAGATCGGAACCGGTTCAGGATATCAGGCTGCCGTTCTGGCCGAAGTGTGCAGAAGCATCTTCACCATCGAAATCGTGGAGAAGCTCGGAAGGGGGGCGGAACAGATCCTCTCGGAGCAGTACCGGAACGTCCATGTCCGGATCGGGGATGGCTACAAGGGTTGGATCGAGGAGGCGCCCTTTGATGCGATCCTCGTCACCTGCTCCCCGACAAGTGTGCCCCGGCCTCTGGTGGATCAGCTCAGGACGGGCGGGAAAATGGTCATCCCCGTCGGACAGGCTCACGCCCAGGAGCTGGTTCTCCTGACCAAGACCGAGGGTCAACTGAAGCAGGAAGCGATCATCCCCGTGCGTTTCGTCCCGATGGTCGACCCCCGGGGCAAGACCTACTGACCGGGGCCCGGTCCCCGGTGGAATCTGAACGGCATGATGGAATCAGGCCTTTCGGACTTTCCTGGGATGTTGAAATGCCGTATAGTACTTTTTTATTTGCTATGGGAAGATTCGATCCGCCCAGCAGCAAAAAAAACGATGACAGCGACTCCGGAGTTTAACCGGGCAAAACAGATTGCCTCAGGAATGCAGAAGAAGTAACACCGGTGGCGCCGCCGGGCGTGACGGGGATCTCTGCCTTAAGTCCGAAAAGCCAAGACGGAACCGGGCGAAACCGGATAGGCGCTCCGTACAGGGGGTCATATGAAATTTCTGCTCAGGCTATCCGCCTGGATCGACCGCACGAGCGGAAGCGTCGGCCGGACCATCATGTGGTTGATTCTGGCGGCGGTGCTCATCAGCGCCGGAAACGCCATCGCACGCAAGGCCTTCAGGATAGGCTCCAATGCCTTTCTCGACATGCAGTGGTATCTGTTCTCCGGCGTGTTTCTGCTCGGCGCCGGCTACGCTTTCCTCAAGAACGCCCATGTGCGGATCGACTTCGTGTCCAACCGCCTATCGGCCAGGGCCCGGTCGCTGATCGATGCCGTCGGCATCCTGTTTTTCCTGGCGCCCTTCTGTTGGATCCTGATCCAGATGTCTTGGCCCCTGTTCGTCAATGCCTGGCAAAGCGGCGAAATGTCGCAGAACGCGGGGGGACTCATCCGCTGGCCCGCCTATCTTCTCCTGCCGGCCGGCATGGTCCTGCTGCTGCTCCAGAGCGCCTCCGAGCTCATCAAGCGCGTCGCCTTCCTGGTTGGCCTGATTCCCGATCCGCTCGCCCACGACCGGCCGGGGAACGACTCCCCCGCGGCGATGCTGTCCGACAACCCACCGGAGGCCCGCTGAATGGAATTCATCACCGACAATTTCGTTCCCTTGTTGTTTGCAGGGCTCTTGTTTTTCCTGCTGACCGGCTTTCCGGTAGCCTTCAGCCTGGCAGCCACCGGCCTGACTTTCGGACTCGTCGGCATGGAAGCCGGCCTGTTCCAGAAGACGCTCTTCCAGGCCCTGCCGCTCCGGATATTCGGCATCATGCAGAACGACACGCTGCTCGCCGTTCCCTTCTTCACCTTCATGGGGATCATCCTCGAACGCAGCGGCATGGCAGAGGATCTGCTGGAGACGGTCGGACAGGTGTTCGGTCCACTGCGCGGGGGCCTCGCCCTGGCGACGGTCTTCGTCGGCGCCCTGCTGGCGGCCACCACCGGCGTGATGGCCGCCGCGGTGATCTCGATGGGGCTGATCTCCCTGCCGATCATGCTCCGCTGCGGCTACAACCGGAGTATCGCCACCGGCGTGATCACCGCCTCCGGCACGCTGGCCCAGGCCATCCCTCCCTCCATCGTGCTGATCGTCATGGCCGACCAGCTCGGCCGCTCCGTCGGCGACATGTATGCAGGGGCCATCGTGCCCGGCCTGATGCTGGTCGGACTGTACGCCCTGTTCATCGTCGCCCTGGCCATTTTCAAGCCGGGCTGGGTGCCCGCCCTGCCGCCGGACGCCCTGATCTACCGGGAAGAAGGCGGAGCCAGCGGGAGAAGATCCCTGCTGGCGATCCTGCTGATCGCGGCGGCGGCCGCCTTCGCCTGGTCCTTCGCGCATGAGCCCCTCATCAACCCCCTCGTGGGCCGCGAAGGAAAGGCGCCGATGGACGAGGTCCTGATCCTCTCGATGACCGCGGCGGCCTTCTTCGCGCTGGCGATCGCCCTCGCCAATCGCCGGATGCGGCTCGGGCTGCTGTCAAGGCTCTCCGAACGGGTCGTTTTTGTGCTGCTCCCCCCCCTGGTGCTGATCTTTCTCGTGCTGGGGACCATCTTCCTCGGCATCGCCACACCGACGGAGGGCGGGGCGATGGGCGCACTGGGCGCACTCGTGATGGCCATCGGACGCCGCCGCCTCGATTTCAGGCTTCTCAAGCAGGCGCTGGACAGCACGGCAAAGCTCTCGTGCTTCGTCATGTTCATCCTGATCGGGGCGACCGTCTTCAGCTTCACCTTCAACGCCGCAGACGGCCACTACTGGGTGGAGCGTCTTTTCAACAGGCTGCCGGGCGGCCAACTCGGCTTCCTGTTCGCGGTGAACCTGCTGGTGTTCGTCCTCGGCTTTTTCATCGACTTCTTCGAGATCGCTTTCATCGTCATCCCGCTTCTGGTCGTCGTCGCCGAAAAGATGGGCGTCGACCTGGTCTGGTTCGGAGTCATGATCGCCATGAACCTCCAGACCTCCTTTCTGACGCCGCCCTTCGGTTTCGCCCTGTTCTATCTGAGAAGCGTGGCCCCCAGGATCGATTACAACGACCGGGTGACGAAGATGCGCATCAAGGCGGTGACGACGGCGCAGATCTACAAGGGTTCGTTCATCTTCATCATGATTCAGCTCCTGATGTTGGCGGTGGTGATCGCCTTCCCGAATCTCGTCACCGACCGGCTCGACAAGGCGCCGGCCGTCGGTTTGGAGAATATCCGGCTGGAGGCGGAGACCGGGGACTACGGCGCGGGGGGCGAGGTCGATCCGCTCCAGGCGCTCCTGCCGCAGCCGTCGTCGGAGACAAACGCACAGGAACCGGGCGGCGCGGCCAAGGCGGAGGATCCGATGGAAGAGGTTCGAAGGGCGATCGAAGCGGACGCCAAGAAGAGGTAGCCGGCACAGGGAACCCCGCTCGCGGCGACCGGGACATTTGACCGATTCTCCCCCGTGCCCGACGAGCGGAAGACAACCGCTTCCCGGCGGGGCGCTCCGCCCCGGCCGGACAAAGAAGAACCCCGCGGGGCCTGTGCCTCGCGGGGTCTTTGTGCGGAATCTAAGCGGTTAGAGCTTTTGCGCCTGCATGAAATC
>JBFYXW010000090.1:0-7605 GCA_041310335.1 Syntrophaceae bacterium | reverse complement strand
ACGCACCCCAGGTGGTACAGCTCCAGGGTGCTGATGACGCCGAAGATGTGGTTCATGGGGACCGTCGTCAGCATGATCTCCCCCTTTTTGCCTCCCCAGACATGGGAGCCCGTCATCATCTGCTTTTCCATGTTGCGGTGGGTCAGCATGACGCCCTTGGGGAAGCCCGTCGTGCCGGAGGTGTACATCAGGATCGACAGGTCGTCCGCCTCGACGGGGACGACATCCCCCAGCTCGTCCCCCAGCGCCAGCAGGTCCTCGTAGGGCATCAGGCCCTCTCCCCGCTCCCGGCCGACGACGATGATCGTCTCGATCGTTTTCAAACCCTCGGCGGCCTCCCGTACCTTGGGCAGGAGCTTGTCCTCCACGAGGACGAACTTGCACCGGGAATCCTCCAGGATGTAGCGGATCTCCTTGGCCGTCAGCATGTAGATGATGGGGAGATAGACGGCCCCGGCGCGGTTGATGCCGTTGATGAGGACGGGGGTCTCGGGGAGGTTGCCCACCACGGTCCCGATGATGTCGCCCTTCCGGACGCCCTTCTTCCGGAGCCCCGTGGCCAGGCGGCGGGCCTGGTCCAGGAGTTCCGTGTTCTTCACGCGTTTTTCCCCCTCGGGTCCGAGGAAGATGAACTGCTCGTATTCGCCGTGGGCGGACACGTTGAATTCGAGAAACCGACTGATGTTGTTTTCCATGAGCGCTCTCTCCTGATCTTTTTTTAATGCCCGCTCTCGCGGGGATGGTCAGGCCAGTCCCCGGAGCCGGGCCATGCTCAGCATCTGTTCCATGGTTCCTGGCGGTGGAACCATCTGTTCTTCCTTGGGGAAAAGACGGATCGCTTCCGTCGGGCAGGCGGTGACGCAGAGGCCGCAGCCGATGCAGCGGTCCCGGTCGATCCGGGCCCGGTCTTCGTCGTCCAAGACGATGGCGTCCATCTGGCACCGTTCCAGGCAGGCCTCGCAGCCGGTGCAGGTGTCCGGGTCGATCCGGGCGTAATGGTTCGAGAAAACCATCTCCGCCGGCTTGGGAAGGACGCGCAGGGCCCTCAGCACGCTGCAGCAGTCGCCGCAGCAGTTGCACATGCCGCCGGGGTTCTGCGCCGACGCCGGCTGGGTGACCAGGCCGGCGTCCTGGGCTTCCTTCAGCAGCCGGACGGCCTCATCCAGTTCGACCGGGCGGCCCAGCCCGTGGTCCAGGTAATACTGCCCCATGGAGCCGAACATGAAGCAGACCTCCCGGGGCTTGCCGCAGCCCTTCTCGAGGAGGCCCTGCTGCTTGCGGCAGATGCACTCGGCCACCACGATCCGGCCCTGCCGGCGGAGGATGTCCACGGCGTCCTCGTAGGCGGCCACCTGGTGCGAGACATCCAGGGACTCCATGACCGGCACCGTCCGCAGGAAGGCTGCCGCGCTCCGGGCCACGGCGCCGTAAAAGGCCTCGTGGAAATACTGCTCCAGCAGGTCCGCCAGCTCCCGGTCGAGGCGGGTCAACTGAAACTCGAAGAGGCCGTGGACGAAGGGGATCGTGCCGTACTTCACCACGTCGCCCTTCCGGAGGGTGAACAGGAGGCCCCGGGAGGCCATGTCCCGGAGGCGTTCCGCCGTTTCTCCCGGATCGCGGCTCAACCGAAGGGCGATGTCCGCCGGGACTTCGAGCCGGGGGCTCATGGACAGGAACAGGGTGGCGTCCCCCTCGGAGAACAACCTCTTCAGGATCTCGATCTCGACCCCCGAGTCCGTGGGAGGAAATCCCAGGGACAGGAAATCCAGGTATTGCTGGAGCTGCCGGAACAGGTCCCGGGACATGATCGACTCCTTTCTCCCGTCCGCATCGGGGACGGGGGTGCCGGCAAAACAGTTCCCGCGGGGATCGCTCCGGCCAACGGTCGTTCCCCGCGCCGGGACCTCAGAGCAGTCCCCGCTCCCGGGCGATGGTGATCTGCATCTCCATGACGTCCCGCGGGGGCGTGTATCGCTCCCCCGGCTCCTTGTACTCGAGCCGGACCGCCTCCAGGGGACAGGCCCCGACGCAGACGCCGCAGCCGATGCACCGGTCCCGGTCCACCTCGGCGGCGATCCCGACCCGGATCGCGCCCATGGGGCAGCGGAGCTCGCAGAGGCCGCAACCGCTGCAGTCCTCCGGGACGACCCGGGCGAAGAAATTCGTGTGGGCCACCTCCGCGGGCTTCGCCATCGTCTTCAGCGTCCGGAGGAGGGCGCAGCAGCACCCGCAGCACATGCAGAGGTTCCAGACCTTCTGCCCGGTCCCCGGCTGGAGCACGAGCCCCGCGTCCATGGCCTCCCGGAGGATCTTCAGGGCCTCCTCGTTCGAAACCTCCCGTCCCAGGCCGTTTTCGATGTAAAAGTACGCCCCGGCGCCGAAGGCCATGCAGGTCTCCAGGGGGTGATCGCAGCCCTTCCCGACCATCCTCTCCTCCTTCCGGCAGATGCACGGGGCGACGGAGATCTTGGCCTGGGCCCGGATGAGGGCCTCCGCCTGCTCGTAGGGCAGGACCTCCATGCCGGGGGTGAGGCTCTGGGCGATGGGGATGATCCGGTGCTGGCTCGTTTTCGTCCCGTACCAGCCCTTCGTCATGAACTCGTCGAAATACTTCCGGAGAAGGCGGATGTCCTCGACACTATTCTGGAGGATGTGGAACTCCCACATGCCCTCCGCCAGGGGGACCAGGTTGAAGAACCGCTTCTCCCCCTTGGCGATCCGGAAGATGAGACCCCGCTTCGACATGTCCTCCAGGACGGGGGCCAGGGCCTCCACCTCCATCTCCAGGCGCGCCGCGATGGCCGGCACCGCCTCGGGGAGGCCCGTCATCGCCAGGGCGATCTGGGCCTCCCGGGGGGAGAACCAGCGGGCCAGGATCTCCCGCTCGATGCCCGACTCCGTCTCCGGGAAGGGGATGGGTAGCCGGTCCAGGTGCTTCGCCAGCTTCGCGTATACTGCGTCCATGGTTCCCTCCTCCTGCTCTCGCCCCGGTCCGCCGAGGGACCGGGGCGGCAAGCCCGCTCACTTCGCGTAGTCGTAGAACCCGCGGCCCGTCTTCCGGCCCAGGCGGTTCTCCTGGATCATCCGCGCGAAGAGGGGCGACGGCCGGTACCGCTCCTCCCCGGTCATCTCGTAGAGGGCGACGAGGGCGTTGTTCACCACGTCCACCCCGGCCATGTCCATGATCTCCACGGGGCCCATGGGGTGGTTCGACCCCAGCTTCAGCCCCAGGTCGATGTCCTCGGCCGTGGCGTACCCCTTGTCGATCTGGTCCGCCGCCTCGTTGTACAAGAGGCACAGGAACCGGTTCACGATGAACCCCGGGACATCCTTCGCCTTGATGGCCGTCTTCCCGAGGGCCGCCATGACCTCCAGCGTCGCCTCCAGGACCTTCGGGTCCGTCTTCTCTCCCGAGATCACCTCCACCAGCCGCATCACCGGGACGGGGCTGAAGAAGTGCGTCCCCAGGACCCGCTCCGGGTGCTTCGCCACCGAGGCGATCTTCGTGATGCTCAAGGTCGAGGTGTTGGAGGCCAGGATGACCCCCGGCGGGCAGAGCCGGTCCAGCTCCGCGAAAACCTTCTGCTTGAGGGCCATGTCCTCGATGACCGCCTCGATGACCATGTCCGCCCCCGCCGCGGCCTCCTCCAGGCTCGTCGTGCCCCGGAGACGCCCCAGGATCGCGTCATGCTCCTCCGCCGAGACCTTCCCCTTCTCCAGCTTCTTCCCGAGGAAATTCCGAATGGTGGACAACCCCTTCTCGACGAAGCGGTCCTCCACGTCCCGCATCGCCACGGCGATGCCCTTCTCCACGGCCACCTGGGCGATCCCCGCCCCCATCGTGCCCGCGCCGATGACACACAGTTTCTTGATCATGGTGCCGATTCCTTTCCGTTGTGCTCGTTCCGTGTTGCCCGGATCCCCGGCCGGAAGGACCGGGCCCGGTCCTTCTTACTTCATTGCTTTCACGATTTCCTTGATTTCCCGCTTGAGGATCTTGCCCGTCCCCGTCATGGGGAAGGTGGGCAGGAAGAAGATCCGCTTCGGCGCCACGAAGGAGTGGAGGTGCTCCCCGGCATAGGCCAGGAGCTCCTCCTCGGTGGCCTGCTGCCCCGGCTTCAGGATCACCGCCGAGGCGACCTCCTCGCCGTACTTGGCGTCGGGGATGGCCACCGTGGCGACCATGAACACCGCCGGGTGCTTCGCCAGGACGTTCTCCGAGACGCCGGGGTCGATGTTCTCTCCCCCCTTGATGATCAGGTCCTTCTTCCGGCCCACGATGAAGAGCTCGCCGTCGTCGTCCAGGCGCCCCAGGTCGCCCGTGTGGAGCCAGCCGTCGCGGAGCGCCTCCGCCGTCTCCAGCGGCTTGTTCCAGTATCCTTTCGTCACGCCGGGGCCCTGGACGAGGATCTCCCCGACCTGTCCCCGGGGGACATCCCGGCCCGTGTCGTCCACCAGTTTCAGGTTCACGCCGGGCAGCGCCGGACCCACCGATCCGACCTTGAATTTCCCTTCCCTGGGCTGGCGGGCGATCGTCGGGCCCGCCTCCGTGCAGCCGTAGCCGTGATAGATCTTGATGCCGAACATCTCCCGGGCCTTGACCAGGGTCTCCTCCGCCAGGGGCGCCCCGGCGCTGACCATGTACTTCATGGACTGCAGGTTGTGCTTGGCCGGGTCGAAGACCATCATCATCAGGATGATCATGGTCGGCACCAGGCCCGTCACCGTGACCTTGTATTCCGTCATGTGCTCGAGGGTCTTGACGGGGTCGAAGGGGGGAACCAGGATGAGTTTCCCGCCGAAGTAGCAGGCCTCGTGGTACCCCAGGCAGCCGTAGATGTGGTTCATGGGAACGCAGGCATACGAAACCTCGGTGCGCTCCTCGTAGGGCCACACCTTGAATCCCTGGAGCATGTTCCCGACCAGGTTCCCGTGGGACAGCATGACGCCCTTGGGGAAACCCGTGGATCCCGAGGTGTACATCAGGATGCCCAAGTCGTCGGGAGACAGGTCCCGGACGTCTCCCAGGGCGCCGTTATTGGCGACGAAGTCCTCGTAGGGGATGAACTTCTCCGGCAGGTCGTCCCCGGGACCGGCGCCGATGACGACGATCTGCTTCACGAAGGCGTTCCCCTCGAGGGCCTCCTTCATCTTCGGCCACATGTTCTTTTCCGTGATGAGGATCCGGGCCTGGGAGTCTTCCAGGATGTAGCGGATCTCCTTGGGGGTCAGCATGAAGATGATGGGCAGGTATGCGGCGCCCATGCGCATGATGCCGTTCATGAGTTCCGGTATCTCGAGGATGTTGCTGACCATGACGCCCACGATGTCACCCGTCTTGATGCCGGCCTTCTGCAGTCCCGTCGCCAGGGCCCGGGCCCGCCGGTCGATGTCCGTGTTGGTCAGGACCGTTCGCCGGTCCCCGGCGATGTGGATGAACTGTTCGTATTCCCCGTACTTCCGAATGCCGTCGACCAGATAATCTGCCATGTTCATGCGGTTATCTCCCTTTTGTTCCCTGGTCCCTGGCCTCGGTTTTGTGACCGCCGGGAGGCCATCTCTCCCGTCCGGTCCGGGTCCGCCGTACGGAACATCCGGACCGGACAGGGGAGCGGAACCAAATCAGCGAATGATTTCAAAATACCGGATATCCTCGGTGTTTCCCTGCATCTCCTCCGGGTCCTTGAAGACGGCCCGGACCTTCATGCCCACCTTGATCTTCTCCAGGTCCGTCTCGTTGATGAGGTGGGAGAAGATGTTGTCCGCCCCGTCCAGCCGGATGTACCCGTAGGTGTAGGGGATGGGCCGCTGCTTCCCCGTGTTCGGGTCGATGAAGGGGTAGTTCACCACCGAGAAGGCCGTGATCACCCCCGTGTCCGACAGCGGCACCAGCTCCGTCAGTTCCCGGAAGCAGGGACCGCACACCCGCCGGGGCGGCACGTACACCTGGTTGCAACCGGGGCACCGGATCCCCGTGAACCGCCGGTTCTTCCTGATCTCCTCGAAAAATACGCTCCCGTACAGCCCGATCGACCACTCGTACGGCATCGCGTGGGCGAAGACGACCTGGAGCTGTTCCACTGGTTTCGTTTCCGTTGACATGGATCCTCCCTCTGTATTCTTATGGCTTCTCGGAGCCCAGGATGACCACGTCCGTCCAGAAGCAGCCCCCGAACCCCGTGGCCAGCGCGTTCCGAACCTCCGGTACCTGCCGCGCGCCGCCCTTCCCCATCACCTGGATCGCCGCCTCCGCCACCCGCAGGAGCGCCGTCGCCCCGATGCAGTTCGTGGAGATCACCCCACCCGACGGGTTGATGGGGATCTTCCCGCCCATGTGGGTGTTCCCCGCCCGCACGAACCGCGGCGCCTCACCGGGACCGCAGAACCCGATGTCCTCGATCCACTTCAGACCCGCCCACGTGTAGGGAAGGTACAACTCCGCCACGTCGATCTCCTCCACGGGACTGGTGATCCCCGCCTGCGCGTACGCCTCCTTCGACGCCCGCTGCATCGACACCAGACCCTTCGTGTACTCCGTCGAGTCCCCGAACCACGTGTAGGTGTGACGCACCGACGCCGCCTTGAACCACGCCGGCGTCTTCGTCAGCTTCTGGGCCACCCCGTCCGCCGCCAGCACGCAGGCGCACGCCCCGTCACTCCGCGGACAGATGTCCCCCAGCTTGATCGGGTACGCCAGCATCGGCGACGCCATGATGTCCGCCACCGTCAAGGGACGCCGCAGGTGCGCGTAAGGATTGTTCATCGCGTGGTTCCGGTCCCGCTCCCCGATCAGCGCCGCGTCCTCCTGCGTCGCACCGTACTGCTCCATGTACGCCGTTGCCTCCGTCGCCAGGCTCGGAATCGCCCCGGAGTACGAAAACCGGTCCCAGATCGCGTCCGAACAGGTGATGATCGCCCCCGTCGTGTCGCTCTCCGAGTTCTTCTCGAACCCGATGGCCAACACCCGGTCGAACAACCCCGAGGCCACGTGGTAGTAGGCCGCGATCGCCACGGTCGCACCCGTGGTCCCCCCCGTCGACACCTTCATGATCGGCTTCCGGTACGCCCCGGACCCCTCCACGCTGTACGTGTCCACCGCGTTGATCGACTCGAAGTGGTCCATGTTCCCGATCACGATGGCGTCGATGTCGCGGATGGTGATCCCCGCGTCCAGGAGCGCCGCGTCCACCGCCTCCTTGATCATCTCCTTCGACGTCACGTCCGGACGGTGGCTCTTGTGATAGGTCTGTCCCGTTCCTACGATGGCTACTCTTCTTCCCATGGCTCACCTCACCGCTTCCCGCTTACGATCCACACGCACTGGCTCTGGCCGCAGGGACCGTGATACCCCTGCGCCAGCGCCGTCCCGGCACCCGGCACCTGCCGCGCCCCCGCCTCGCCCCGCACCTGCAGCGACGCCTCGATCAGCCGCGCCAGCCCCGCCACCAGGATCGGGTTCGCCGACAGCGCGCCCCCCGAAGGGTTCACCGGCAGCGGACCGCCCATCGCCGTGACCCCCTTCAAGGCCAGGTCCGCCCCGGCCCCGGGACCGCACATCCCCAGGCCCTCGAGCCACAACGGCTCCATGTACCCGAAGGGCTCCAG
>JBFYXW010000085.1:0-11358 GCA_041310335.1 Syntrophaceae bacterium | reverse complement strand
TAGAAAATGCCGGCCTTGTCCGGCTCCAGGCCGACGGCCCGCCGGTAGGCCGTGTCCGCCCGGTCCCACTCCGAGAGGGCCAGGAGGGCGTTGCCGAGGAGGCACAGGATGGCGGCGGCTTCCGGATCCTCCTCCGCCATTCTCTCCAGCACCGCCGCCGCTTCCCGGGGACGGCCCGCCTTGAGGTAGGCGTCCGCCAGGGCCTCCCGGAGGGCGAAATCCTCCGGCTGCGCCGCCGAGGCGCACTCGCAGACATCGACCAGCCGGTCGAACATCCCGTGGTCCTTGAAGATTCGCACGAGTTCGTCGAAACCGAAGCCGGTGAAGACCCGCCGGGTCAACTCCTTCCGGAACAAGGACTCGAAGAGGTCGACGGCCTCCTCCATCCGTCCCGTGTCGTGGCAGGCCCAGGCGAGGGCGAGGACGAGCGGGTCGTCCCCGGGGTTCTCCGCCAGGAGTTTTCGGTAGAGGGCGATGGCTTCCTCGAACCGCCCGTCCTGGTAGAGCCGGTCCGCGGTGTTGCGGTCGCGGTCGCTGTGTCCGTTTTCATTCATGATCGTGGATGGGGAAGGGTGCGGCCGGGGCCCCGCAGCAAGCGCTCCGGGGCCCCGGTTTGGGGGATGTCCGGGACGGCCGCTTACCCGCAGGAGGAGCAGGTCCCGCAACTGCCGCCGGCGGGGACGAAGTTGGATGACAGCTTGAATCCCGAGCCGGTGGGGGTCTCGATGAAGTCCACGGTGATGGGCTGAATCTCGCTCAAAAGGGTCTGATTGATGACGAAGCGCAGGCCGTTGTCCTCGAACACCTGGTCGTCCTGTTTTGGCTCATCCAGAGCCATGCCCAGGGAGGGCCCGGCTCACCCGCCCTCGAAAATCATCACCCGGATGGGCTGGCTCTCCTTTCGGTTCTTCATGAAATCCTTAATCATTTCGTTTGCTTTTTCCGTTACCGTGAACATGTGTCTTCTTTCCTTTCCGACACCGGGGTGTCCTTTGGGTTGGCGCTTCCCCCATATCCCGCGGTCCCTGCCGATGCAATAAAAAATCTTCCGTACGTTTTTTTTCCGCAGAGGGTATGGTATCAGCGGTGTGCCAACCAAGATAATCATCCCGGGAACGGTTGGCAAATGGGGGCGAAACGAATGGTTTCCTTGCCGGAAGCGCACAACGCCATGGGACCTGTCATCGAGGCCTTGAACCTGCGGAAGACCTTCGGCGACCTGGTGGCCGTGGACGGCCTGTCGCTGGACGTGCGAAGCGGCGAGTGTTTCGGGATCCTGGGGCCCAACGGCGCCGGGAAGACCTCCACGATCCGCATGGTGTACGGCTTTTCGCCCATGACGGCGGGAGACCTCCGGGTCTTCGGGATGGACATCCGCCGCCGCTACCGGGCCATCAAGGGCCGGATCGGCGTCTGCCAGCAGGAGAACAACCTCGATCCGGACCTGACGGTGCTGCAGAACCTGGAAATCTACGCCGGTTTTTTCAACGTCCCCCGGGAGGAGGCCCGCCGGCGGTCCATGGAACTGCTCGCCTTCATGTCCCTGGAAAACCGGCGGGACACCCGGGCCATGGAACTCTCCGGCGGGATGATGCGGCGCCTGGTGATCGCCCGGGCCCTCGTCAACAACCCGGACCTCCTGATCCTGGACGAGCCGACGACGGGGCTGGACCCCCAGTCGCGGCACCAGGTCTGGGAGCGTCTGGAGCAGCTGCGCTCCCGGGGCCTGTCGATCCTGCTGACGACCCACTACATGGACGAGGCGGCGCGCCTCTGCGACCGGCTCATCATCATGGATCATGGGAAACTCCTGGTGGAGGGGAGCCCCCGGGACCTGGTGGAGCGCTTCGCCGGGCGGCACGTCATCGAGGTGGTCGAGCCGACGGCGGACATCCGGGCCTGGGTGAGGGAGCGGGGGCTGCACTGCGACGACCTGGGCCACCGGCTGATCCTGTACGGAAACGGCGACGACAGCGAGGGCCTCTTCCGGGATATCGCCGGCCGGTGTCCCGGGAACGGCTGCCTGCTCCGGATGGCGACGCTGGAGGACGTCTTCCTGAAACTGACGGGACGGGGGCTCCGGGAATGATGGGCGTGTCGCGGCGATTCTGGAGGGTCTGGCGGCGCAACCTCGCCGTGTACCGGCAGAACTGGACGGTCAGTTTCCTGACCCCCATGCTGGAGCCCTTCCTGTACCTCGTGGCCTTCGGGGTGGGCTTCAGCCGCCTCGTGGGGGACGTCGCCTACGGCGGGGGGACCGTGTCCTACACGCTGTTTCTGGCCCCGGCCCTGGTGGCCATGACGATCATGAACAACGCCTTCTTCGAGAACACCTACGGCTCCTTCGTCCGGATGTACTACCAGAAAACCTTTGACGCCATGATGGCCACGCCTCTGACGGTCTCGGAGATCATCACCGGGGAAATCGTCTGGGGGGCCACGAAGGCCGTCATCGCCACGGCAATCATGCTGGTGGTGATCGGCCTCTTCGGACTCCTGCGCTGGCCCGAGGCGCTCCTGCTCCTCCCCCTGGCCTTCCTGGGGGGGATCGCCTTCGGGTCCGTGGGGATGATCTTCACCGCCGTGACGCCCCACATCGAGCTGTTCAACCTGCCGTTTTTCCTGTTTATCACCCCCATGTACCTCTTCGGGGGAACCTTCTTCCCCCTGGAGGCGCTTCCCGAGTGGGCCCGCTATGCGGCCCAGGTCCTGCCCCTGACGCACCTGGTCAGCGTAACCCGGTCCATCACGATCGGTCCCGCCGGTGTCTCTCCCCTCTGGGGGCTCCTGTATTTCTCCGTGTTCGCGGGGGTCTGCTATCCGCTGGCCCTGCGCCTCATGCACCGCCGGCTGGTGAAGTGATACCGGTGGGACGGAGAAAACAAAAAAAGGCGGACCGGATGTTCCGGCCCGCCCTGTGCGTTTGATTCCCGGAACGGTTACGGTCCCACCATGGCGTTGACGGACTGCTTGTTGGACGACTCGATGTACTCGACGATCTTGTCGGCGATGGTCCGGATGTTGTGGGCGAACTTTTCCTCGTCCTTTTCCAGGAGGGTCATGCGGAAGCCCGGCATGTTCGTGAAGAACGACGTCAGGGGAACGACGCAGATTCCCGTGGAGGCTAGCAGGTAGTAGACGAAGCGCTTGTCGAACTCGATGTTCGCGGCGGTGAGCTGCTCGATGTACTCCTTGATTTCCGGCTGCTCGATGGGCAGAACCTGCCGGGCGTTGAGGACCGCCTCGTTGAACACCGCGGTCATATAGAAGGCGCCGTTGGTGCGGTTGACCATCAGGTAGGGCACGTCCTTGAGGATCTTGTAGGCCACGTTGGAGAGCCGCTCGTAGAGGCGGGTCCGCTCATCCAGGTAGTTCTGGTACTCCGGGTGGCTCATGATCTTGGGGATGGCGATCTGGGGCAGCGTGGTGGAGCACACCTCGGACATCTTCTGGTGCAGGATCGTGTTGATGTAGCTGGCGAACTTCTCGTCCTTGTCGGCGTTGTACACCTCGATCCAGCCACAGCGGGACCCCGGCCAGGGAAACTCCTTGGAAATCCCCTTCATGCTGAGCCCCGGGACGTCCTCGATCACATCGGAAAGATGGGCCGTCTTCTTGTTGTTGTAGACGATGTTGATGTAGGTTTCGTCGAAGATCAGGAAGAGGTCGTACTCTTTCGCGATCCGCACGATCTGCCGGAGCGTGTCCGCCGGGTAGACGAAGCCCGTCGGGTTGTCCGGGTTGATGACCAGGATGCCCACGACGGCGTGGTGGCTCTTGACCTTCTGCTCCAGTTCCCGGATGTCCGGATACCAGTTGCTGTACGGATTCATCCGGTAGGTGTTGGGCGGGAAGGAGGCGTGGAGCACTTCCGCCATGAAGTGGGTCGAGTAGGTCGGCTCGGGGACGATGACCCGGGCGTCGATGCGGATCGCGCTGTAGGAGCGGGCGATGGCGTCGCCCAGGCCGTTGAAGAAGATGATGTCCTCGGGCCCGATCTGGGTCTTGCCCCGCTTGTTGACGCGGTCCACCAGGAACTTGCGGGTGTCCTCCATGCCCTTCGTGGGGGAGTAGGCGAAGGACCGATCGTCCCGGATGATCTCGATGATGACCTCCTTCATCCAGTCGGGGATGCGCTCCCCCTTCTGAACGGGATCGCCGATGTTCTCCCAGCAGATGCTGACGCCATACTGCTCCAGCTTCTTCGCGATGTTGACGATGTTGCGGATTTCGTAGGTCAGTCCGACACCGCCCTTGCAGATTTCAAACCTCATAACCGTATGTCCCCTGTGCCTAGGCGCTTATTAAGCCAAGGTGCTTAATATAAACGGAGTAAATTATCCACATTTTTTTCTGGAGGCCCGGGGAGTCGGAACGGGCCGTTGAAAAAAGGGAATCGCCGGAGGGCAGTTCAAAAATGTTTCGCCCTGGGGCCTGGTCACGAGAGCCGGCAGCCCCCGGGGCGGCTCGCCCCGCCCGGCGGCCTGAAGTCCCCGGGGGTTTTGCTCCGCGAGACCCGTGGCGATTTCCCGGGGCCGCCTGCATCCGAAGAGATGCCCGGTCCGGGGGAATCGGAGGGACACTGCCGGTTCCCGCCTGATCTCAAAGGTACTGATTTTTGCCGTCTTTCTCCAGGATCTCCACCACTTCCCGGACCCGCTGGGAATCCCCCCGCCGGCAGACGAGAAGCGCATCCTCCGTGTCCACGACGATCAGGTCCTCCACCCCAGCCAGGGCGACCAGCCGTTTCCCGGATACGACGAGGGTATTTTTCGTCCCCGCGGCGGCGACGGTTCCCTTCCACACGTTTCCCGCCGGGTCTTTCGGCGATACCTCCCAGAGGGCGTCCCAGCTTCCCACGTCAGACCAGCCGAATTCCCCACGGAGGACAAGGACGTTGTCGGCCTTCTCCATGACGCCGTAATCGATGGATATGGACGGTAGCTCGGGGTAAACCGCTTCCAGGACGGATCTTTCCCCGTTCGTGCCGAGGGCCTCGTCGATCCTGTCCAGGCCGGCCGACAGGTTCGGCAGCCACTGCCCGATGGCCGCGAGGATCGCCGCGGCGGTCCAGACGAACATCCCGCTGTTCCAGGCATACCGGCCCTCCGCCAGGAAGGCCTTCGCGGTTTCCCGGTCCGGCTTCTCCCGGATGGACCGGACCCGCCAGACGGCCTCTCCCCGGACGGCGCCCTCCTCTTCTCCCAGTTCGAGGTACCCATACCCCGTTTCCGGGGCCGTGGGGGCGATGCCGATGGTCACGAGGTTCCGCCCCGATGCCGCCGCCTCGGCGGCGGCCTGGAGGATCTCCAGGAAACGCACGCCGTCGGCGATCCGGTGATCCGCCGGGAGGACCGCCATGACCCCTTCGGGCTCGAAGCGGCGAACGTGGAGGGCCGCCAGGCCGATGCAGGGGGCGGTGTTGCGTCCCATGGGCTCGATCAGGATGTTTTCAGCAGGGATTTCGGGAAGTTGGCGGGCCAGTTCCGCAGCGTGGGCCCGGCCGGTGACGATCAGGATGCGCTCCGGCGGCACGAGGGGACGGAGGCGGTCGACGGTCTCCTGGACGATGGTCCGCTCGCTCAGGATGTCCAGGAGATGCTTGGGTTTCCGGTCCCGGCTGCGGGGCCAGAAGCGGGTTCCCCTCCCGCCGGCCATGATGACGGCATGCATGCGGTCCTCCTTGCGGCGCGCTGGAATGGATCGGGTTTTTCACGGAAAACAACCGGTTGTCCCGATCCCGGGGATGCATAGCAGAGACGAGGGCCGTTGACAAGATCAATCCGGGGGCAGCCGGTCCATGCGGTAGCGCTGGAGGAGGGCGATGAAGGCGGGGTTCCGGAGGGGGTCGTCCCGCCATCCGAAGAGGTGGCTCCGGCAGCCGCAGTCGGAGGACCCGAAGCGGGGGACCGACGTCTCGGCGATTGCGTCCAGGGACCGGGCGATCTCGTGCTCCAGGTCGTCGGCGGTCCGGATCGGCAGCGCCACGCAGGAATCCGCCGCCGCCCGGAGATGGTCGATGTGCCAGTGGGGGGTCTTCTTCGTCCTCAGGTGCCGCCCGATCCGGCGGGACAGGTCCTTCCGGGCGGAGCCGACATAGCAGTATGTCCCGGCCGGGAAGGCGATCCATCCCAGGGAGCCGACCTCGACGGACCGCTCCTCCTTCAGGCGGCAGAGAAGGAGGTAGGCGCCCCGGTCCTTCGCTTCCCGCCGGAGCAGGTCCCACGGAACGGGGAGGACGCGGACCTCGGGTTCCAGCCGGAGGTCCGCCGTCCAGGACACGGCGACGGGGAGGTAGAAGATCCGGTCCTTCAGGTCCAGGAAGGTTTGGGCGAAGGCGGGGTCCGTGTGGTAGTCCGGGAGGAACCGAACCGCCCGGGGCCACTGGACCAGCCAGGCGACGCCGCAGCGCCGCCCCGGCCCGGCCTGTCCGGCCAGGTTCAGGAGATGGCGCCGTCCCCGTTCCGTGACGGCGTCAGGGAACATCGCCAGGTCCTCGCCGAAGAGGGTGCAGGACTTCACCTCCAGGAGGATGTCCTCGCTCCCGCGCCGGAGGATGAAGTCCAGCCGGCTGTCGCCGACGGTCGCCTCCCGGCGGGCCACCGCCGCGCCCTCCAGCCCGGGGATCCGGCCGGCTTCGATGAGGAATTCCATCACCCGGTTCGCCAGGGTGGTGTGGAGGAGGATGGTCGCGCCGTCCCGTTCCGCCGCGACGGCCGTCCAGGCCAGGGCCCGCGCCGGATTCTCCGCCGGGGCCAGGAGAACCGTCCGTCCCGGCAGGAGGAGTTCCCACAGCCGTCCCGGGTTGGGGAGGTGGGCCGTCACCGTTTTGCCGTCCAGGTCGCAGGCCACGGCGAAACGGTGCAGGCGGCGGAGAAAAACCGCCCGGCGGAGGCTGGGGTAGAGGGGTTCGCGGAAGAGATCCAAGCAAGGGCTCCCGGTTTTCTTGCAATTTAGCCTGTCCGCCGGTACATTGCCAGGGCTAACGCGACCGGCCCCGCCGCACCGGTGGTGGGAGAAGAGGGGAAGGTGAAAAGCGATTTTCTTCCCGGGGCCGGCAATCCAAACGGAGGTTGGTTCCCATCGTGGGCGGCGGCGTTTCGCAACTGATTCTCAAATCCGGCCGGGACCGGTCCCTCAGGGCTGGCCATCCCTGGGTCTTCTCCGGGGCCGTGGCTTCCGTGCGCCCGCCGGCCCGTCCCGGCGACGTCGTCCTGGCCGTCTCCGGCGACGGCCGGCCCCTGGGCCTCGGGTTCTACCAGCCGGGGACGGACATCATCTTCCGCCTCCTCACGGGCCGCACGGACGAACCCGTGGACGGCGCCTTCTGGCGCCGGAGAATCCGCGGGGCCATGGAGCTGCGGCGTCTCGTCGTGCCGGCGGAGACCACGGCGTTTCGCCTGATCCATGCCGAGGGGGACGGCCTGCCGGGGCTCGTCGCGGACCGATATGACAGGGTCCTGGTGGTCTCCTTCGCCACCGCCGGCATGGACCGCCGCAGGGAGGAGATCGTCGCGGCCCTGGCGGACGAGGTGAGGCCCGACTGCATCCTGGAGCGCTCCGAGGGCCGGGCCCGGCGGCAGGAGGGATTGGAGGACCGGCAGGGCGTGCTGTTCGGGGAACTCCCGCCGGGCCCCGTGGAGATCCTCGAACGGGGCCTGCGCTACCGGGTGGACGTCCGGAAGGGGCAGAAAACAGGCTTTTTCCTGGACCAGCGGGAGAACCGGGCCCTCCTGGGGGGGCTCTCGGCCGGGGCCGCGGTCTTCAACGGGTTTTCCTACACCGGCGGCTTCTCCGTCGCCTGCGCCCGGGGCGGGGCGAAGCGGGTCGTCTCCGTGGACATTTCGGAAGACGCCTGCGCCCTGGCCCGGGAAAACCTGCAGGCCAACGGCTTCTCCCCGGGGGACCATCCCGTCGTGCGGGCCGACGTCTTCCGGTACCTCCGGGAGACGGAGGAAACCTTCGACCGGATCATCCTGGACCCGCCGGCCTTCGCCAAGTCGCGGCGGGAGGTCGCCGGGGCCGCCCGGGGCTACAAGGATGCCAACCTGCAGGCCCTCCTGCGCCTCCGGGAAGGGGGCGTCCTGGCCACCTTTTCCTGCTCCAACGTCGTGGACGAGGCCCTCTTCGAGCGGATCGTCCAGGGCGCCCTCGCCGACGCCGGCCGGTCCGCCTCGGTCCTTTGCCGGGTCGGCGCGGGGCCGGACCACCCCGTTTCCCTGGCCCACCCGGAGGGACGCTACCTGAAGGGGCTCGTGCTCACCGTCCGCGGAGCCGCTCCCGGTGGACCCGCCGGGCCTGCAGGAGGAAGGCCTCCAGCCGGGCGGCGATGAGCTGGGGGAAGGGCGTGCCGTCGCTCTCGATGGCCAGGAAGGGAAGGGGCAGCATCCGACGGGACAGAACGGCCTCGGCGATGCGGTTCGGCATGCAGCCGAAAGGGCCGATGGCGATGGCCCCGCAGGCCCGCGCGGGGACTTCGTGGAGGCAGCCGCCGATGGTCAGGACCGCCTCTCCCGTGAGGCGGGGATCCAGGTGGGGACGGGCGCTCTCGATGACGGCGCCCACGTCCTCCCGGTGGAACCGGTAAAGCCCCGAGCGCCCCATGATTTCCTTGAGGGACCGCTCCGTCCTTCCCATGACGGCACTCCGGGCGGCCAGGGAAAGGCGCTTCCGCAGGCCCGGCCGCTCTTTCCCGATTCCCTCCCGCAGGCACCAGTCCGTGTAGTAGACCCACTCGACCCCGCTGGCCACCTTCACGGCGAACCCCTCCTCCGCGAGCCGCTCCACGAGGAACTGGCGCGACAGGTCGTCGTGGCGGACGAAAATCTCCCCCGTCAGGAGGATGGTCGGAATCTCCCGGAGGGGGCGCTCCAGGGCGATCCGGCCCAGCCGCTCCGCCGCGATGGCCATCGTTTCCCGGAACGCCTCCTCGCTTCCGTCGCGCTCCAGGGCAAGGAGGACCCGCTGCCATTCGCTCTCGAAGAGCGCGAGGGCGCCTTCCCGGTCCCGGGCGGCCGCCAGGAGCACCGACTGGATGTCCTGGGCGATGTCGGCGGTTACGGCGCCGATCCAGAGCTTCCGAAAGATGCCGCTCCCGGCCAGGCCCGAGTAGCTGTCCTCCGAGGTCAGCGAGAGGATGGCCACGTTCTCCCAGCCCTTCTCCCGGATGAGGTCGTTCATGAAAGGGGCGTAGCGGCCGAACCGGCACGGCCCGCCCGCGGTGGGCATGAAATAGACCATCAGCTCTTCCGGGTCCGTGCGCTCCCCGACGGCCCGGAGGAGGGTTCCCGTCGTGAGCAGGAGCGGCAGGCACTCCTTGCAGGTCGTGTCCCCCCGGCCCAGTTGGAGGATTTCGCCGTCGGCGGGGGGCATGGCGTCGGCCCGGATGCCGAGCCCGCGGAAGATGGCCGCCCCGGCCTCGGAGAGAAAGCGCCCCATGGACGGGAAAACCACGCGGACCGATGGGTCCGTGTGGGAGCGGGGACGCCCCCGGGAATCGACGAAGGACTGCCGCTCCCCGTCCCAGCGGGCGGGCTTCGGGACGGCGTCGGCCCGCGGGGGGGGCGCCGTCCCGGCGCTCCGGACGTTGGCGATGATGTCGAGGAAGGCCTCGATCCGGGTCTCCAGTCCCGCGTCGGCGGTGTGGCTGTCCAGTTCCAGGACGAGAAAAGGCTTGCGGCCCATGATGCGTCGGGCGTCCCCCAGGAGGAACGAGTCGGGGCCGCAGGAGAAGTTGATGATGTAGCAGCCGAAGAGTTGCGGGTGCTCCCGGGTCCGCCGGGCCGCCCGCAGGATTGTCTGGCCCGCGGACCAGTACATGTCCGGGTCCGTCGGGACCCCGTCCACCGGCAGCATTTCCCCGGGGATGACGGGGATGCCCCGGGTGGCGAACTTCTGGGGGATGCTGAGGTGAGCCTCGGGCATGCAGGTGTTGTACGTCCGGCCCAGGAGGACCACGGTGAACCGGTCCGGGCGCCCCTCCAGGTCTGCCAGGAATTTCCTCCCCTCCTCCGCCAGGCTCCCGGTCGTCCGCTCCTGTTCCGCCAAGGCCTCCCGGAAGGCGAGCCGGCTTTTCCGGGCCGGGATTCCCAGGTCCCGGCCGAGGCCGACGAAGGCCTCCTCCGTCGATCCCCAGCCGTCGGAAAAGTCGAGGAGCGGCGAGAAGATCCGCTTTTCCGCCTTCAGGCGCCGGTAGACGGGGTGCTCCGCGAAGGCCGTCGCCAGGACGTAGGGCTCCGCCTGCGTGACCGGGCAGGTGGTGCTCCGGGGGACACCCGCAGGGGCGGGCAACCCCCGCACGTGGGGGAGGAACAGGAAATCCGGTTTCCGGTTGAGGAGGTCGAGGAAGAAACCGTGGGCCAGTTCCGCGGGGTAGCAGAAGGCGGCTCCCCGGGCCTCCGTCCCTTCCGGATCGGCCTTCTCCGGCAGGAGCGGCTCGAAGCCGAGGCAGCGGAAAAAGCGGCGGTACAGGGGGGCGCAGGCGTGGACGTGGAAGGACCGGTTGATTCCCACGGTTCCGCGCTGCGCCGTCACCGCCGTCGGCGGGGCGGCGGACGGGTGGATCCGGTCTTCATAGACCGCCGCCAGGTTCGGCGTTTCTTCGGCCTCCCGGCGGGTCCGGAGGTTGTACCACCGGTTGCAGGCGCCGCCGAAGGGGTACACCCGCTCGCCGATCCGGACCCGGGAAATTTCGCATTTCCGATCGCACTTTTCCTTCGATCCTCCCCGGCAGACGAAGGGGGTTTCGTGGCAGAATCCGCGGTCCCGCAGTTCTTCGAGGCGAAATTCGCCGGTCTTAAGAAGCCCTTTCCGCTGGCGGTCGACGACCTCCAGCGCGACGCCGAAGGCCCCCATGAGCCCCGGATCCGGCGGCACCACGATGTCCCGGCCCGTCAGGGCCGCCATGGCCAGGGGGATGGCCCGGTTGTAGCAGACGCCGCCCTGCATGAAGACCCGCTTCCCCACGGGCCGGTTTCCCTTGACCCGCACGTCGTAGTTCATGGCGATGGAGTAGACGAGACCCGCCAGGATGTCCTCCCGGCCGATCCCTTCGTGGAGGGCGGTCTTGATGTCGCTGGAGATGAAGGCGGCGCACTGGTCGTTGAAGTTGGGGGGGCGGCGCCCCTCCAGGGCCAGGGGGGCGATGTTTTCCATGGCGACGCCCAGGGTCTCCAGGGCCGATTCCTCCAGGAAGGAGCCCGTTCCGGCGCTGCAGGCGTCGTTCATGGCGTAGTCCATGGGGACGCCGTTGACGAGGTGGGTGTACTTGGCGTCCTGGCCGCCGATCTCGAAGATGGTGTCCACCTCGGGGTCGAAAAAGCGGGCCGCCGTGGCGTGGGCGATGATCTCGTTGACAAT
>JBFYXW010000081.1:0-9734 GCA_041310335.1 Syntrophaceae bacterium | reverse complement strand
CCTGGCCGGGTTTCCCGGGGTCCGGTTCGAAGAGGGGGACGTGGCGGAGCGGCTGCGGGCCTTCTTGCAGGGAGAGCGGCGACGGATCGACGTGGCGGTCTTGGATCCGCCCCGGACGGGGTGCGCCCGGGAGGTCCTGGACGCGCTTTTTGAACGGGCCCCGCGGCGGATCGTCTACGTCTCCTGCGACCCGGCCACCCAGGCCCGGGACGCTCGCTTCCTGGCGGACCGGGGGTACCGCCTCGCGGCGCTCCAGCCGCTGGACATGTTTCCCCAGACGTCCCACGTGGAGGCAGTGGCGCTTCTCGATAAAGTCTGACGGCAGGCCGCGAGGCGGGACGCGGGCGGCGGGAATCGGGGCGGGTGCCGTTTGCGGCATTGCCCCGGCGATGCCGGAAGCCCCCGCGGCGGGCCGCGTCAAAGGGAGATGTGCATGCCGTCCCGGGCGGCGAAGGTCTCCGGGAAGATGCGCCGGGCCGCCGCTTCCGATTCCTCCCGCTCCCGGAAGGTTGGGTGCGTCCGGGCATCGAAGTGGACCAGGGCCAGCCTCCCGGCCCCGGCCTCGAGGGCGATCCGGGCCGCCGTCTCGGGATTCAGGTGGGGCCAGTCCTCGTTTCCCTGGCCGCTCCGGTAGGCGCACTCGGCAATGAGGAGATCCGCGCCGCGGGCCAGGGCCAGGGCGTTCGCGCAGTAGCCCGTGTCGGGGCAGTAGGCCACGGTCAGCCCGTCCGTCTCGATGCGGAAACCCAGCGTGAGGCCCTTGTGCAGAAGGGGGAGCGCCTCCAGCGGAAAGGGTATCCGAGCCCGATCCTCCGGCAGCTCCAGGACCTCCACCGGGTACGGGAGCTCCGCCAGCGGCAGGGTGAAGGGGTCGTTGACGAGAACGTCGAGGATCCCCCGGGATCCCGCCGGGCCGGCGATGAGGAGCCCTTTCGGGAACCGGAACTTGGCGAGGGTGTGGAGGCCCGCCACGTGGTCCAGGTGGAAGTGGCTGAGGAGCAGGACCGCGGGGTTTTCAGGATGGTCGGCCAGGTGGCGGTCCGCCTTCGCGATTCCGTAGCCGGCGTCCAGGAGGATTTCCCGGCGGTCCGTGCGGATCAGGGTGCTGATGGTGTTCCCCGTGTCCGTGTCGTACCAGCCGTTTGTTCCCAGGAAGTGGACGTCCATGGAGCCAGCCGCCGTCAGGAATCGCCCAGGATCGCCTTCCGGGCCTCCTGGAGCACCTCGAAGCGGAAAGCCGGGTAGCCCGGGATCGTCTGGTTCAGGTACTTGTGCAGGTACTGGGTGTCGAAAAGGATCATCCGGTCGTACTCGGCCACCTTTCCAACCGGCTCGAGCTGCCGCCGGACCGCCTCGTCATAGAAGGCCTCGATCCGCCGGGCATAGTCGTCCGCCAGCCTGCGAAGCTCTGCGTCGTCCAGTTCCTGGAGCTTTCCCCGGGCCTTCAATTCCTCGATCCACCGCTGTGCCGTCTCGCTGAACATGGCTTGTTCCCTCTCTCCGGGGGATCCGCCCGGTCACTCCGCTCCGGCGGGCCGCCGCCTTGCCTTCCCGGGTTCGGTGGTGGCGGCCGGCCCCGCCCCCGCCGCCTCGAGGAAGGGAAGGGGCATCTGCCGCCACAGGAGAAGGCAGCGGCGGCAGCGCGGCTTCTTCGCCGCCCGGGCGCGGCAGGCCTCCAGGGCGACGAAGTAGCCATGACTCTCGCACCAGCGGGTGCTTTCGGAGACGTTTCGTCTTTCCACAGGTGCTCCCGTCCCGGATACCCGCCGGATCACCATCCGATCCCGCTGGCAGCCGGCTGCTCCACTGGGCCGGCTGCCGGGTTCCCGGAATCCTGAGCCACGGGTCGTCCTGTCGTTGCGTCCGATGGCGATGGATGAAGAAACGCAGCAGCAGGTCCTTTCTCAACGGCCCGCCGGAAAAAAAGCCCCACTCAGTCCGTCTCCGTTCCAGGCGGGGTCTTTCTTCTGTGATCGCTTCTGCAGTATGGAATGATTACTTCTTGCCCTTGGGTGCGGCCTTCTTGGCCGGCGCCTTCGGTGCCGCGGCCGGCTTCTTGGCGGCTGGTTTTGCCGCGGGCTTCGCGGCAGGCTTCGCCGCGGCCTTCTTGGGAGCGGGCTTGGCAGCCGCCTTCGGAGCCGCCTTCTTGGGAGCGGGTTTGGCGGCGGCTTTCGGAGCCGTCTTCTTGGCAGCCGGTTTGGCAGCCGGTTTGGCGGCGGGTTTCGGAGCCGCCTTCTTGGCAGCCGGTTTGGCGGCGGCTTTCGGGGCCGCTTTCTTGGCAGCCGGTTTGGGAGCGGGTTTGGCGGCGGGTTTGGCGGCGGCTTTCGGGGCCGCCTTCTTGGCGACGGCTTTCACCTTGTCCACGGGTTTTCCCTGATGGAGCTTGTCTCCCTCTTTTGCCTTTGCCATGCGTTCGTCCCTCCTTCGTGGGTGTGCGGTTGCTGTTCCTGACGGTTGTCCGCGATCACTGCCGCATTTCTATACGAAAAAGGACGTTCTTTTCAAGATGTTTTCAACTCCAGGAACCGGCGAATCGTCTCCCGGATCTCGCCGGGCCGCTCCATGGGAATCAGGTGGCCCGCCTCCTCGACGAGACGGTAGGAACCGCGGGGAAAAAGGGACGTGGCCTTTTTCAGGTCGATGAAGGAGCGGTTCTCGCTGTTCTCCCCCTCGAGCACGAGAACCGGGCAGGACACCTTTTCCAGGTAGGGCCAGGGATTCAGGCGGATCCCTCCCATGAACAGCGCCGCCTCTCGCCGGGGGGAACAGGCCAGCTGGAGGCCCCCCGCGCCGTCATCCAGGAGCCCGTACCGGATGTAGAGGTCCAGCATCTCCTCGTCCCAGGCCTGGAAGAGGCCCCGCGAGCAGAGGTATTCCTTCGCCTCCGCGGCGTCCCGCCAGCCGTTCCGGCGCTTGATCGACTTGGAGGCCAGCGGATGGTCCTCCACCCCCATGTTCATTTCGTAGACCCCCTCGGGGAGAAAGATCGGCTCGATCAGGACGAGGCCCCGGGGGGCGAGGCCGAACGTGGCGGCGGCGATGGTCATGACGGTGGCGCCCATGGAGTGGCCCACCAGGAACGGCCGCTCCAGGCCGAGTTGCCGGCAGAAGGCCGCCAGGTCCTCCGCCAGGGTCTGCCAGGAAAGTCCTCCATTGTCCGGGTCCGCCGGGCGATGGTCGCAGAAGTAGGGGGCTAGGACGCGGCAGGGCGGAGCCAGTTCCCGGGCGATGGGATGCCACAGCCAGGGGAGGAAGCCCGTGGCGTGGAGCATGACCACGTCGGGACCGCTTCCCTCGTAGTGGAGATAATTCAGGCTGGCTCCGTCGATGACTTCCGTGCGGACTTGCGGCGCGTGATCCATTGCCGGCTTCATGATTTCCCCACCCACGTGACGATTTCTTCCAGATCCGCCCGTTCCCTCGGGAAGCGGTTCAGGGACGCTTCTTCGTCGGGCCAGCCGAGGACCGCGCCGACCACGACCCGCTGGTCCGCCCGGACGGGAAGGAGCTTCCGGATCAGGTCCGGGTAACCGGCCGCGCAGGCCAGGATGCAGCTTCCCAGGCCCCGGTCCGCCGCCAGGAGGCAGATGGTCTGGAGAAGGATCCCGCAGTCCAGCATGGCGTATCCCTCCGGCAGGCGGCCGTCGGTGCACAGGACCAGGAGGACCGGGGCGTCGAAGAGGGAGAACATGCGCACCGCATAGTCGAGCCGCGCCTGCTTGTCCTCCCGGGGGATCGACTGGGCCTCCAGGACGCTGCGCCCGGTGCCCATGTAGCGCTTTTTGAGGGATTCAGGCCATTCCTGGGGCATCGGGGCTTCCGGGGCGACGGGCATTCCCTGGAGGAAGCGCTCCCGGTTTCCTTCCCGGAAGGCCTCCAGGGTCTCCCCGGTGACGACGAAGATTTCCCAGGGCTGGGTGTTTCCCCAGGAGGGAGCGTACCGGGCATCCCGGAGGATCTCCTCGATCAGCGCCCGGGGAACCGATTCTTTCTTAAACTGGCGGATGCTCCGCCTCGCCTTCACCACAGCGCGAAGTTCCATGCGTTTCCTGCCTCCTTCACTTCGATTTCGGCTTTTCCAGGGTCACGAAGAAGTTGCTTTCACCCCGGCGGACGAGCAGCATCAGCGACTCGCTCTCTTTCCCGTCCGCCGTTGCCCGGAGGTAATCCTGGAGGGACCGGATCTGTGTCCGGTTGACCCGGAGGATGATGTCCTGGGGCTGGAGGCCCGCCTCGTCGGCGGCGCCTCCCTCGGTCACCCGGGTCACCACGACGCCGGCCTTCTCGGCCATCCCGAAATGGCGCGCCATTTCGGGCGTGAGTTCCTGGACGGTCATCCCGAAGCGCTCGCTTCCCTCCCTGCCGCGGGCGAGTTCACGGACATCCTTGCGCTCCCCGACGGTTGCCTCGACGGTCCGTTCCCGTCCGTCCCGGACGATCCGGAGGGCCGCTTTCTTTCCCACCGCGAGGGTGGCCACCTGGCGCAGGAGGTCATGGGTGTTCCGCACCGGCTTGCCCGCGATTTCAATGATCACGTCGCCGGTCCGGATGCCCGCCCGGTCCGCCGGCTCGCCGGGGAAGACATCCCCCACAAGGGCGCCCCGCCGGCCCTCGATTTTCAGGCTGGAGGCCATCTCCTCCGTCAGGTCCTGAACGGAGACGCCGAGCCAGCCGCGGGTCACCCGGCCCTTCGTCTTCAGGTCGCGGTAGATCTCCTTCGCCATGTTGACGGGGACGGCGAAGCCGATCCCCTGTCCCTGGGCCACGATGGCGGTGTTGATCCCCACGACCTCTCCCTTCAGGTTGAACAGGGGGCCGCCGGAGTTGCCGGGGTTGATGGAGGCGTCCGTCTGGATGAAGTCGTCGTAGGGGCCGGCGCCGATGGAGCGCGCCTTGGCGCTCACGATCCCCGCCGTCACAGTCTGCTCCAGCCCGAAGGGGTTCCCGATGGCCAGGACCCAGTCGCCGACCCGGAGCTTGTCCGAATCGCCCAGGACGGCCGTCGGAAGATCGCCTTCCGGCTGGATCTTGATGAGGGCGATGTCCGTGTTGGCGTCGCGCCCGACGATCTCCGCAGGGTACTCCTTCCCCTCGGCCAGTTTCACCCGGATCTTGTCGGTCCCCGCGATGACGTGGTTGTTGGTCAGGATGTAGCCGTCCCGGGAGATGATGAACCCGGAGCCGAGGCCCCGCTGGCGGAACTCCCGGTTCGGGGGATTGCCGAAGAAACGGCGGGAAAAATCGTCCCCGAAGGGTCCCTGGGGCTGGTTGCCGAAAGGCTGGATTCCCCGGCCCGTCACGGTTTTCGTGGTGCTGATGTTGACCACCGCCGGGCTCAGCCGCTCCGCCAGGTCGGCGAAGCCGCCGGCCACGGGTGGCACGGGTGCCGGGGCCGCGTGGACCGCGGCGTACGGGATACCCGGGGCGACGAGCGCCGCCACGGCCAGGAGCAGGAAGAAGAGATGCCTTTGTGATCGCATGTCAGACCTCCCTTGAGTGTTTCCGCCCCACCCGCGGTCACACGCGGCGGGACGGTGCCGGACCGCGCTCCGGTCCGGGACCATAAAAAACGCCTTCGCCGGGGATCCGGCCGCTCCGGTCCCCCGCGAAGGCTCCAGGCTGGAATGCCGATGTCTGTCCTACCCTCCCGCGGTTTGCGGGAAGGCAGTGTTGGTGTAGAGGTATTCGACCTTTTCCTTGTGCTTCAGTTCCTCCCGGGACATCCGGAGCAGCATGTCCTTTACGGGGCCGCCGGGATGAATGGCCGCCAGTTCCTTGTACAGGTTGTGGGCCGCCAGTTCCTTGGTGGCCGCCACGAGGTAGACGTCCCGCGTGGTCATGCCCTTCTTGATCTCCGGTCTTTCCGCGTGCTCGGCCACCTTGTAGTCGGTGATCCGGCTCGTGTCCGCCGTCAGTTCGTAGAAGCCCGCCTCCCGGTATTTCATCAGGTAGGCCTTGTGCGCCTGCTCCTGGTCCGCCAGGAAGCGGAGAGTGTCCCTGGCCTCCGGGTCATCCACCAGTTCGTGAAGCTGCAGGTAGAACCGGTAGGCCTCCTCCTCGTTCCGGATCGCCCTTTCCAGAATGGTATCCATCCCTGCGTTCTTCATGGCCTGATCCTTCAACCGTGCTCTTTTGGGCCCGCCGCCGGCGGCCCTACACGCCTCACGTCCCGCCGTAGCCGACGGTGACCTTTTCCCCCTCCACGATGACCGGCACCCGGCGGGTTCCTCCCGTCAGGGCCAGCATGTCCTGAAGTGCCTGGGTATCGGACTTGACATCCGCGTAGACCGCCCGGTTTCCGAAGGCCTCCCTGGCCCGGTCCGTGTGTGGTCACCCCGCCTTGCCGAAGATGCGCACGGGCTGCCCGGACATGGTGAATCTCCTTCTCAGTATTCGGAGAGATGGGAGAGCCCCCGCTCGCCCACCAGGATGATCCTCGTGTGGTTGAGGCGCGACGCCACGACCTTGGCGATGCACTTCATGACCTTGAAGCCCAGCGTGCAGTCTTCCTCCATGAATTCCCGGAGCTTCGGCGCGTTGATGGCGATGAAGGACGATTCGTCGATGCACAGGGCCCCCAGGGTGAAGATATAGGGTTCCACCACGGCGGACCAGCCCATCGACTCGCCCTTCGTGATGATGTCCAGCGTGACCTGCAGCGGCGGCTTGTGGGGGCCTACGTAGCTGTCCAGGACCAGGATGATCTTTCCCTTGGTGACCAGGTACAGGTTTGCCGCCGGGTCCCCCTTCTTGTACATCTGTGCCCCTGCCGGGTAGGACTGCTCTTCCGCGATCCCCGCAAGTTTCTCCAATTCCGCGTCACTGAACTCCTGGAAGAAATCGAACTGCTTCAACTGGCCGGCCGAGATCATCGCCTGATCCCCCTTTCTCTGGATTCGGCGCCATCATAGCAGTGTTTTCCTCCGCATTTCAATCCTTTTGTCCGCCCGGGTCCGCCCGCCCGCTATTGTCGTTTGCATGTCGATATGTTAAAAGCGATCACTGTCCCCGTCGCCGGAACCGGCCCCGGGACGGTCACGACCTTCCGGAGCGGATCATGTCCCCCACGAGCCTCTGGATGGCCTGGGCGGTTCTGCTGGTGGTCCTCGCGGCCCCCGCCGACCCGATCCGGGACATCCGGGACCTGCATCAGGATCACCGTCTGTACCTGGAGGAAACCTCTGCCGACGCGCTTCTCCTCTCGCCGGAGGACCAGTTCCGGCGGGATCTGCGTTACAACACCCGGTTCTTCTCGCCCTGGCACCGCGGCGCGCCCCGCTATGCCCGGGGCGAGGTGGAGGAGGAGTTCCGCGAGGCTTCCCGCGTGGCCGGCTATGCGGAGAACCGGCGGCCCCACGATCCGGACTGGATGCGGCAGGTCCGCGCCAACGCGCAACTGGACGGCTACCCCAACGCGGGCCGCCGCGCCATCACCCTGGTCCACACCCACATGCGGACCATCCCCACGGTGAGGCCCTATTTCCGATCCAGCGGCCCCGGCGCCTGCGACTATCCCTTCGACCGGTTCCAGCAGACCCTGGTGCCGGCCAACACCCCCCTGTGGATTTCCCACGTCAGCGCGGACGGCGCCTGGCTCCTGGCGGAGACGGGGTTCACCTACGGGTGGATCCCCGCCCGGGAGGCCGCCCTGGTGGACGAGGTGTTCGTCCGTCGCTGGGAGACGGGACGCTATGCAGCGGTCTTGCGCGACGAAACCCCGCTCCGCGACGCGGAGGGCCGTTTCCTTTTCAAGGCGTCCCTGGGGACGATGTTCCCGGAGAAGGGAAGGGGCGAAAACGGATACCGCATCCTCACGGCCGTGGCGGACGAGAACGGATGGGCGGTCCCCCGGGAGGTCCTGCTCCCGGAAGGGGCGGCCGCCCCCAAGCCCCTGCCGCTCACCCGGAGGAACCTGGCCCGGGTGGCCAACGCCCTGGCGGGCCAACCCTACGGCTGGGGCGGGATGTACGAAAACCGCGACTGCTCCGCCATGATCCGGGACCTCTTCGCGCCCTTCGGCATCTGGCTTCCCCGGAACTCGAAGGACCAGGCCCGGAAGGGGGGGCACTGGGTCGACCTGTCCGCCCTGAAGCCGGCGGACAAGGAGTGGGCGATCCGGCGGGACGGGATTCCCTACCTGACGCTCCTGTACCTCCGGGGCCACATCATGCTCTACATGGGGGAGCACGACGGCGCGCTCCTCGTGTTTCACAACTTCTGGAGCGTCCGGACGAAGGGAACGAAAAGATCGGGGGGAAAGCAGATCGTCGGCCAGGCGGCCGTCACAACCCTCCGGCCCGGCGGCGAGCTGCAGAAGGGGAGCAAGGGCGGATACCTGCGGGGTCTGCTCGGGATGACCTTCCTGGCCGGTCCGGGGCCGACACCGGAAGACGAACAGCCATAGCCGACGGGGAGAACAGAAGGCACGCTGAGGAGCGTTTCGACATGATCAAGTACCGCCTCGACATCGAATACGACGGGACCGGCTACCGGGGCTGGCAGGTCCAGGAGAACGCCCGGACGGTCCAGGGGACGCTGATCGCGGCGGCCCGGGAGCTCTTCGGCGGCCCCGTGGAAGTCCAGGGATCCGGGCGGACGGATGCGGGGGTCCACGCCCTGGGGCAGGTGGCCCATCTCGTCGCGCCCCGCCGGATGACCCCGGACAGGCTTCGCCAGGGCCTCAACGATCTCCTGCCGGCGGGGATCTGCATCCTCCGCGCCGGGGAGGTGGACCCGCGTTTTCACGCCAGGCGGGACGCCGTTTCCAGGAGTTACCTTTATGTCCTGTCCCGGGAGCGGACCGCCTTCGGCAAGCGCTACGTCTGGTGGGTCCGGGACCGCCTGGACCTGGCGGCCATGCAGGCCGCCGCCGGGATCTTCGAGGGGTTTCACGACTTCTCTTCCTTCGCCGACCGCCGGACCGATGGGAAGACGTCCCCCCGGGTCAAGGTCGAGAGCGCGGCGTTTCAGGAACGGGGAGACCTGATCCTGTTCCGGGTCCGGGGCTCTCACTTTCTCTGGAAGATGGTACGGCGCATGGTGGGAACTCTCGTGGAGGTGGGCCGGGGAAAACTGCGGGCCGAGGACCTGCGACGGATGCTGGCGGAACGCTCGGACCTGCCGGCGCGGCTGACGGCGCCGCCGTCGGGCCTCTTCCTGGAGGAGGTCCGCTACGCCGGCGACCCCGCCCCCCCGCAGGGGGAGGCGTCGCCGCCGCTTCCCGTCACGCTGAAAGCCCCTCCCCGCGGAGCGGGGGGAAAGTCCCGGCGCTGAGCCGGCAGGAGGCGGCCGATGGGGCCCATTCTGGCTGACGGGATCGTCCTGTTCCACGGGGCCTTCATCCTGTTTGCCGTCTTCGGCGGTCTCCTCGCCCTCCGCTGGCCGCGGTGGCGCTGGATCCACCTTCCCGCCGTTGCCTGGGCCGCCCTGGTGGAGTGGGCCGGCTGGACTTGCCCGCTCACGTTTTTCGAGGAAGGCCTCCGGGGGGCGGGCTTCGCTCCGGCCTCCCCGGATTTCGTCGACCGGGTCGCGGGGGGGCTGATCTACCCGGCGGGCCTGACCCGCCGGCACCAGATCCTGCTCGGGTTTGCCGTGGTGGGGGTCAACCTGGTGATTTACGGCTGGGTGGCGTGGAGACGGAAAAAACGTTGAAGGTCCGTGAAACGGGCTTTTCGTGGAGGGGCTGATTTGCCGGCCACGCACCGAGAGAGGCGGCGGTCCCCGGAAACCCGCGG
>JBFYXW010000080.1:0-3013 GCA_041310335.1 Syntrophaceae bacterium | reverse complement strand
CTGGCCCTGTTTCGGGTAGAAATAGACCTGGGTCTGGGGGGCCCGCTCCCTGACCACGGGTTCTCCGGGTCCCGTCCGGGAAACCTCCCGGTAGTGAGCAGGATAGCAGGCCGACAGCGTGAAGACGGCAAGCAGGGCCACGAGCCCCAGGAGGGACCTGGAATGCCCCGGGCCCGACGAGGGCCCGGCGGACAGCCGCGAGTAACCGGGGTTCTTCATCTTCCTCTCCTCCTAGATCCAAAGCGGAGTGGAAACGGGAGCCGGTTCGCCATTCTGCTTCCGGTGAACCGCAGAAGCGGCCGGATCCCTTTTCCGATTGTGACTGCAGGGTGTATGCCAACGGGGCATTAACGGGACAACAACTTGAAACAACTTACATTTATAGCGGTTAGCGGTGGCTGGACGTATTCCCTTTCAATGCCCCGGTGGGTACAAAATACTCAACACAAGGGTCCAGGTGTGAAGGAAGTATCCATCACTTCCGGACGAAGACGAAGTCGCCCCCCTCGTCCCCCGCTTCGCTGATGGCGCCGTAGAGGGGAGTCTGGCCGGTGGGGCTGTTGTTGATCACGGCCTCCCGGAGGCTGGTGAACAGTTTCTGGGAGTCGAGATAGGGATCCCGGTTGTCCTTCAATCGCTTGACCAGGAACTCGACGAAGACGCTGCGGTCCGGGACGGTCTTCAGCGAACCGCTGGTGATGGCCTTGCGGCTGTTCAGCTCGAAGATCTTCTCGACGGCAAGGTCGCGCCGCGGAAAGGCGTCCCGGACCTTGAAGATCCCCCCGCCGAAACAGGCGTCGGCGACCAGGAGGACGTGCTTCGCCTGGAAGGCCTTGATGTAGTCCCGGATCGTGCTGTTGGGGATCCAGTCCGCAGGGTCGTGGATCCCGGAAGCGTCCCGGGGGAGCCAGAACCCCTGCTTCATGTCCTCCATCCACATGCCGTGACCGGCGTAAAAGATGAGGAGGCTGTCCCTACCGGTGAGGCGCTTTCTCATGGCCTGGAGCGTCTTGAAGATCGTCCGCCGGTCCGGGTTTTCCAGGACGACCACGTTGGCCGGATCGAAAGTGTAGTCGCTCGTGAGCACGTCCTTCAGCCGGCGGGCGTCGGCGATCGGGTTTTCCAGCCGCGCGATGTCGCCGCTCGCATAGTCCTGCACGGCGATGAGCAGGGCGTGGTAGGTCGTCGCGCCGATCCCCTCATCAGGGACCAGGACTTCCTTCCGGGCCTGCATCACCCGGCCGCTCTCCCGGTGGATGGAGAATGCCCGAACGGCGGTCCGGCCGCGGATATCGCTCGCGGCGACGGTGATTCGGTTCTCCCCGACCTTCAGGAACAGCTCTCGGGAGAAGTTTCCCTTCTCGTCGAGTTCCGCCGGTTGACCGTTGACGGTGACCTCGTAGATGCCGACCAGACTTTCCGCGACGCCGGTGACGAGGATGCCCGTCTGCCGGGAGGCGATCCGGACCGCCCGCGTCACGTCAGGCGAGGTGATGGTGATTGTCGGCGGTGGTTCCTCTCTCGGGGTGGCCTTTGGCCGGGCCGCGACCTTCACCGGTGGCTTGGCGGGCCGGACCATGGCCGGCTCGACGGGTGCCGTTGCGGGTTCCTCGACCCGCTTCGCCGGTGCCTTTGGAACCGCCGGCTTCGGCGGCTCGACGGGGGTCCGGGCGACGGGGAAGGGCTCCGGTGCTTTTGCCGGGGCCGTAGCAACCGGCGGGGGCGTCGGTGTCTTGGAGGAAACCTGAACTACCGGCGGGGCTGCCGTGGCCGTAGGAGCCGGTTCCTCCTTCTTGGCCGTCTGCAGAAGCGAAGGGGCCTTTCTCGCTTTCCCGGGCGCCCTGGCCGTCCGGCGGGATTCCGCTGACAGGATGTAGGCGGCGTCGACGAAGAGGCGGGCGTCTTTCAGGGAACGCCAGGAGAAGGTCTCCGAGGAAGTTCCATAACTAATATGCATGGCCGCAGCACGAACATGGTACTCTTTTTCTTCCAGTTTCCGAACCTGCCGTCCTACGTCGCCATAACGGATTATGAACGGGTTTGAGTATGTTATGTATCCGCTTTTCGTCATGATTCCGCCATCGATCATCGTGACGTCGACAAATTTGCCTTTATTCATCATGGACAGTGCCAGCTCCATGGCCTCCATGGCCTCTTCGTACCCCATCATCGGCGGGGCGTCAGGACGGACCTGGTACACGACGGTCCCGCAGCCCGACAGGATAAACGCCAGCGACACGACGAATCCGAGCCAAGTCCGCTTCATGGGCATTCCCCGGTAAGAAATTCGTGTTTTCTGGTTTATCTATCCGCTAGCGGGACGCCGGTTGTCAAGATGGAGAAAAGAGGGGAGCCCCCGAGCCGGTCCCCCCATTATCCCTTGAGCAACCCTCCCGATTGGCATATGATGCGCGGCAGGGATCGCCGGCGCATAAACCAGCGGTTTTCCGCCTGACATCCGGCGGAGGCCCCGGAAGCGGGATCCCGCCATCATTCGCGTGAAGGAGGAGCCATGTCTTTTGACGACATTTTCAAAGTGGAAAAGGATGGGCACATTGCCTGGCTGATCTTGAACCGGCCGCAGAAGCGCAACGCCATGGGGTTCGCCTTTTACCAGGGGCTGGCGAAGCTGTTCGCCGACTTCGACCGCGACCCGGACGTGTGGGTCGTGGTGATCCGGGCCGAGGGCAAGAGCTTCACCGCCGGGACCGACCTGGCCGAGCTCGGCGGGGCCTGCGCGGACTCCAGCACCGCCACGCGCGAGCGGTTCCGAGGCATGATCCTGGAGGCCCAGGAGGGCATCAACGCCATCGAGCGGTGCCGCAAGCCCGTAATCGCCGCCATCCACGGCCACTGCATCGGCGGCGGCGTCGACTTTGTCTGCGCCTGCGACATCCGGATCGCCTCCCGGGACGCCCTCTTCAGCGTCCGGGAGACCCGCGTCGCCTTCATCGCCGACGTGGGCACCCTGCAGCGCCTCCCCCACATCGTGGGACACGGCTGGTTCCGCGAG
>JBFYXW010000079.1:0-12001 GCA_041310335.1 Syntrophaceae bacterium | reverse complement strand
ACGAGGTTCTCAATCCCGGTGAGCGTGTCGCTCCCCTCGTCGACATTGATGACCTGCGCCGTCGTGATCGCGAGATCGACCGTGACCCCCAGGGAGGCATTGGCGTAAGAGGCGAAATCCCCTCCCTCGCCGCCGTCCAGGATGTCGTCGCCGCCCTTCCCTTCCAGGATGTCGTCGCCTGATCCGCCCTGGAGACGATTGCCGGCGGCATCCCCGATCAGTTCGTCGTTGTAGGCGGTCCCGACGAGGTTGGTGATGTGCTTGAGGGTGTCTCCCTCCGCATCGCCCCCGGACCCTGTCCCGGTGCTGAGATCGACCGTCACGCCCTCGGTGGCGTCCTCGCTGGCGTAGGAGGCGGTGTCCACGCCGCCGGTCCCAGTGCTGTTTTCCAGGTTTCCATAGAGCTTGTCGGCCCCGGCGCCGCCGAGGAGGATATCGTCGCCCAGGCCCCCTTCCAGGAGGTCGTCCCCGCTTCCGCCGTAGAGTTCGTCGCTGCCCGCTCCGCCGGTCAGCCGATCGTTGCCGGCCAGACCGTAGAGTTTGACCCCGCCGTTGCTCGCGATCAGGATGTCGTCGCCTGCCGAGCCTTCGATGTTCTGGATGCTGGTGAAGGTGTCGCCGACGGCTTCACGGGTGTTGGCAGAGGGGATGTTCATGTTGATGGTAATGCCGGTGGTGTCGTCGCCGACGTTGCCGTCCGCCGCGTTTTGGTACGAGGCCGTGTTGGACCCTTCGTCTCCGAAAAAGGCGTCGGCCCCGGCGCCGCCGATCAGGAGGTCGTCTCCCAATCCGCCGTGAAGTTCATCGTCGCCGGCCTCGCCCTTGAGTGTGTCATTCCCTTCCCCGCCGTAGATATGATCCGCCCCTTCGCCCCCGGTCAGGACGTTGCTGTTGGTGTCGCCGTACAGCACGTCATCGAAGGGGGAGCCGACCAGGTTCTCGATGGAGGCGTAGGTATCGCCTGCGGCATCGCCGGTGTTGACTGCTATCGCAGCGCTCAGGTCGGCCGTGAGGCCGATGAGGGCGGTCGTGTAGGAGGCCGTATCGGATCCCCCGGCACCGTCCAGTTCGTCCGCGCCGGAGCCTCCGATGATGATGTTGTCCTCGTCGTTCCCGGTGAGGGCGTCGTTGTAGGCCGAGCCGAACAGGCCTTCGACGCCGGAGAGTGAATCCCAGCCGGTATCGTCCCCGGTCTCCTGCTCCCAGGTGATGCCGAGGTCAACAAAGACGGGTTTCGTGGAGAGCGCATAGGAGGCATAGTCGAAACCCTCTCCGCCGAAGATCGTGTCGTCGCCCATCCCGCCTTCGATGATGTCGTCCCCGGCCTGGCCGAACAGCAGGTTGTCCTCGGCATCGCCGATCAGGACGTCGTCGTAGTCGGACCCCAGCAGCCCTTCGATATTGACGAGGGTATCAATGCCGGCACCTCCGGTATCCTGCACCCCCGCGATTCTCAGGTCGACGGTCACGCCGCTTGGCGCCTCGGCATAGGAGGCGGTGTCGATGTCGTCGGCGGCGTCCCCGCCCAGGACATAACCGTCGATGTAGTCATTCCCCTCTCCGCCGGCCAGGATGTCTTCGCCCAGGCCGCCGTAAAGGGTGTCGTCGCCCTGCTCGCCGAGCAGGATGTCATTCCCGTCCAGGCCGTAGAGGGTGTCGTTCCCCTTGCCGCCGGTCAGGATGTTGTCCCCGTCCGTCCCCCGGAGGATGTCGCCCTGCTGGGAGCCGATGAGATTTTCGAAACCGAGCAGGGTGTCCCACCCCGCGCCGATCGTGTTCTGCGAAACCGTCAGGACCAGATCCACCGTGACGGCGCTTCCCGGGTAGATATAGGAGGCCGTGTCGCTCCCCTCGCCGGCGTCCAGGACATCGTTGCCGATGCCGCCCTCGATCATGTCGTCGCCGGCCCCGCCGGTCAGGCTGTCGTCGCCCGCGTCGCCGGAGAGGAAATCGTTGCCGGCACCGCCGTCGATCGTGTCGTTCCCCTTACCGCCGACGAGCATGTTGTCTGTGTCGTCGCCTTTGAGGATGTCGGCGTAATCCGATCCGACCACACCCTCGATGCTGTCGAATACGTCCGTTCCGGCGCCGACCGTATTCTGCTGCGTTCCTCCCAGGCTCAGGTCGACGGTGACGCCTGCCGTGCTGAAGACGTAGGAGGCCATGTCGAAGCCCTCCCCGCCGACCAGGGCGTCATTTCCCACGCCGCCTTCGAGCGTGTCATCCCCGCCCCGGCCCTCGATGAGGTCGTTGCCGGCCCCGCCCATCAGCAGGTTGCTCGTGTCGGAGCCCTGCAGGGTATCGTCCGCACTGCCGCCGATCACGTTGTGGATATTGTAGACCCCTTTGGTTCCCTGGGCCGCTCCGGGTTTTCCATCCTCCGGGGCCAGCAGATCCACGACGATCGACGTCGTGTAGGCCGAATAGTCGAGGGTGTTCACGTCGGGGAGGGCATCGGGATGCTTGTCGTAATTGACCCCGCCGCCGTCGAGGGTACCGTTGAACGATGCGCCGTCATCGAATTTGAACGTATCGCTGCCGCCGCCGGTTACAATGATCTCTATCTCGGAGGCCTCGACGATCTCGTTCGCACCGTAGCGGACGGAAACATCTCCGTAGTTGTGAATCCCGACCCGGAGGTCGGCGGTGGTCAGGGAGAAGTCGAGCTTGTCGGGGATCTTCTCGGCGGACTTCTCCTGGGCCTGGTCCAGGATGTCGAGGACATCGATCTTGTCCATGGCATTCGACAGCCAATCGGCGGCCTGCGTCAGCCAGTCCCCCACCGTGTCGATCACGTCGGCCTGGTCGATCTCGTCCAGGAAGGCCTCGATGTCGTCGATCGCCTTGTCGCTCCCCCAGCCGTCCCGGAACCGGTAGACATCGGAGCCCGTCATTCCGGTCAGCCAGTCGTTGCCGTATCCGCCGTCCAGCAGGTTGTTCCCGAAATCACCGATCAGGACATCGTCAAAGTCCGAGCCGATGACGTTTTCGATCTCCTTGAGGGTGACGGTATCCACGCCGGTGGTAATGATCTGCGGGTAGGGGTCCCAGAGGTTGACGAACACCCCGGTATCGAAGCCTTCATAGGAAATCGTGTCGCTCCCGGCCCCGCCGGTCACGACGTCGTAGCCCTTGCCGCTCACCAGGAAATCGTTGCCGGCCCCGCCCACGATGATGTTGTGGGCATCCGTACCGATCAGGACGTCGTCATAATTGGACCCGGTCAGCCCCTCCATTCTGCTCAGGGTGTCCCGGCCCATGCCCTGGCTGGTGTAGGCCTTCGCGCCGCCGGCGCCGTAGGTCACGATGTCGCCGTTCGTGTATCCATGGCCGGTGATCGTGAAGGTGTTGGTCGTGTAGTTCACTCCGCTGGAAGGCGTGAAGGACTTCTCAACCCCCTGCTTGTCGAAGCTGTGGGTGCCGGTGGGCGCAACAAGAGCCAAAACGACAGCTACTTCTGTCATGTCTTTCAGGGAAAAGACGTTGTCGTCCACCCTGACGACCTTGTAGCTCTGACCGTCGGTCAGCCCGCCAATGCCGTCGTTTCCCTTGGCGTCGTAGGTGATCACCTGCCCTTCCGTGAAGCCGTGACCGATGATCTTGAAGGTGTTGGCGGCGTAGTCGATCGAACCCGGCGTGGACGGGGTGAAGGAGGCCGTACCCCCGTCATAGCTGAAGCTGTGCGCACCGCCGGGGGGCGCCAGAACCAGGTCGATCGCATCGCCGCTGCGGCTCTTGAGCTGGAAGGTATTCCCGTCGACCACCACGACCTCGTATTCCTGTCCCTCGACCAGGCCGCCGACAGCATCGTTTTCGTGGTAGAAGATCTCCCATTTCCGGGTGTCCTGGGCCCCGACGACATTGAGATCGACCCTGACCGCGTCGGTCGCGTCGATGTAGGAGGCGATGTCCCGGTCCCCCAGGAGATTGCCGTCGCCGACCCAGGAATCGCCGCCGTCCAGCGTATCGTCCCCAAGCCCGCCGATGAGGGTGTCCGATCCCAGACCGCCTTCCAGGGTGTCGTTGCCTTCGCCTCCCTTGAGGGTGTTGTCGAAAAGATTCCCCTTGAGGACGTCGTCGTATTTGGAGCCGATGACGTTGTGGATGCCGATGATATAGTCGTGACCGGCGGCACCATCGCTGTGGGGCAAAATGCTCCCGCCATCGATGTCTTCCGGCTCCAGCGCGAGCAGGTTCAGCAGGTCTTCCTCGGTAAACGTCACGCCCAGGTCCACGGTCACCGCGCCCGAAGCCTCGGCATACGTCACCGTGTCCCCCTCTCCGGCCAGGATCTTGGAGATGTAGCTCTGGATGGTGCCGCCGGCCAGGACATGCTGGGCGAGCGCCATGGGGTCCAGCTGGAACTGGTCCGCGATCGCGGCCGGGTCTCCGGCCAGCATCGTGATGATGGCCACCAGATCCGTTTCGCTGAACGCTCCGAAGAGGACGTCGTCGCCCAGTCCGCCGTCCAGGGTGTCGGCTCCCCGGCGGCCGAAGATCGTGTCATCCCCCCCCCCGCCCTTCAGGACGTTGGCCGAGTCGTTCCCCATGATGACGTCGGCGGCGGAACCGCCGATGACGTTGGAGAGGTTGCTGAAATAGGGAACGATCGCGGAAGAGACGTCGGTCCTCCAGGCCTGCTGCCAGAGGACCTGCTCCAGGTAGGGAATCGTGATGCCCAGATCCACGTAGACCGGGGTGGTGTAGGCGGAGAGGTCCAGGGTGTTGAATCCGTAGTCGATCGGGCTGCTGCCCAAGAGCTTGTCGAGCCAGTTGGGCTTGCCGATGACGCCGTTGAAGGTCGCGCCGTCTTCAAAGACGAACTTGTCGTTGCCCTGTCCGTCGATGAGGACCTCGATGTTCGCCGTCTTGAAGACCTTGTTGGTGCCGTCGGTGACGCTGACCGTGCCGTCCGCATGGATGGTAAAGGTGAGGTCTGCGCTGCACAGCGTGAAGTCCAGGATATCGAGGCCGCCGTCGGTCTCCTCCACGATCGTGTCGGCGCCCCAGCCATCCGCGAACATGTAGGTGTCCATGGCGCCGGCTACGCCGGGCTTGTCTCCGATCAGGAGATCGTCCCCTGCCTGGCCGTAGAGAACATTGATCCCCTCATTCCCCGTCAGGACATCGTTGCCGGGGGTGCCCTCGATGGCCTGGAGTCCGACGTAGCTCAGCAGGTTCGCAATCACCCCCTGGTCGTCGGAGTAGGCCACGGTCACGTTGTCGGCGGCCCCGGTGACGGTCAGCTTGTCCTTCTTGCCCAGGATGCGATTGATGTGGTCGAATCCGCCCGTTCCCGTGGCGGTCCGGCTCGTGAAGTTCACGGTCACCGGACCGGTGCAGGCCGAGTAGTCCAGGGTGTTGAGCGCGCCGGCTCCGCCGTCAATCGTGCCCGTGAAAGTCGTGCCGTCCTGGAAGGCGAAGCTGTTGTCCCCGCTCCCGCCGATCAGTCTGCTGATGTTCGTGACATTCTCGATCGAGATGCCGTCCGTAAGGAGCGAGAGCACCTCCTGGGGGATGAGGCCGAGGGCAGACCACGTATCCGGGGCGGTCGAGAGCGCAACGCTTCCGTCCGTGTTGATCGTGAAGAGCAATCCCGCACTGACGGGACCGGCATCCAGGGTATCGGTACCGCCTCCGCCGTCGATGGTCCCGGACCATCTGGCATTGTCCTGGATGACAAAGGTGTCCGCTCCGGTGGCGGATCCCTTCAGATGCTGGACGCCGCTGAAGGTACAGGCACCGAGCGTGACGGTGTTGTCGCCGGACAGATACCAGGTGGCCCCGCCATCCGGGCCGATCAGGGTATTGCTGCCGGAGCCGCTGACGATTCTTTCGATGCCGGCGACATGGGAGAGGCTGTTGGTACCGTCTGTTACGGAAAGGGTGCCGTCATCGTGGATGGTGAAGGTGAGATCGGCGGTCACGGCCGAGAAGTTCAGGGTGTCCGTTCCCGAGAGTCCCGATTCGCTGATCGTGTCCGTGCCCCAGCCGTCGGAGAAGATGTAGTTGTCGCCCTGGGTCGTGCCGGTGAAGGCCTCGTTGGTCGCCGTGCTGACGAAGTCCTGCATCAGGTGGCGGTAGCCGCCGTCGCCGTCCGAAAACAGCGCCGCAGTCTCGATCACACCCGTCCGGTGCTCCAGGTCCCAGTCACCGCCGGCCGCCGCGTTCCCCGTCTTGTCCGTGGAGGCGGCGACATCGGCGCCGGTCAGGGAGGCCAGGGTCCCGGCGAACCGGACGCCCGTCTCCCCCGCGGCCACGTCGCAGCCGTAGAGGAGGATGTCGCCGGTGCCCTTCAGGGACTGCCCCCAGACCGTGATGTCCGCGGCCCGGGACTCCAGGACCCCCTGGAGCAGGGCGGAGGTCCCCAGGCTCATCTCGCCCTCCCCGCCGTGGGAGAGGATGTGCACGGCGTCGAGGCCGGCGTACTGCTTCAGGATCTCCGAGACCTGCGCGATGCCGTCGCGGTCGCCGTCGAGGCAGTAAACGAAAATGCCCGTCCTGTCGGCGGGATCCGTCCCGCCGTCGGTTGTCCGGTCCGCGTCGGCCTGCGGCCGTTCCGCTTCCGCCACGGCCGCCAGGGACCAGTCCTTGGCCGAGTCCCGGATCAGGGTCTCGACGAGGGCCTGGTAGTCGGGGACGGAGGGATCGACGATGACCACCTCGCAGCGTCCGCTCTCGGAGGGAAGGACCGCCGCCGGAGCCGGGAGGTCCGTCCCGGCATCGGCCGCCGGGACCTGCGGGTCGGCGGGAGACGCCTCCATCGCCGCCGGAGCCGGGACAACGGCTTGCTTCGTCCCATCTCCGTTGGTCGGCTCCCCCGCCGCCGGGTCGAGGCCGTCACCGGCCAGGACAGCGTCGACCTCCGCGTGGCTGGCCTCTTCGATCACCGGGGGGAGGATCCCCGGGATCGCCTCGAGGTCGTCCACGGCGAGCCCGATGTCCGCGGAGAGGAGAAGTCTCGGCTCCAGGGCTTCGAACTGGAAGGGGCGGTGCTTCCTGCCGCTCCCTTTCCCGGTCTTCTTCGCTGCGTCCGAGCCCTTTTTCCTGTTCTTCAGTCGCCACATGGATCTTCTCCTCCGCGGGGAACCGCTGGATTTCCGGCCCTGCCGGGGTGCTTACCGCTCCGCCTCGAGCCAGTCGTTGACGGAGGCGAGGTCCGCCTCGGTCAGGGTGCCCACCGACACCTTCAGGCGCAGGCTGTTCATAACGTAGTCGTAGCGCGCCACCGCGTAATCACGGCGCGCCCGGTAGAGGTCCCGCTCCGCGTCCAGGACGGCCAGGATCGTGTAGAGACCGGACCGGTACCCTTCCTTCTTGGCCTCCAGGACGAGCTTCTGGGCCTCCACGGCCTCCCGGAGGGCCTGCACGCGGTCGATGGAACTGGCCACCCCCAGGAAGGCCGCCCGGGTTTCCTTCTTCGCAGCCCGGGTCTGGCGCTCCTCCTCCTGGACGGCGACCTGGTACAGGCCCCGGGCTTCCCGCGTGCGGGAGCTGACGATGCCTCCCTCGTAGAGGGGAACGCTGAGGCGGACGAGGGCGCTGGCCGTCTCCACCTCGCTGCCGCCCCCGAAGAGGGTGCCTTCCGTCTTGGTCCGGTCGTAGTTGGCCTCCAGGTTCAGGTAGGGGTAGTGACCCGCCTGCTGCCGGCTCACCTCCTGACGGGCCTCCTCCACGGCCTGCCGCTGCACCTCCAGGGAGGGATTCTGCTTCAGCCCGGCGTCGATCCAGGTGTCGACGTTGTCCGGATCCGGCCTGACCAGCGGCAGTTCCTCCCGGAGGGCGGAGATTTTCGTGACGTCCTGTCCGACGATCTCCCGGAGGGTCTGGAAGGCGTCGTCCAGGGTGCTCCGGGCGGCGATCTTCCTCGCCTTGACGTCCGAGAACCGCGCCTTGGCGTCGAGGAAGTCCGTCCGCGAGGCCAGGCCCGAGGCAAACCGGCCGCTGACCAGCTCGTGGTAGCGGGCCACCGCGGCCTCCTCGACGCTCAGGAACTCCAGGTTGTCGCGGCTGGCCAGGACCCCCAGGTAGCCTCTGGACGTACGGACCATCAGGTCCTGTCTGGCCGCTTCCAGTTTCATGTCCGCCCCCTTGACCGTCGCCTTCGCTCGCTGGAGGCTGGCCCAGGAAGCGAAGTTGAACAGGGGCTGGGTCAGGGAGGCCGAGTAGGTGGTGGTTGGAAAGGTCGACGACCCCTGGCCGTAGACGGTGTTGTCGCTGCTGACGATGTTCTGCCGCGTCTGGGTGTAGGAACCCTGGGCCGTCAGCCTCGGCAGGAGTCCCGCCCGGGCCTGGACGAACTTTTCGACGGAGGCGTCCCGCTCGTACCGGGCCCCCAGGAAACGGGGGTCGTTCTTGATGGCCAGCCCCCAGGCTCCCATCAGGTCCTCGGCGAAGGAGGGCTGGGAGCAAATGAGAACGGCCAGGACCGCGAGGAGCCCGACTCCCCCCGGCCCTGGCCGGCCAGCCTTCCCGGGGCGGGTGCAGCGACGGAACATGCCCTGTTTCATGGTGAACCCCTTTCCGATTTCGCGTTTCAAATACTGTGGTCGATTCTTCGTCGTGTCGGTCCCCGCTTCCTGCTGCCGGTGACTCCCCTCAGGGCAAGGCACACGCATCCGTCTGGCCATCGGGGACTTTCTTGCGATGATGCCGGGCTAGTCTTTCCCCCGTTTTGAAAATGGACATGGGATTCGGGGCTCCGCAGCATCCGCCGGCGAGGAAAACGAAGTTTGAAGGCAAGCCGCATGAGCGCACAATCGGGTTCGACGTCGTTCTTGTTAAGGGCGCATTTTCCACTTCCGGAAGCCATATGTCAAGCATTTTAGGGCTTTTTCCAGCCCTGCCAATTTGCAATATTATTGAATTATTTCTAATAGATAGAGATTGTATCATTTTTGTTCTTGTCATCTGTTGCCGGTTCGCCCATATGTAATCGGCAGGTATCGTGACCATCAGAGATTGGAGGGAGGATCGTAAAATGAAGAAATTATTCGTGATGATGATGTGTACCCTGCTGGTGTGCGCCTGCGGGGCATCCATCCGGACAAACAACGAGAACCTGATGGGGCTCCAGGTGGGGATGCCGCAGGCGGACGTGGTGAAAATCATGGGGACGCCCGCGGCGAGCGAGTCCTACGAGGCCGTCGGGGGAGAGCGCGTCAGCATCCTGTATTACCAGACGGAAGAGAAGCGGGTGACGGTCCTGTCGGCGAAGGAGGAGTGCACCCCCGTGGTCTTCGTCAACGGGAAGCTCGTGGGCTGGGGCGACCGGCTGACGGCCTCCACGATCAACACCCACAAGGTCAAGACGAAATAACCCCGGCGCCCTCCCGATGAGCCCTTCGCGGGACTATCCGCTCTACGAGAACATGAAGAGGCGGTCGCCCCGGGCCGCCCGCTGGTGGATTGCGGGCGACCGTTTGTATCACGTCGGGTTCACGATGGCCATCATCAGCATCCCCGCCCTCTTTTATGCCTACGCCAAGCGATCGTCCCCGGAAGGGTGGACCGGCTGGATCGGCTGGTTCGCCCTCGCCCTCGTCGTGTCCGTCGTCCTCTTCGGCGCGGGCATCTACTGCAAGAGGGAATCCTACCGGATCGCCATGCAGGCCGGGATCGACATCGACACGTTCTGAGGAGGAGCGGACGCCGACCCGCCTGCCCCGCGGATCAGCGCGTCACCTTTTCCGCCAGGGGCAAGTCCCGGGCACCGGTGTAGAAGACGACCAGCCGGACCGTGTCCTTGCCGGCGTTCACCCCGTTGTGGGCGACGTTCTGCACTTCCAGGACGGCCTGCCCCTTCTCGAAGGTGCGCTCGGCGCCTCCTTCCATCAGGACCTTCAGGGTTCCCTCCATCACGTAGGCATAGACGGGAATCCGGTGCAGGTGCCACCCCGTCTCGGTCCCAGGGGCGATCTCCACGATGGCCACCGTGACCTCCGGCCGGTCCGTCCGCAGGTACTCCAGCGGCTGGCCGTTGCCGGCCTCGGTCGACTTGAGCAGAACCCGCACCGTCACGCCGCTGTCGTAGGCCGGGGCCGGAAGCGGCTGGCACACCAAAAACGCGCAACAGGCGATCCACGCCCAGCCCCACAATTTCCTGTTCATGTCGGTGATTCCTCTCCCGCGTCCCCGCCACGGGGAGTTGCCGGACCCCCGCGGCGTCCGTCGTCGCGCTCCGGCGCCGGGCGGCGTCACTTCCGCCAGGCGGCGAAGGCCCCGGCATGATCCTTCGCATACCCGTGATGCCCCGTGAAGACCGCCTCGACACCCTCGAGGGCCGCGATCCTGCCGATGGACCGGATCTGGGTTGCCGTGTCCATGTTGAAGAGGTCCACGAAGGGCCCCGCACTGCCGTCCTTCAGGCTGATCGTGTCGCCCGTGAAGAGCCAGCGGCCGTTGACGAGGTAGCACAGCGAGCCCGGCGTGTGCCCCGGCGTGGCGATCGCCCGGACGCTTGTCCCGGCGATGTCGACGGTCTCGCCGTCGGCGACGTGCCTGCGCCGCTCCGGGAGGGAGTTCCGTCTGATGCGGAACATGCGGTACTCGGGCCCGGTGATGATGCGCTCCTCCCCGGAACCGACGTAGAGCGGCACCTCGCCGAGGACGGCCAGCGCCGCCTTGTGATCGTCGTCGGAGTGGGTCAGGAAAACCGCCCGGATCCCGTCCTTCGGGATGCCGAGTTTCCGGAGGCCCTCCTCCACGGCGGCGGGCTTGTTCCCGCCGTCGATCATGACGTACCCGTCGCTCCCCTTCACCAGGTAGAGGTTCACGAATTCATCCCGGAGGGCGAACACACCGGGCACGACCTCCCCGGTGGCGACGGGGGTCATCTTCGAGATCTCGGTCATGACCCGGACGCCTACATAGGCTGCGCCAAGGACGACCACGCCGACCAGAACGCCGACGGCAATCAGGACTTTCTTCTTCATGGCACGCTCCTCCGGGTGACGCTTCCCCACGGTGCCGCGGGGTTCGGTGCCCGGCCCGCGGTGGCCGGGCCGTATGGCTCTGGTTCGTCAATTCGCTCTCGCAGAGCGACTATAGGCGGTGCGGGCCCGCCTGTCAATCCGCCTTCCCGGTCCGCCTTCCCGGTTCCAGGCACGGGGATCCGCCTCGAGACGCGATTCCCGATTGTCCCGTCATAACCGACACATTCCCCGCATCATCCCGTTTGACGACCTCGGGGAAATGTGGTAGGCGTCTCCCGGTTGTCCCTTCCCTTCCCCTGCAAGGTTGCATCCGCACGCACGCACGCGCCCCGATGCCGCCCCCGCGGGAGGGAACCCGTGTTTCCGCAACCGGGGGGACGGCCGCCGCGAAGTCTTCAAATCCGGACAAAAGGAGGGTTCCAATGATGAAGCGCATTCTTCTGGGAGTATCGGCACTTTGCCTCGCGTTTGCCCTGACCGGCCCGGCCCTGGCGGCCGACACGATCAAGATCGGCGTCGCCGGCGCCCACAGCGGGGACCTGGCGTCCTATGGGCTCCCCACGGTAAAGGCGGTGGAACTGGTCGTCAAGGACGTCAACGCGAAAGGCGGCCTCCTGGGCAAGAAGATCGAACTGCTGGTCGAGGACGACGTCTGCAAGCCCGAGGTGGCCACCAACACGGCGACGAAGCTCGTCTCGAACAAGGCCGACGTGGTCATCGGCCACATCTGCAGCGGGGCGACCAAGACGGCCCTGGGGATCTACAAGGACGCCAAACTGGTCACCATCTCCCCCTCGGCCACGAATCCCGAACTGACCCAGGGCGGCAAGTACCCCAACTTCTTCCGCACCATCGCCTCCGATGACGCCCAGGCCAAGCTGGGCGTCGATTTCGCCGTGAACAAGCTGAAGGTCAAGAAGATCGCCGTCCTCCACGACAAGGGGGATTACGGGAAGGGCTTCGCCGAGTTCGCGAAAAAGTTCATCGAGGACGGGAAGAAGGCCCAGGTGGTCCTCTTCGAGGGGGTCACCCCCGGCGCGGTGGACTACTCCGCCGTCGTCAACAAG
>JBFYXW010000076.1:0-2621 GCA_041310335.1 Syntrophaceae bacterium | reverse complement strand
CCTGGTGGCCCATGGTCTCGGCCTACCATCTCTACCTCACCCGCTGCTCCGATCTTCTCCGCCAGGGGGTGACGGTTTCCGACGTGTTGTATCTGACACCGGAGGGAACGCCCCATATCTTCCTGCCCCCGCCCAGCGCGCTCGAGGGGAGCGGCAGGCTGGCGGATAAGAAGGGTTATGGCTTCGACGGGTGCTCCCCGAAGATCCTCATGGCCAGGGCCGAAGTGAAGGACGGGCTGATCGCCTTCCCGGGAGGAAGCTCGTATCGTCTGCTGGTCCTGCCGCAGGTGGAAACGATGACTCCGGGCCTGCTCGGAAAAATACGGGACCTGGTGTCTGCCGGGGCCACGATCGTCGGCGCGCCGCCGGTCAAATCCCCCAGCCTCGTGGGATATCCCGCCTGCGACGACGAGGTCCGAGCGCTGGCCGAGGACCTCTGGGGCCGCATGGACGCGCCGCTGACGGTGACCAAGCGCAGCTACGGCAAAGGCGCCGTCCATTGGGGCGGTGAACTGTCGCCGCCGGCCCCGACGCTCCACCAGAGCCAAGCCCTCCCGCCGCTCTATCCCTCCTATGACTTGACGGCCTCCCTGTTGGCGGGAATGGGGGTAAAGGAAGATTTCTCCTCAACCGGACCCGTGCGCTACGGCCACAGGCGCGCCAACGATCGGGACATCTACTTCGTGTCCAACCGGACCGGCGATCCGATCAAGGCGGACTGCCGCTTTCGGGTCGGCCGGGGCCGCCCGCAACTCTGGAACCCCGTGACCGGTGAGCGGCGGCCGCTACCGCGATTCGAACGCGCCGACGGCCTCACGGCCATTCCCATGCAGTTCGACGCGTTCCAGAGCTTCTTCGTCGTGTTCGGCGGGGAGGACGAAAAGCCCCTATCGAAAACGGACGAGAATTTCCCGGAGTTGAAGACCGGCCAGGAGCTTTCCGGCGCATGGGACGTTGCCTTCGATCCGAAATGGGGCCCCTTCGACTCCGTTCCGGGCAGGCGGCCGGGCGAGTTCGTGTTCGATCAATTGACGGATTGGACGGCCCGAGCGGAACCAGGGATCAAGTACTATTCCGGAATCGCCACCTATCGGAAGACGTTCCGTTCGCCGATCAGGGATCACACTCCTCTCTATCTCGACCTTGGCACGGTCCATGACATGGCGCGGGTGAGGCTGAACGGCCACGACCTCGGCGTGGTGTGGTGCGCGCCGTGGCGGATCGATATCGCCGGCGCCGTCAAGGCCGGCGACAACCAGTTGGAGATCGAAGTCGTCAACCGCTGGGCGAACCGCATGATCGGCGACAAGCAACCCGCCGACGCCAATGCGCGCACGGTCGAATGTCCGCCCGGATTCCTCGGCGGGAAGAGGATCCCGGCCGGTCGCTACACCTTCTGCACGGACGATCCGTACGATGCGAATTCGCCGCTTGTCCCTTCGGGCCTGCTTGGACCGGTGCGGATCCTCATCGGCGGGAATTAGAGAGCGGGGCTGCCCCGGACTATGGCCGCACGGGCGGCGGGCTCTCCCCGCCGTAGACGCCGATCCTGTGGATCAGCTGATGGCGGTTCTTGACGTCCATCTTGCGGTACAGGCTGTAGACATGGCTCTTGACCGTGTGGATGGAGATGTGGAGCGCCGTCTCGATCTCCTTGTAGCTCTTGCCGTCGATCATGAGCTCCAGGATCTCCATCTCGCGGGCAGTCAGGCCGCGGGCCCGCCCGATCGCGGGTAGGTCGAATTTCCCGCCCATGACCTTGCCCAGGCTGCCCGCCCAGGGCAGGAACCAGGCCTTGAGCCAGATGAGGGGCGCGAGGTTCGTGTACAGACCGAGGAGCCTGGTGAGCGACAGGGCCCAGATCTCCGCCCCGGCCGGGGTCCAGACGCTCAGGGCCAGGTGCACGGGATAACGGGCCAGGAACAGCCAGGCGAATGCGGTGTCGACCTTCCTCTGGCCCGGATCGGCGGACTTGCGGCTTGAAACCAGCAGCCAGCCGAGACAGGCCATGTCGAGGAGGCCCGGGGGCCAGACGAGCGCGAGCCAGAAGGTGTTCTCCGGCCTCGGCGGCGCCAGGGCCGGGAACCTCAGGGCCAGGAAGTACCAGGCCAGCACCGCGGCGGCGAAAACCCCCGCGACGGGCACGAGCCATGGCGGCATGGCCCTGTCCCGGCGCCGGAAGATGAACGCGTAAAGCGAGATGTGGACGGCCAGGACGAGGCCGGTGAGGACCGGCCATTCGACGAATCGGTACCAGAGGGAGAGCCCCGCCTGCTGGTCCGAGGTGAGGTTGCTCTGCCCATAGGCGCTGAGAAAGGTCACCACGGCCCCGGCGTTGTAGAAGACCATGAAGAGCCAAAGCCCGCCCAGCCGGTGCTGGGGGAAGCGGCGGGACCGCTGGCGGAACTCGACGATGACCCAGACCCCGAGGATCAGGACCAGGCCCATGGTCAGGACGTAGAAGTGCTTCAAAACGGGGTTTTTCCCTCGACGGGAAGGGATTATAGGCGAACGGGGGTGCCGGTGGCAAGAAGGCCGCTCGAACGCATCGGGAATCGGTATGAATTCCGGAGTTCATGCCGTTTCCCGATTGCCGTCCCCGGCCGCGAGGCGTATGGTAC
>JBFYXW010000069.1:0-16831 GCA_041310335.1 Syntrophaceae bacterium | reverse complement strand
AGGAACTTGCCGTCGGGCAGGCGCTTGGCCGTCGACTTCAGGGCGCCCACGTCGCTCCCCGCGCCGGGCTCGGTGAGGCACATCGTGCCGCCCCACTTGCCCTCGTACATCTTGAACATGTACTTGTTCTTCTGCTCCTCCGTCCCGAAGACTTCGACCAGGGCGGCGGCACCGTTGGTCAGGCCCGGGTACATCCAGAAGGCGAAGTTGGCCGCCGAGATGTTCTCGGAGCAGGCGTTGGCCACCACGTGGGGCAGGCCCTGCCCACCCACCTCGGGGGACCGCTGCATGGCGAGCCATCCGCCTTCGGTGTATTTCTTGAATGCCTCGTGGAAGCACTTCGGCACGGTCACCTTGCCGTCCTTGAAGGTGCAGCCCTCGTGGTCCCCATCCTTGTAGGTGGGCTCGATCACATTGGCGCAGAGTTTCTCCACCTCGTTCAGCATCATCAGGATGTCATCCTTCGAGAAAGCGGAGTACTTCTCGTTGGCGAACAGCTTCTCGATCCCCAACTGCTCGAAAAGGACAAACTGCTGATCTCTCCCGTTTACCAGCTTGCTCATAACAACCTCCTTCCCAAATGTGCGTTGCGTTTACAGACCAGACGACGTCTTCCGCCTCTCCATCCGGCGGGAAGCCACGACGCCCTTACTTCTTCTCCTCCGGATTGCCTGCCGGCATCTTTCCCGGGGCTGCTCCAACCGCTTCCGGGGCTGCGAGCCCGCGGATGAATCCCCGAATCCCTTCCTGGACGGTGATGCGGATCCGCTCCTCCCTCCGGGCTTCCAGCCCGGTGAAGAGGTGAAGGGAGATGATTCCGTTGAGAAGACCCCATATGACGTCACGGTTGAGACGCAGGTTCATCGAAGGCGGGAATTCTCCGCGTTCGATACCGTACTGGAAAATTTTCTCGATGACGCTGATGGTTTTGTTGGTGGTCTTGACAACGTGGCGGTTCAATTCTTCCGGTAGGTTCATGTGCTCCGTGTGGAGCATGAAGGTCATGAGGATCCGGAAGAGTTCCTTGTCGCCCAGAAAAAAATTGATGTAGATTCGGGCCAGTTCGTTGAGGAGATCGGACGCCGTTTCCCCGTTGCGGAACAGATTGGCGATGCCTTTGTGGAATTTGTCGATGTCGCTCAGGAGGATCTGTGTGTAGATCTCCTCCTTGCTGTTGAAGTACAGGTAGATGGAACCCTTGCTTAGTTCGGCCCTCTGGGCGATGCTTTCCACCGTTACCGGCTTGAAGCCTCTGTCAAAAAACAGTTTCCTGGCCGCCCGGAGAATGGCCGCCCTCCGGTTTTCCTTCTCCCGCCTTCTCCTTTCTTCAAGTCCCACGTTGGTTCCCCGGAGATCAATGACCGCAAGTCATTGATATGAATGACGGTCATTAACTGACCATTGGTCAGTCCGTAGACCTTTATCGGATTCCCCAGAGGCTGTCAAGGGGAAAATGTTCCGGATTGCTTTTCCTCAAGGATTCCCTTATGAAAGGCGCAGGAAACCGACGGCGGGCAGCCCTTCGGCATCCTGGATCGCGGACCGGAAAGGCGCTTTGAAAGCAGAAACGATCAGAATTATCGATGTTTGGCTGGGGAGGGGGATCTGTTTCCTCCTCACGGCGGTGCGGCGCCTCCTGGAGCTCATCGCACCTCCTCCGCCCGCCCCGTTACCGGCGCGGCGGGTCCTTTTCATCAAGTTGATCGAGCAGGGAGCGACGGTCCTTGCCCATAGCGCCATCCAGCGCGCAGTGGACCGGGTCGGCAGGGAAAATGTCCACTTTCTGGTCTTCGAGGAAAACCGGGAGATCCTGTCGATCCTGGACCTGATCCCCGAAGAGAATGTGCTGATCGTTCGGAATCGGGATTTCTTCACCTTTGCCCAGGATATCCGGAAAGCCCTCTCCCGGATCCGGAAACTCCGGATCGATGCGGTGGTGGACCTCGAGTTCTTCGCCCGGGCCTCGGCCATCCTCTCTTTCCTCACCGGCGCCAGGCTCCGGGTCGGCCTGCACCGCTTCACCAGCGAAGCCCCGTACCGGGGCAACCTGATGACGCACCGGGTTCAGTACAACCCTTACCTGCACACGGCAAAGGCGTACCTGCTCCTGGTGGAGGCCCTGGACAGGGACCCGGGGGAGGTTCCCCTGTCCAAGGTGCCGGAAGGGACCCTGGCCGTGACAGCCCCCCAGTTCCGGCCAACGGAGGAAGAAACGGAAACAATCCGGAAATTCCTGTCGGACTCCCCGGGAACGGCGGGCAGTGGCCCGGTGGTCCTTTTGAACCCCAATGCCGGCGACCTCCTGCCCCTTCGGAAGTGGCCAACGGAGAACTTCGTTCTCCTCGGCCGACGGATCCTGGCGGAACGACCGGATGCGCGGCTGATCGTCACGGGGGCCCCCTCGGAGGCAACGGCGGCGGAGGAGATCAGCCGACGGATCGGGTCCCCCCGCGCCGTCACCATGGCCGGCAGGACGACGCTCCGGGAACTTCTCGCCCTGTACACCGTTGCAGATGTCCTGGTGACCAACGACAGCGGCCCCGGCCACTTCGCTTCCATGACGGAGATCGACAGCGTCGTCCTCTTCGGTCCGGAAACCCCCCGCCTCTTCGGCGCCATCGGCGGACGTCCCCACGTTCTCTACGCAGACCTGGCCTGCAGCCCCTGCGTCAACGCCTTCAACCACCGGTTCTCGCCCTGCCGAGAAAGCCGGTGCATGCAGGCCATCTCCGTGGACGAGGTCTGCGCAACGGTCCTCGCCTGCCTGGAGCAGAGGAAGCAACGTCTCTGAAGGATCCCCTGCCCTCCCGGCCCGGTGCGACGGAAAGGATATGCGGCCCGTTCCGATGGTAGCATGTTCCGGGAGCAAGATGGGAGCACGGACGGACAAGTCCGCGAAGCCTGGCCCGGCATTCCTGAAACGGTGGGGAGAAGGGGTCAGCGCCGACCCTCCGCCAGGACCCTTTCCAGGTTCCGGCGGGCATCTTCGTAGTCGGGCCGGATGGAGAGCGCCATTTCGAAGAGTCCGGCGGCCTCCTCGAAACGGCCGCTCCGGGCAGCCAGGACCCCCTTGTTGTTGTACGCCTCCGCAAACCGCGGGTGCAGGGTCAGGGCGCGGTCATACCAGAAGAACGCCTCTTCGGGATTCCCCACCTCAGCCAGCACGGACCCCAGGTTGAACGCCGCTTCCGTGTAACCCGGCCGGATTCTCAGGGCCTCCCGTAGCGGGCCCTCCGCCTCGTTGCTCCTGCCGGACCGCGCCAGGGCGGCACCCAGGTTGTTCTGCACCAGGGCGTTTTGCGGCTCCACCCGCGCGGCATGGCGAAAGACGGACACGGCATCCCGCCAGTGGGACACCTGGTGCCGGCTCGTCATCACCAGCACCGCCAGCAGCAGGACAGCTGCCGCTGCGAGAACGCCGGCACGGGATGAGAACCGCTTCCCCAGGAGTTCGGCCCCCCCCCAGGCAACCATCAGGAACAGGCCGATCGAGGGCAGGTAGGCGTAGCGGTCCGCCATGGCGTGGGACCCGATCTGGACGATCCCGCTGACGGGCAGCAGGGTGACGAGGAACCAGAGCCAGCCTATGGCCAGAAAGGGCCGCCGCCGGAATCTTCTCAAGACCGCCACGGTCACGACCGCCAGGAGGACGGTGGACCCGGCGACCGCCCACAGCGGCCAGTCCCCGGGGTGGGCATAGTGGACGGCCAGGTCCGTGGGCCAAACGGCCTTGCCGAGGTAGCGGACGTAGGAAACGAGCGCGTTGGCGATCCGCTGCGGGACCGTGAAGGCCTCCAGGGATTTCAGGGCCCCGACCTTTCCCTCGGCCAGAAACGTTACGGCGATGGCGCCCGCGGCCATCATGAAGAGGGGAACCTTCTCCGCCACCAGCCGTTTCCAGGAGGCGCTCGGGAAGGGCGTCGCAACATCCAGCATGCGCGATCCGTCCGCGCCGGCCGGCCTGTTCAGGGGCCAGACGTCGAGGAGCATCAGAACGAGAGGGAGGGTGGCCGCCATGGGCTTCGCCGCGAGGCTCAGGCCGAAGGCCGCCGCCAGGACCCCGTAACGCAGAGCCCCCGGCCGAAGGGCATACCATCCGTAAGCTCCGATGGCCGCGACCCAGAAAAAGGCGCAGAGCACGTCCTTGCGGGCCGCCACCCACGCCACCGGTTCCACCTGCAGCGGGTGGACGCCGAAGAGGGCCGCCGCGAAGGCGCTCCTCCCGATGGACCCGGTGAGCCCGGAGAGAACGAGAAACAAAAGCGCCGTCGTCGCCAGGTGCAGCAGAAGGCTCGTCCCATGGAATCCTCCCGGATTGAGCCGGAAGAGCTGGGCATCCGCCATCAGGGAGAGCCACGTCAGGGGATGCCAGAAGCCCGCATCGGTTGCCGTGAGGGCCCACCGGACGCCTTCGACCGTCAGGCCGCCCCTCACGTGCGGATTGTCCGTCACGTAGACGTGGTCGTCGTAATGGATGAAATCATGTTGGAAGACGCCGGAGAAGGAAACCAGGACCAGCGCCGCGAGACCGATGAGCAGGAGTTTTTTCGAGTGTGGAGCGGGCTCCCGGATTCTCATCGCTCCCCCTGCTGCCGCAACTGTTCCAGCGCCGTCTGGTTCCGGGGATCGATCAGGAGGGCCGCTCCGAACATCCGCGCCGCTTCCTCCCCCTGTCCCAGTTTCCGAAGCGCCAACCCGAGGCCGGCGTAGGTTTCCGCTTTCCGATGCCCGAGGCGAAGGGCCTCCCGATACTCGGCGGCCGCTTCCTCGTGGGATCCGAGCCGCAGGAGAGCGCTCGCCAGGTTGTAGCGCAATCCGCCCTCCGACGGGGCGCGTCGGACCGCCTCGCGGAAATAGGTCTCCGCCTCCCCGTAATCCCCCTTCTGAAACAGGGCGGCCCCCAGGTTGCCGTAAACCAGGGTGTGCTCCCGGTTCATCTCCAGAGCCGCCCGGAAATGGACCAGGGCCTTGTCCGGGTTTCCCTCGTGATACCAGGCCAGCCCGAGGTTGTTCGCGGCGATGTAGTTCCCCTCGGTCACCCGCAGGGCGTGCTCGAAGAGGGTGAAGCTGTTCCGCCAGTGCTGCAGTTGCCACCAGGACCCGGCGGCCAGGGCGGCGATCAGGACCAGCGAGGCCGCGAGGGCGAGGGGCCGCGGGATGCGCCAGGCCGCGGCCAGGTCCGAGGCGCCCCAGACAAAGGCGATGTGGATTCCGATCATGGGCCAATAGGTATAGCGATCCGCCAGGGCGTGCGGACCCACCTGGATCAGCCCGATGACGGGCACGAGAGTGCCGAGGTACCACAGCCAGCCCACGGGCAGGTAAGGAAACCGTCGCCCCCGCATCAGGACAAGGCAACTGATCCCCGCCAGAACGGCCAGGGAGAGCAGGATGGTGCCCGCGGGAATCGTGACGGGATGGGGATAGAAGAAGGCCAGGTGGACGGGCCAGACCGCTTTCCCAAGGTAAGCAGCATACGAAACCAATGCATTGGCGATCCGGGAGGCCATGGGCAGGGCGTCCAGCGAGGTCAGGGCACCGGCCTTCTGCTCCGTCATCACGACGAGAATCGAAGCCGCCGCGGAAAGACAGAAAAGCGGAATTTTCTCCAGCAGGGCTGAACGGATGCCGATCTCCGGAATCCCGCGGACCGCCGTGGTGGCCGGTTCGGGCAGCCAGGCCGGGCGGAGGCGCCGGAGGGGCCAGACGTCCAGGAGGAGCAGCACGAACGGCAGGGTCACGATCATGGGCTTGGCCATCAGCCCCAAGAGGAAGAGGATCAGGACCGGGAGACAGGCAGGCCGCCGCGGACGCTCCGCGTGGAAGCCATAGGCCAGGAGGGCCGCCATGGCAAAGAAGGTCGAGAGGACTTCCTTGCGCTGGGCCACCCAGGCCACGGGCTCCACGTTGAGCGGGTGGAGGGCGAACAGCGCTGCCGCCAGGGCGCTCCGCCGGGGAGCCCCCGTCACCCGGAACAGGAACAGAAACAGCAGCAGGGTGCTTCCCAGGTGGAGAAGGGCGTTCGTCCGGTGGAATCCCCCGGGCCAGAACCCGTACAGATCGAAGTCTAGCATGAGGGAGAGCCAGGTCAGCGGATGCCAGAAACCCGCCTCGGTGCTGGTGAAGGCCCATCGAACACCCTCCCGGGACAGGCCCGCCAGCACCCGGGGGTTCTCCGCCACGTAAACCGTGTCGTCGTACCGGATCAGCTTGAAGGTCTGCACCGGACCGTAGACGGAAACAACGGACCAGGTCAACAGGAGGCAGAACAGAAGGACCAGCGGTTTTCGTGAGCATGTCCGCATGACGAGGAGCCTTCCGGAAAAAGATAAAAAAACAGGGGCAGGGCCGAAACCCTACCCCTGTTCATACAGGTGCTCTGTTCCCGTGGCAACTCCGTTAGGGCGTGATGGTGCCGGTGGAATCCACGGAGAAGGTCCTACCACCGCTCGTGTGGCTGGTCGTGATGGCCAGGCCGGCCTGCGTGCCGGTGCTGATGGTCGTGGTCACGTTGGCCGTGGACTTGAATCCGTAGTTGGCGATGTTCGCTGCGTCTACGGTTCCCGCCGGGGAGTCGGAGAAGTAGGCCTGGGCCGCGGTGTAGGCGTTCTTCGCATCCGCCTTCGCTGACGCCTCGTAACCCCTGGTCCGGTAGGCGGTGAACTGCGGGATGGCGATGGCCGCCAGGATGCCGATGATGGCGATGACGATCATGAGCTCGATGAGCGTGAAGCCCTTCTGGTTCTTGCGAAATGCTTTCAACATATCGTGTCTCCTTTTCTTGATTGTGGGGGTTCGTGATCCATTCCGAACGGAATGACTGTCAACAGGGCGCCTCCCATCACCTCCTTTGTCTCCGCGTTCGATTCGTACGGTTCCATTCTTCCGCTGCGGAAAAAGATGCAATCGCCATACCAACAGGCACCTGGGGGTGGCATGACCGCCCAACCACCCATGAATGTAGCGTTCTTTCTCAGGCAGGCACCGGTGAGGGGGACCGGAAGGCGCGTTCTCCGTGAGCCAAACCTGTCTTTTTTGCGGATTGTCGGTGATTTTCACCGCGCCGCGGCGGCAGAAGGACGCATCCGCTGCGGAAAGCGCACTCGTGATCGCGGCCAGATGCCGCTTAAGACACCGATGTTCCAGATATTACCAAACTTTTTCTTTACAAGGAAAATCCATCTACGGTAATGATCCCGAACATCCTCTCCGGCTGCGGGATTGCCCATGAACCGGCCCGATCCGGAAAGAGAACGGGATCGTTATCCCGGGAAGGGCCAGCCGTGTTCGAGGTAACCGTGATCCGCTCGTTTTCCGCCGCCCACACCCTCCGGGACATCGGGGGGAAGTGCGAGTCCCTTCACGGGCACAACTTCCGCGTCGAGGTGACCGTGGCGGGAACGTCCCTGGACAGCGAAGGGCTCCTCATCGATTTTCGGCTGCTCAAGCGGTGGACGGACGAGGTGCTGGACATGCTGGATCATAAACACTTGAATGAAATCGAGCCCTTCTCCGGGATCAACCCCTCGTCGGAGCACCTGGCGAAGTGGATTCATGACCGTCTCGCCGCCCGGATCGACAATGGGCGCGTCCGCGTATCCCGGGTCGCCGTCTGGGAATCGGAAGACGCCCGGGCCACCTATTCCCGCGAGGCGGACAACGGACCGTCATGATCGACGTTCAGAACCAGCGGGATAACCGGAAACTCAATATCCAGAAGGTGGGCGTCAAGGGCATCAAGTACCCCGTCATCGTCCTGGACCGGGCCCGGGGAACCCAGCCGGTGAACGCCACCATCAGCATGTACGTGAATCTACCGCACCATTTCAAGGGGACCCACATGAGCCGGTTCGTGGAGGTCCTCAACGACTTCCGGGGGCAGATCAACATCCGGACGTTTCACACCATCCTGGAGAACGTCCGAGAGAAACTCAGGGCCGAATCGGCCCACATGGAGATCTCCTTCCCGTATTTCATCGAGAAGAGCGCCCCCGTCACCGGCGCGAAAAGCCTGATGGAATACAACTGCACCTTCAGCGGGCAGAACGGCGGAGGCCGTTCCGACTTTCTCGTGTCCGTCGTGGTACCCGTCACCACCGTCTGCCCCTGCTCCAAGGAGATCAGCATCCGGGGCGCCCACAACCAGAGAAGCCTGGTGACGGTCAAGGTGCGGTTTCGCAAATTCTTCTGGATCGAGGACCTGATCCGGCTCGTGGAGGAATCGGGGAGCGGCGAGATTTATTCCCTTCTGAAGCGGCCGGACGAAAAGTACGTGACCGAAAAGGCTTACGAGAACCCCATGTTCGTGGAGGATGTGGTCCGCCACGTGGCCACGCAGCTCAACCGGATCGACAACTTCCCCTGGTACAGCGTGGAGGCCGAAAACTTCGAGAGCATCCACAACCACAGCGCCTACGCATACCTGGAAAAGGATTCCTGAATCCGGGCGCGCCGGGAACCGACAGGAAGGTGGACCATGAGGAGCGGGAACAATTTTTTCAACCTGTATCGACACGGGTTCATCCGGACGGCCGTCTGCATTCCGGAAGTCCGGGTGGCCGATCCGTCCTACAACGCGGAGAAGACCCTTGAAATGGCCCGCAGGGCCCACGAGGGGCAGGCCGTTCTCGCCCTGTTCCCGGAACTCGGCCTGACGGCCTATTCCAACGAGGACCTCTTTCACCAGGAGGCACTCCTCCAGGGCGCACAGGAGGCGCTCCGGAAGGTCGTGCACGAATCGGCATCGCTGCGACCGGTCCTGGTCGTCGGGATGCCGCTCCAGGTGGATTGCCGCCTGTTCAACTGCGGGGTCGTGATCCACCGGGGGCAAATCCTGGGGGTGGCCGTCAAGTCCTATCTCCCGAACTACCGGGAGTTTTACGAGGCCCGGCAGTTCGCCCCGGCGGAAACGGCCCTCTCCCGGGCGGTGGACCTCTCTGGGCAGGAAGGAATCCCCTTCGGAGCGGACCTCCTGTTCCGGGCCGTCAACATCCCAGGCCTTCACCTGTTCGTGGAACTCTGCGAGGATGTCTGGGTCCCCGTCCCGCCTTCCAGCTACGCGGCCATGGCCGGTGCCACGGTGATCTGCAATCTCTCCGCCTCGAACATCACCATCGGCAAGGCCGAGTACCGCCAGAGTCTCGCCGCCAACCAGTCCGCCCGCTGCATCGCCGCCTATCTGTATGCAGCGGCGGGACCGGGCGAATCGACGACGGATCTGGCCTGGGACGGCCATGCCATGATCCACGAGAACGGCAACCTGCTGGCGGAATCGGAGCGGTTCGCCGCACATCCCCAGGTCATCTTCGCCGACGTGGACGTGGACCGCCTGGTCCAGGACCGGATGCGCATGACGACCTTCGGGCAGAACGCCCGGGCCAACCGGGACCGCCTGCAGTCGTTCCGGACAGTCCCCTTCCACCCGGAAATCCCGGAGGGACGGCTTCTCCTGGACCGCGTTTACGCCCGCTATCCTTACATCCCAGCGGATCCGGGCAAGCGGGACCAGCGATGCTACGAGGCTTACAACATCCAGGTCCAGGGACTGGCCAAGCGCTTGCAGGCCTCGGGTATCCCCAACGTCGTCATCGGGATCTCCGGGGGACTGGATTCCACCCACGCCCTCATCGTGGCCGCCCGGACGATGGACCTCTTGAAATTGCCGCGGACGAACATCAAGGCCTACACGATGCCGGGCTTCGCCACCACCGGCCGGACCCTCGGGAACGCCCGCATGCTGATGGACTCCCTGGGCGTCGAAACCAACGAGATCGATATCCGGCCCAGCTGCCTGCAGATGCTCCGGGACATCGGGCACCCCTTCACGGAGGGCAAGGCGGTTTACGACGTCACCTTCGAAAACATCCAGGCGGGCGAACGGACGTCCCACCTCTTCCGCTTGGCCAACATGCGGGAGGCCATCGTCGTCGGAACGGGGGATTTGAGCGAACTGGCCCTGGGGTGGTGCACCTACGGGGTGGGCGACCACATGTCCCACTACAACGTCAACGCCAGCGTACCAAAGACCCTGATCCAGTACCTGATCCGGTGGGTAGCCCAGTCGGGCCAGTTCTCCGTCGAGTCCAACCGCATTCTCCTGGACATCCTGGACACGGAGATCAGCCCGGAGCTGGTGCCCGGGGAAGAGAACGGGGGCCCCGCGCAGAAGACGGAGGAGTTCGTCGGCCCCTACGAACTGCAGGACTTCAACAACTTCTACATCACCCGCTACGGCTATCTCCCCTCCAAGGTGGCCTTCCTGGCCTACTGCACCTGGCGGGACCGGGAGCGGGGGCCCTGGCCGGACGTTCCGGTGGAGAAGCGGCGCGCCTATTCCATCGGCGAGATCAAGAAATGGCTGACGGTCTACCTGCAGCGGTTCTTCAAGACCAGCCAGTACAAGCGCTCCTGCATCCCCAACAGCCCCAAGGTCGGATCCGGCGGGTCCCTTTCCCCCCGGGGGGATTACCGGGCCCCCAGCGACAGCGAGGCGGAGGTCTGGCTGGAGAATGTCCGCCTCGTGCCGGAATCGGATTGAACGTCAGGGGAAGCATCGACCATCATGGCCCGAGAACAGTATCGAGACTTCGACGCCACCCGCCTCTTCTGCCCTGTCTGCCGGCAGGCTGTTCCCGTTCGCAAGCGGCTTCTTCTCATCCTGGCGGAGGGCGAGAAATACGACTACACCTGCGCCGTCTGCGGCACCTCCGTGGGCGACAAGCTCGTCACCACGAAGGACGGGAGCCCGATTCTCCGCCGCTGACGCAGGCCGCCGACCCGGCGCCGCTCCCCGTCATCCGCGGGGTCGCGGCCGGGGGGCCATCGAATGCATTTCAGCCGGCTGCTCAAAAAGAGTTGGGAGCAAGGCGCCCTGGGTCCTGGGCTGTGAATGCGCACTCCCGGTGCCTTGAGCGGCACAGGACGAGAGGGAAGCAGCAGGCAACCCTTTTTCGACGGCGTGACCAAATGAAAAGGGCCGTGGCAACCGAAGCCGCCACGGCCCTTGTTCATTTTTCCCTCTTCCGGTCCGTTGACTCCCTTACCGGCCGATGACGTACCGGTAGGGATCGATGACTTCCCGGAGGATGCGGAGCTCTTCCGCCGTCGGGGGCGGGTTGTCCACAATCTTCGGGGCTTTCAGGAGTTCGAAGCCGCAGTTGTCCTGCACGTCCTTCTCGGAGTAGCCGGGGTTGACGGCGATGATCCGCATCCGCTTGGACTCGGGCTCGAAATCCATGACCGCCATGTTGGTGATGATCCGGTAGGGACCGGCTCCCAGGGGAAGACCGGTCTTGGAGCGGGAGTCGCCGCCCTCCAGCCACCCGGGGGTGGTGATGTAGGCGCACTTCTCGGCGAACCGCTTGGGATCCTGGGGGGTCATGACCATCATCCGCCAGCAGAAGGAGGCGAAATCGTTGGCGCCGCCGCTGCCGGGGAAGCGGACCTTCGGCTTCTGATGGTCCGGACCGATGCGAGTGGAGTTCAGGTTTCCGTACATGTCGATCTGGGCTCCGCCGAGGAAGGTGTAGTCCAGCATCCCGCGGCAGGCCGCTTCCATAATCTCGCACATGCCGCTGGCCATCAGGGCCTTCCAGGTCGTCCGGGAGTCTCCCACGGAGATGGGCATCTCCGGGATCAGGGGGGCCGCGCCGCCCGCCTCGAAGAGAATGCTCAGGTTGGGGGATCCCACCTTCTGCGCCAGCATCGCCGCTGCGCAGGGCGCACCCGTTCCCACACCGACCGAGGCGCCGTCTTCCAGCTCCCGCGCGGCGGTGCAGATCATCAGTTCCATTGTATTGTAGTCAGCCATTTGCTCTGTCTCCTCCTTTCCTTAAGCCCTGGCGCCGATGAACATGAATTCCTTCTGGCGCAGCATCTGCATCCTCCGGATGCCTCCGTTCCGGTCGACGTAGTCGAAGTGGTCCTTGCAGCTGTAGATATTCTTGTCGAGGAACTTCTTGAATTCCTCAGGATCCTGTTCGACCTTCATCCACTCCCGGAGATGTTCCTCGTCGGAGAAGTACTCGGCGTACATGTTGCCAGGGTAACTGCCGTAAGGAACCTCGCAGACCGCATCGACGCACCAGTAGGGGATCACCGTCAGGCTGGGATCCCGGCGGATCTCGTCCGTGGTAATCAGGCGCTCGCAGGTGATGATGAGACGCTTGGCCGCCCGGGCCACGTCGAAGTCCGACACGGTGATGCCCCGGACGCGGCAGTTCCCGTAGATGTCGGCCTCGTGGACGTGAATGGCCGCGATGTCGGGATAGATGGCCGGCTGGGCGATGTACTTGGTTCCCGTGTAGGGACAGGCAATGACTTTCCCGCCGCTGAACTTGAAGGTGTCCGTGCCCAGAACGTTCCGGGACGGATAGAAGGAAACGCCCGCTGCCGCCGCCTTGAACCGGACGGACAGCGAATAGTTCGTCCACTCGCTCACATCCACCTTGCCGCTCTCCATGTACCGCCGCGCGTTGGGGGAGAGCCCGCGGGCCTCCAGGCCGACGATGTACGCCACGTCCAGTTTGTCGAACACTTCGCCGGCGCACATGATCTGGAAGTCATGGGTTGACGTGTGACCGGCAAACCCCATGTTCTTCCGCCCCTGCCGCAGGATCTCGTGGGCCACGGCCGTGGGGATCCGGTTCGCTCCGAAACCGCCGAGGCACAGATAATCGCCATCGTGAACGAATTTCTCGACCGCTTCCTTCACGGTCATGAGCTTGCTCTCCAGTTTGCGGTTCTTGGTGCGGAAGAACGCCCGCGCCTTGTCCGCATCCGGATCCGTGAAGATCTTTCCGACTCCTTGTGCAATTACGTCCACTGAAACCTACCTCCCTTTCTTGATTTTATTCGCTCGTACAAGGCTTTTCGTTCGTCCTCGAAAAACGCGCAAAGCCCAGACGCTTCAAAGCAAATCGAACGATGAAGCACATACTACAAGACGGGTCGCGAAGCAAGGAAATTTGAGCAATAATTATCCAGGAATGTTGACCGGTTGAAGGAGAAAGGCGGGTACGGAGAACTTATTTTTTCGGTTTCTCCAGGGCCCGTTTCAGGCGCTCGCCGAGGAGGCCGAGGGGCCCCTCCGCGGAAGCACGTCCGCCTCCGTCCCGGTAGACGAACTCCGTTTCCTGTCCGCCGGCACCGCCTTCGAGGTAATCACCGAGGAGTTCGCGGCTGTGGGCGTCCTCGTGACAATAGACGCAGAGGTTTTCCCAGTTGCTTCCATCGGGCGGATTGTTGTGGTGATTGCCGTCCCGATGGTGAACCGTGAGCAGGTGGCGGTTGGCCGCTTCGAAGGTCCGGCCGCATTTCGCGCAGACCAGCCCGTGGATGGCCAGGGACCGCTCGCGGTATCCCTCGTCCCGTCCCCTCTCCTTCTTCAATTCCCGGACGAGCTCTTCCGGAGAACGGCCGGAAGCAGGGCCACCGCTCGAAATGCGGCTCCTGATCCGGCCAGCGCCCGGGCCGTAGGTCACTTTTGCCATGGAACCAAGCGGGAAACGGTGGCGGCGGCGTTCCGCATCCTGTCAGCCGCCGCGAATCAAAGGCTGGGTTTCTGCTCCGGCGCACGGAGGGTCTTTAGGAAGGCCTGCACCCCCTTCATCGCCGCCATGGCCGTCGAGAACGAGCGGAAAACGGGGTGGCTGAAGCGCCCGCGCAGGATTGACTCCACTTCCGCCAGGACCGCCAGCACCCCCTGAACCTTCCGGACATGAAGGGAAAGCGCTTCCACCTGCGTGCTGACGGTCAGGGAAGTCCGGTTGAGGTTCACGGCGGTCTCCTCGATATTCTTCAGAATCCCGGGGAGACGCTGGTTCAGGATTTCCAGGGACAGGGTGGCGCTTTTCACCGCTCTCCAGAACTGCAAAAGAGAGGGAATCGCGAAAAGGACAAGCAGGAGAAAGGCGCCACTGAACAGAAGCAGGCTGATTTCCATCATGCTCGGCAAGCTCCAGAGAGTCGACCCGGTCAGACGGTCTTTCCCTTTTCCTCTTTGTAGGCCTCGACGCCGGCGTCAATGGCCCGCTTCAGCCGGCCGGTGTTTTCCTGAAGGCTCGCTTTTCCCTGGGCCGCCAGTTCCGACACCTTTCCTTCCAGGTCGCCGGCCTTTTCCTTGGCCGCTTCCTCGATGGACCTCAACTGGCTCACTGTAGCATCATAGATTTTCTTGCTCCGCTCCACGGCCGCGTCATACTCCTCCTTGGCCTTGGCCATCCATTCTTCCGTTTTCCGGCCGATATCCTCCCGTGTCTCTTTGCCGCTCTTCGGAGCATACAGGACGCCCAAGGCGGCCCCGATGAGCCCCCCGATCAGAAGCCCCGTCAGGAAATCCGTCGTTCTGTTCGACATAACGATCCCTCCTTCCATGTCTAGGAATTTGACCCCCACCCGGACGGACAAGCCGAATCCCCTCCGGGGCATGACCTTAACACAGGATGGCGGGACGAAACAAGTTGGAAAAGGTGCGGCGGGGCGAGACGGCGGGAGGACGCTGCGGGATCGGAACCCGTCCCGACGCAAAAAGACCGGGTACCCGCGAACGGATACCCGGTCTCTTCTCAATGGAAACCGTACGAGACTACTTTGCTGCCGGGGCTGCCGGAGCCGGGGCTGCCGGAGCTGCGCCGGGGGCTGCGGGAGCCGCACCGGGAGCGGGCGCACCAGGGGCCGGAGCCGGGGCCGGAGCCGGGGCCGGAGCCGGGGCTGCCTGCTTCACCTCTGCCGGTTTCGTCTCTTCCGCCTTCTTGCAGCCAACCACTGCGAAGGACATCGACACGCAGAATAGCAGGGAAAGAACGATAGCGAAGACCCTCTTCATCTACCTATTCACCTCCTTTCTCAAGACGTTCATTCTTACTGTGATCCTTGTCATCACAGGTCATTAGGCGCGAACGATACGCCTTTTTTTTGCCTTGTCAAGTCAATTTTATCGGTATATACAGCCGAAACTGAACAGCCGGACTCGCCTTGGGAGACAACCGATGATCCTGGGAATTGACGTAGGGGGAACGCACACCGATGCGGTCCTGATCGAAAACCTGGCTATCAAGCGCAAGACCAAGGTCCCGACGGACGAGAAAAACCTCCTCAACTCCCTCCTGGCCGTCACCACCGACCTGCTGAAGGACGAACAGCCGGAGAAACTGGAGCGCGTCGTTCTCAGCACCACCCTGTCCACGAACGCCATTGTCCAGAAGAAGACGGACCGGGTCGGCATGGTCCTCATCAGCGGGCCGGGCCTTCCGCCGTCCCTGCTGCCGGTTCAGGAGGACAGCATCCACATTCGCGGCTACTCGAATCACCGCGGAGTGGAAATGGCGGCCATCGACCCCGCCGAGGTGCGGAAAGCGGAAGAGCGGTTTCGGAACGAGGAGATCGGGCACGTCGGGGTGGTGGGCAAGTTCTCCACCCGGAACCCGCAACAGGAGAGGGCCGTCCGGGAACTCCTGGCGGGATCCTTCCACCACGTGTCCATGGGACATCGCCTGTCGGGTCATCTGAACTTTCCCCGCCGGATCTCCACCACCTATCTCAACGAGTCGATCTGGAGGCGCTACAGCGCATTCATCTCCCAGATCCAGGGTTTCGTCCGGGAACAGGGCATCCAGGTCCCCATCTATATCCTCAAGGCCGACGGCGGAACGATCGACATCGAGCACTCCCGCGATTTTCCCGTCCAGACGATCCTGTCCGGGCCGGCGGCCAGCATCATGGGCATCCTCAGCATGGCCCGCTGCCAGCAGGACGCCGTCGCCCTGGACATGGGCGGCACGACGACCGACATCGCCCTCTTCGCCGACGGCGTCCCCCTCCTGGAACCCTTCGGCGTCACCATCGAGGGCCACAAGACCCTCATCCGGGGACTGAAAACGAAGTCCATCGGCGTGGGGGGAGACAGCCGGGTGAGCATCGAGGGCGGGCTCCTCCGGATCGGACCCGTCCGGGAAGGTCCGGCGGCCGCCTTCGGCGGGCCCTGCCCCACCCCCACGGACGCCATGATCGTCCTCGGGCAGACCCATATCGGCGATGCCACGCTGGCCCGGAGGGCGATGGAGGACATCGGCCGACAACTGGGCATCGGAACCGAGGAGGCCGCCCGGGCCGTCTTCGGGGAGACCTGCCGGATCATCGCCGGGGCGGTCACGTCCATGATCGAGGAAGTCAACAACAAGCCCGTCTACACAATTCACGAAATCCTGGAGGGCAAGAAACTGGTCCCCCAGACCTTGTATGTCGTGGGGGGACCCGCCGGTCCGGTCGCGCCGCGCCTTTCGGAACTCCTGGGATGCCCCGCCCGAATCCCCGAGCATGCAGAAGTGGCCAACGCCATCGGCGCCGCGCTGGCCCGCACCACCGCCGAAATGACGATCCTGGCGGACACGGAGCAGCGGATCCTGACCATCGCCGAGGAGGGCCACCAGGAGAGCATCCCGGCCCGTTTCACCCGGGCGGACGCCATCCGGATCGGCCGGGAACGGCTGCGGGAGAAGGCCAAGACCCTGGGGGCCCGGGACGAGGACCTGGAGATCGAAGTGATCGAGGACATGGAATTCAACATGGTCAAGCAGTTCTACACCTCCGGGAAAAACATCCGCGTGAAGGTGCAGGTCAAGCCGGGGTTGATCGCCGGCTATGGAGCAAGGGGAGAGGCATGACGAGGAAAATCAGAAAAACCGGGCTTATCTTCTTCCCCGCCTTCGACTGGGCCATTTCCGAAACCCACCCGGAACGGGAGGAGCGCCTCCTCTACACGCAGGACCAGGTCTTCGAGGAGGGGCTGCTGGACTTCGAGAACATCCTCGAGTTCAAGCCCGGCATGGCCACC
>JBFYXW010000062.1:0-14771 GCA_041310335.1 Syntrophaceae bacterium | reverse complement strand
ATTTCAACAAGACGAGATCACAGAGTATTTCATCTACGGGAAGCTCGCGGAGGCGGAGGGGAATCCGGACAATCGCCGGATCCTCCGGCAGATCGGGGAGGACGAGAAGCGCCACGCCGATTTCCGGAAGCGGTTCGTCGAGATGGCGGGGATCACCCTGGGGTTGGCGTCCCTCTCCTTCGGGATCGGGTACCTCGTCCGGCTGTGGCTGGGCGTCGACGTCTGACGCGGCGGCGGTTCGCCACGGGGAGGCGGGGCCGACGGAAGCATGACCGCTCCCGCGGACCGGACGCGTCATTCCGTCACAGGGGAATGACCATCTGGGACTGGGAAACGAGGGCCAGCAGGTTTCCCGCGGGGTCCCGGACCTCCGTCTCCCAGAGCAGCAGCGTTTTCCCCTTGTGCAGCAGGCGGCTGGTGGCCGTCACGCTCGTCCCGATCTTCGCGGCCCGGAGGAAATTCGTCTTGGACTCCACCGTGGAGGTCCGTGTGTCGGGTGGGAGGTTCAGGAAGGCCCCGACGCCGCCCAGCGTGTCCGCCAGGGCCATGATCGAGCCCCCGTGGAGGATGTCGCCGTAGGTACACAGGCGTTCCTCCACGACGAGCGATCCGACCACCTCCCCCGGCGTGGCCTTCTCGATCCGGATGCCCAGATGCCCCGGCAGATGCGTTGCCAGGGCCCGGTTGATCTGTTCCTCGATTCCCATGTTTCATCCTCCCCGGCGCGGCGAAGATGACCTTCTTTCTCCCCTTGCCGGGTTCCCGGTCAACGAGAGATCGCCGCGTCCGGCTGGAATTCCTCCCCTGTCCCCGGTTGTGGCGGGCCGGTTCGGCACGCCGCCGCTACTCGTAGGAGGCCTCCGTGATCCGGCCCTTCCAGTAGACCTGCCGGCCTTCCGGCAGAAGCCACGCCACCTCCCCCCGAACCGGGATGCGCATGCCCTCGCGGGTCCCGTATTCGAACCAGCGGCCTTCCCACGGGGTCGGAACCTCCCGGCCCCCGACGCTGCGGGGCCGGTCGGGGGCGTAGACGCTCCGGACGAGGCCGTCGTCGTCGAACCGGAACTCCAGGGACACGCGAACGCCGGAAGCCTCGAGGGTGGCGCGGGCGCGCGTCCCGTCGACGGGCGTCCATGCAACCCCCTGGGAGGGCAGGAGCGCCGTCGGGTACCAGGCCGCCTCGGCCAGGTACCGCTGCAGCGCGCCGGCCGCGATGCCCGGGGTCCCCTCCACCGAGACCAGGGGAATCAGGGCGACGATGCTGGCCTGCATGGTTCCCCGCCCGCCGGCAAAGGCGTCGCGCACCCGGATGTCGATCCCCGGCGCCATGGCCATCCGGGCGTCCCAGACGAACACCGCCGGATTCACACCCACGGTCTGCCGGGCCGAGAAGGGCATCCAGCCGTTCGATTCGGGCCTGACGAGGAACTCCCCCTCCTGCCTCAGCCGCCCGCGGCGGACCAGTGGCTGGCCGTCCCGGAGGACGGCCCGAAAGTAGCGCTGCACCGGCGCCGGCAGGCCGTCCAGTTCGGACTCGGAATAGGCCGACGAGGCTCCGGCGGTGGTCCCTCCCGCCCGCGCGGCGAGCTCATCCGTCCGGGCTTGCCAGCGCCCGTCGGCGATCACCAGGACGGCGGCCAGAGCGGCCAGCAGCCCCGCCAGAACGAACAGGGCGACGCGCATGGGCCTGTCTCCCCCTTCCTGCGCCGGACGGGACGGACCCGGCCCGGAGGCTCCTTGAAACACGGGGACCGGCGAACCCCCGTCATTTCTGGTCGAGCACCCGGCGGACCACTTCGGCCAGCACCTGGAGCGAAAACGGTTTCTGGAGGAAGGAGACCCCTTCGTCCAGGATTCCGTGATGGGCGATGACGTTGGCCGGGTATCCCGACATGAACAGGCATTTCAGGCCCGGCCGGAGGGATCGCAGCCGATCGGCCAGTTCCTTTCCGTTCATCCCGGGCATCACCACGTCCGTCAGCAGCAGATCGATTCCGTCCCCCTGCTCGCCGGCCCGCTGGATGGCCAGCACCGGAGTCCGGGCGGTCAGAACCCGGTAGCCCAGTTCCTGCAGCATGTCGCGGGTCAGGTTGAGGAGCACCTCTTCATCTTCGGCGACCAGGACCGTCTCTTCCCCCCGTCTCGGCTCCGACTCCGCGTTTTCCGCCGACAGGCCCGCCGGCCCGCCGGCAACGCGGGGCAGGTAGATCCGGAACGTCGTACCCCGGCCGGGTTCGCTGTAGACGTTGATGAGGCCCCCGTTCTGCTGGACGATGCCGAAAACCGTCGCCAGCCCGAGCCCCGTGCCCTTTCCGACCTCCTTCGTCGTGAAAAACGGCTCGAAGAGATGGTCCAGGGCATCGCGGTCCATTCCGCAGCCGGTGTCGCTGACGCTGAGGAGGACGTAGTCGCCGGGGGCAACGTCTCCGTGGCGGGCACAGAAGTCCCGATCCGCCGTCACGTTCCGTGTTTCGATGGTGACCCGCCCGGGGCCGGAGATGGCGTCACGGGCGTTGACCAGCAGGTTGGCCAGGACCTGGTCGACCTGGGACGCGTCGATCTTCACGTTCCCCAGGCCGTGTCCCGGGATCCAGGCCAGGTCGATGTCCTCGCCGATGAGCCGCTGCAGCATTTTCAGCATGCCCTGCAGGGTGTCATTGAGGTTCATCACCTTCGGGTTTGCCACCTGCCGGCGGGCGAAGGCCAGGAGCTGGGCGGTGAGGTCCGCCGAGCGCCGGGCGGCCTTGAGGATCTCCTGCAGGCTGTGATGGAGCCTGCTTCCCGGCTCGGCCTGCAGGAGGGCCAGGTCCGCGTATCCCATGATCGCCCCGAGGATGTTGTTGAAGTCATGAGCCACGCCGCCCGCCAGGCGGCCGACCGACTCCATCTTCTGGGCCTGGAGCAGCTGCATCTGGAGCCGGTCCCGCTCCTCTTCCGCCCGCTTGCGCTCCGTGATGTCCCGGACCACGCTGATAAAGGCGAAGGGCTCGCCGGAGGCGGAACGGACGAGGGAGGAGTTGATCTCCGTGTCGATGAGGCTCCCGTCGCGGAGCCGGACCCGGTACTCGTTTTTCTCCGACCGCCCCCTCTCCAGGGTGTGCCCGAAGTTGGCCGCGGCCGCCGCCCGTCCTTCCTCGGTGAGGAGGGCGAAGACCGTTCCGACCTCCGCCAGGAACTCCGCCGTGCTGGAAACGCCGTACATCCTGGCCGTCTGGTTGCTGGCGGCGAGGATCTTCCCCGACAGGTCGTAGGCGAGGATGGAGTCAGGGGACGTTTCCACCAGGACCCGGTACCACTCCTCGCTTTCCCGGAGTGCTTCCTCCGCCCGCTTCCGGTCCGTGATATCGTGGGCGATCACCGTGGCGGCCAGCGGTCCATCCCGGTCCACGGTGTAGTTGACATGAATCAGGATCCAGAACTCCCGGCCGTTCTTGCCCCGGACCTTGAATTCCACCGACGGGGAAACCGGGATCCCCGCCAGGATGTCCGCCTGCCTCTGCAGGAACAGCCCCACGGATTCCTCCGCAAGAAGCTGCAGGGGATCCAGGGCGAGAAATTCCTCGCTCGTGTAGCCCGTGTATTCGCACATGACGTCGTTGACGTCGATGAACCTCCGGGTGCGGAAATCGATCCGGTAAATCCCGACGGGCGCATGCTGAACCAGGAGCCGGTACCTCTGCTCGCTCTCCCGGAGGCGTTCCTCGGCCCGACGGCGGTCGGCGGTTTCCTGCTCCGTCTTTTCGAGCGGTGCCGGCGCATCCTGCGGCAACGGCCCTCCGCGGGCCGGGGTATTCCCGCCGTCGCCTGCCTGCGGCCGCAATTTGCCTGTCGTATCGTCCATGAAACCGCTTCCCTTCCTGGATTCCGCCCGCCGTCGCGACCCGTCCGACGCCGGAAGCTTTTTCATCCGGTGGAACGCTGCTTCCCCGTCCATCCCCTCCGACGGTCCGGGTAATTCTTATCCATTCGGCAGGACCGGGCCGATCCTTGAGCCTTTTCTCTCCGAGGAAAGAGGCGCCCTACGAGGCATCCATGTCGGGATTGGCGGACCGTTCTCTCTGCAGCGGGAGCGCCTGCTATCTCCGCGGCAGGCGTTCCCCCCGACCCGTCTCCCCGCGAATCCGGATCCCCCCGGACCGGCTCGGAGGGGGGCTTGCGGACCGGCCCCCGCCGATGGACCGCGGGCCTCCATCCACGCATTCCTCACCGTTCTTCCAGGACGCGGATCTGCCGGTCGTGGGTCGGGGAGAGAGCAAGCATCGCCAGCGCGGCGCCGATCAAGGCCAGGAACATGTCCGACTGCGTGTCCCAGGGGTCGCCCTGGGTGCCCAGGAACTCCTCCGCCCCCTGTCCCAGGGTCAGGGCAGCCCACCACTCGATCAGCTCGTAGAAGGCGCTGCCGGCCAGGGCGATGCACACCGACAGGAAGGCGGCCAGGGCCTTCCCGCTCACGTGCCGGCCCCGGAGGAGGATCTCCCGCGCCAGGAGGGCGGGAACGAGTCCCTGCATGAAGTGTCCGATCTTGTCGTAGGGATTTCTCGCCAGGCCGAGGAGGTCCTGCATCCAGCAACCCAGGGGAACCCGCGCATAGGTGTAGGCGCCGCCCCAGATCAGCACCAGGGCGTGGACGAAAAGCAGCAGGAACAAAAGCGGGGTCAGGGGAAAGCGTCGATGCGTCAGGAGCAGGATCGGCAGTGCCAGCAGGACGGGCGCAACCTCCATGAGCCAGGTGGCGCGGTCGTAGGGCCGGATTCCCGAAACAGCCAGGGCGACGACGATCACGAGCCCGAGGGCGAGACGAACCCGTTTGTCCTGCGCGTCGCAACCCCGAATCATGCGTCTCCCCGCTTGCCCGTGCCCGGCCCGAACCGGGTGTGAGGCGCCCGATGGATTCCCTTCCCTCTTCGACCCTGGAAGCTCCCGCATCCCCGGAAAGGCTCGCCCGGATCGATCGGCCTCGCCGCCGCGGCGCTCCGGCTGTCCGTTGGCCGCCCATGATGACAACCCCGGCAGCGGCGGGCGCAGCGGGGCCACAGCAGGGATCGTAGCGTCCGGCTCAATCCGCGTCAAGCCCGATTCTCACTCGACCGGACGGGAGCGAAAGACACGGGAACACGTCTCACAGGCTTCGGCGGGAAAAGCGAAGCCCTCTTCCAATGAACTCTGCCGGGACAACGGGAACGTCTCCCCCTGCCGCACGGATGACGACACCGTCCTCCCGGCCGTCCGCCGGATCCGGTGACAAATCCGTTGACGGTCCCCCCCGAAAGGGTATACCGTTCACGCCCGGAAGCAACGTCATGCCCGCCGGCTCCCACCCGCCGGCGTTTTTACCCCAGCAGGAGGAAACCATGCGTACCGTGATTGTCTTCTTTACGCTCCTGGGAATGCTGGCCTGCCCGCTCGCCGCGTCCGCCGGGGACGTCTCTCCCGCCACCATGGACCGGTATCGCCAGACCAGGGCTTCCCTGGAGGAGATGCGCCAGGCCAAGGCGGGAATCTACGCCCGGGATGTCCTGGAGGCGGCCCAGCAGACCCTGGCAAAAGCCAAGGAAGCCGCCGACGGGGGAAACGAAAGCGCCGTGAAGACGGCCTTGGACAAGGCCACTCTCCAGATGGACCTGGCCACGGCCCGGACGGAAGAGCGGGAAGCGGCGGAAAAGACCGCCGTGACCCGGGCCAGGCTGGACAAACTGCAGAAGCGGCTCGATGACATCCTGGCCGGGAAAGGAGAAACACCATGAAGCGGATTCTCCCCGCTCTCCTGCTCTTCGCGCTGTGCCTCGCCCTTGCCGCTCCGGCCGCGGCGGACGACCGGGAACAGGCGCAGTTTGCCATTCAGAAGGCCCGGACCGTCATCGACAAGACCACCGCCCGGAGCGATGAGGCGAAGGTTCCCGTAAGCGAACTGCAAAAGGCCCGAACCTACCTGGGGAATGCCCAGGCATCCCTGGACCGGAACACCTCCTGGCGGGGAAAGCTGGATCCGGTCGCCCTGCCGGACATTCTCCACTGGGCGGAAATGGCGGAGATCGCGGCTTCCACCGGCATGGCCCGGCTGGACAAGGTCTCCCACGAGCGGGAGAACGTGCGGCTCGAAAAGGCAATCCCGGAGACCGAGGCGAAGATCAAGGTCTTCACGGACAAGAACGAGGAGATCCGCCGGCTTCGGGACCAGGTGGGCAAGCCCCAGGGGGAACTGTCGGCGCTGAAAACGTCGAAGACGGGCTTGGAAAAGGAGCTGACCCAGCTCCGGGCCGAGCGGGCGAACCTGGGCGGACAGGTGGAAGCGCTCAACACCGTCGTGGCGGGCCTGCGAAAGGACCTGGCAGAGAAGATCCGGGCGGCGGAAGGGCTGTCCGCGGAAAACCGCCGGCTGAAGGACGATTTCAAGGCCCTGGAAGCGAGAAAGGGGGCCGACGTCACCCAGATGCAGGGGCAGATCCGCTCGCTGACCCGATCCGCCGCATTCCAGCAGGCCCTGGAAAAGCTGGGCTACCTGATCCGCCCATCCGAAAAGGGCCCCTCCATCGTGATCCCCAGGAATGACTGGATCCGCACCTCCGCCAAGGGGGCTTCCCTGGCCCCGCAGGCGGAGCGCCCGATCCAGGGCCTGGCGGAGACCGTGAAGGCCTACCCGGGGACCCGGCTGGCCGTGACGGTCCACGGTTCCGGAAAGCCGGCGCGGACGGAAGACCGGAAAGGTACGGACGCCATGGCGCAACTGGTCCGGAAGGCCCTCGTCCACGCGGGTGTGGCCGATTCCGCCATCGAGGCCTCCGGTGCGGGAACGAATAGCCCCCTCTTCCCGAAGGGAGCGGGAGACGAGAACCGCCGGGTGGAAGTCCTCCTGATTCCGGAGCCTCCCACCCGATGAGGCGGTCCGGGTCCATGACGTCAGCCGGGTAATCCATGAAAACGGCTTGTTTGGCACATTCGAAAACGACACGGTTCCTGATCGCCCTGATCCTGGTCGGGATCGTCGGGGTCGAACCGGCCCGCGCCGCCTTCACGCTGGAAGACGAGCGGAAAGTGGGGCGGGAGTTCTACGAAAAGATGGAGAAGGGCGACGCCCTGTACAAGAACGCCCGGACCCAGGACTACATCACCGATCTGGGAAACCGCGTCCTGGCCCACAGCGCCAAGGCCCCCTTCGATTTCCGGTTTTCCGTCTACAGGGACTCCGCCATCAACGCCTTCGCCACCCCCGGCGGATACGTCTACGTGAGCCGCGGCCTGATCGCCCTGGCGGAGAGCGAGGCCCAGCTGGCCGGCGTCATCGCCCACGAGATCGCCCACGTGAACGCCCGCCACATTGCCCGGATCATCGAAAAATCCCAGAAGGTGAACATGGCCGCCCTGGCGGCCATGCTCGCCGGTGCCTTCCTCGGCGGGGGCGGGGACCTCTCCATGGGAGCCATGGCGTTTTCCCTGGCCGCCGCAACCACCCTGAACCTGCAATACAGCCGGCAACACGAGGAGGAGGCGGACCGTCTGGGCCTCGGCTACCTGGTCTCAACGGGGTACGACGGCCGGGACATGGTCGGCATGCTCCGCCTCATGAGGCGCTACGAGTTCTACTCGAGCACCGTCCCGTCCTATTTCAAGACCCACCCGGGAACGGACGACCGGATCCGTTACCTCGACGCCATGCTGGAGACGACATACCGGAAACGGGGGAAGGAAAACCTCACGGGGAAGTTCGGAAGGATCCAGGCGCTGATGGTCCTGGCGGGACCGGACCCGCAGGCGAACCTGGCCCGGTTCCGGGACCGGCTCAAGACGAACCCCGATTCGCCGGACAACCGCTACGGCCTGGCCGTCTCCCTGGAGAAAACCGGGCGGACCGCCGAAGCCCTGGAGGCCTTTCGCGATGCGCTGCAGATCGCCCCGAACGACGTGGACATCCTGCGGGAGACGGGGATCGCCTACTTCAAGACGGGGCGCCCCCGGGAGGCCATCGGGTTTCTAGAGAGGGCTCTGCAGCTGGATCGGGAGGATACGGGAACGCTGGTCTACCTGGGAAGGGCCTACGGGGCGACGGACAACCACGCCGCCGCCGTGGAGTTGTACCGGCGCTTGGAAAGCGATCCGCCCCGGGAGACGGAAATCCTGTACAACATGGCCATCTCCTACGGCCGGACGGGGCGCACGGGGGATTATCACTATTTCTACGGGCTGTTCCTGAAGCAGAACAACCGGAAGGAAAACGCCCTCTACCACCTGGAGGAGGCCCGGAAACTCTTCGCGAACGACCCGGTCAGGAGCGGGCGGATCCGCCAGGAGATCGAATCCCTCAAGAAGAATCAGGACGCCCCCGCCCCGCCGTCCAACTCCGCCACGAGGTGAGGCAGCTCCCGCCGGATGTAGTTCTCGAAGATTTTCTCTCGCACGAACAGGTCGAACAGGGCCCCGTCGATGTGCTTGTCCTTCACCATGAAGCCGACGATCTTGAGCGCCTCCGCCAGGGTCTTGCCCTTCGTGTAGGGACGGTCCCGCGCGGTCAGGGCCTCGAAGATATCCGCCAGGGCCAGGATGCGGGCCTGCAGCGGGATCTCGTCCCCCTTGAGGCCCTGCGGGTAACCGGTGCCGTCGAGGCGCTCGTGGTGGGCCGCGGCGTACTCGGCCACGTGCTTGAGCTTCTTCGGAAAAGGAAGCTGGGAGAGCATCTTGTAGGTCACGACGGCGTGGTTGTTGATGATCTCCCGCTCCGCGTCGGTGAGGGTCCCCCGGCGGATGCTGAGGTTCTCGCACTCGTCTTCCGTGACGATCGGGAGGGGCTGGCCGTGGAGGACGAACTTCCTCTCCGTCAGCTCCCGGATCCGCTTCAGCTTGTCCTCCGGGAGGAACTCGCCGCCCAGGTTCGTGTTCTCCAGGAACTTCATCTGCTCGTCGAGCTCCCGGGTGAAGTCGTCCTCGTAGTCCCCGTCCGGCAGGTCCTTCCCGTCCCCGTCGCCGTCGAGGCGCTTCCGGAGGACGTCGATGATGTGGTCCTTCTTGATGATCTCGACCCGGGCCTTGAGGAGGTCGATGCGGTCGCAGATCGTCTGGAGCTTCGTGGCCTTGTCCACCACGTGCTCCGGGGTGGTGATCTTGCCCACGTCGTGGAGCCACGCGGCGATCCGGAGCTCCCGGAGCTCGTCCTCGCTGAGCCTGCTTTCCAAATACGGAGGCACACCCGCCTCGTTGATCCGCTGGGCGATGTCCATGGTCAACTCGGCGACGCGCCGGATGTGGCCCCCCGTGTAGGGCGACTTCTCGTCGATGGCGCTGGCGATGGTCCGGATGAAGGACTCCAGGAGTTCCTCCAGGTCCCCGATGAGGCGGTTGTTGGTGAGCGCCACGGCGGCCTGGGAGGCCAGGGACTCGGTCATCTCCTGGCTCTCCTTGCTGAAGGGAATGTTTTCGCCGGTGACGGGATCCCGGGCGTTGAGGAGCTGCAGCACGCCGATGATGTCGTTCTCGTGATTCCGCATGGGAAGGACGAGCATGGACTGGGACCGGTACCCCGTCCGTTCGTCGAATTTCTTCGTCCCCTCGAAGTTGAATCCCTCGGCGTGGTAGACGTCGGGAATGTTCACCGCCTTGCCCGTGAGGGCCACGAAGGCGGAGACGTTCGAGAAATTTTCCGACCCGTCGGGAGCGTGGAGCGAAACGGCGGGCCAGGTGATGCGGTCGCCGGTGCCCCCCATGCGGACCCCCAGCGTCCCGTTCTGGACGATAGCGAAGTCCAGTTCCTGCTCGTCGTCGGACATGATGTAGAGGGTCCCGCCGTCGGCGGTGGTGAACTCCCGGGCCTCGTCGATGATCATCTCCAAGAGCTTCCCCAGGTTCCGCTCCGCCGAGAGGGCCGATCCGATCCGGGTGAGGCGGCGGATCAGGTGAAGCTGGGCCTCGCCGAAGTCCTGGACTTCCGCGACGAGCTGGTTCAGCAGGCGGTTCACCTGGGGGTGTTCGGTGAACTGGATGAAGGATTTCCGGTCGCTTGTCTCGTTCATGGCAACAACCTCGCTGGGGAATGCAGGCACGGCCAACCGGCGGAACCGGATCACCGAACGGAACCGGAACTCAACGGATGCGGACCCGGGATACGTGCCGTTTCAGGATCTCCGCACATTTCTCCAGGCTCGGCGGTTCGAATCCGGCGGGAGGAAAGGCGGGGTCGAGCTGTTTCGTCCGGGCGTATCTCTGTAGCACGAAAGATGCGGCGTTCTCCACGAGTTTTCCGATCTCCCGGAAATCCCGTTCCACCAGGAGGGACGGCACGACGGTGGTGCGGAACTCGTAGGGGAGGCCCGAGGCCATGACGGCGGCGATGCTCTCGGGCATGGTCCCGCCACTGTTGACGGCACCCGTCAGGAGGTCGTATTTCTTCAGGGGACCTTTGACGTCCATGGCTATGAAATCCAAGCACTTCCGACCGATCAGGTCTTTGAGGACCTCCGGCCGGGAGCCATTGGTGTCGATCTTCACCAGGTAGCCCATCTCCTTGAGCCGCCCGGCAAAGGCCGCAAGGTCGGGCTGGAGGGTCGGCTCGCCGCCGGTGATGGACACACCGTCCAGCTTGCCCCGCCGCCTCTCCAGGAATCCGCAGATCTCCGCCTCGTCCAGGGACGGCCCGAACCGCGCCGGGTCGACCAGTTCCGGGTTGTGGCAGAAGGGGCAGCGGAAGTTGCAGCCCTGGGTGAAGACGACGGCGCTGATCTGGCCGGGGTAATCGATCAGGGAAACCTTCTGGAAGCCTCCGATTTTCATGGCCGTGACGTCGCCCCCGGACCCCCCGCGCTCAGAACCCGTACTCCCGCCGCATCTGAAACTCCGCCTGCTTTCCCTTGTTCCACTGCTGGACGGGCCGCAGGTACCCCACCACCCGGGAGTAGATCTCGCAGGGCGCCTGGCACTCCGGGCACTCCTCCTGCTCTCCCTTCAGGTAGCCGTGGGACGGGCAAACGCTGAAGGTGGGCGTGAAGGTCAGGTAGGGCAGGTGGTAGAGGGTGCAGACCTTCCGGACAAGGCTTTTGACGGCCTCGGGGTCGTCGATGCGCTCCCCGGCGAAGGTGTGGAAGACGGTGCCCCCCGTGTACTTCGACTGGATCTCGTCCTGCAGGTCCAGGGCCTCGAAGATGTCGTCGGTGTAGTTCACCGGCAGCTGGGACGAGTTCGTGTAGAAGGGCTCCGCCTTCTCCTCCTGGAAGCGCGACTCGTTGGCACAGAGGATCTCGGGGTGCTTTTCCTTGTCGATCTTGGCGAGGCGGTAACTGGTGCCCTCGGCGGGGGTGGATTCCAGGTTGTAGTTGTTCCCCGTCTGGCGCTGGAAGTGGACCAGCCGCTCCCGCATGAAGTCGAGGACCTTATTCGTGAACCGCTGTCCCTCGGGGCTGGCGAGGTTCTCGCCCAGCAGGTTCAGGCAGGCCTCGTTCATTCCCACCAGTCCGATGGTGGAGAAGTGGTTCTTCCAGTACTCGCCGAACCGCTCCTTGATCTTGCGCAGGTAGTACCTCGTGTAGGGATAGAGGTTCCCGTCGGTGAACTTTTCCAGGACCTTGCGCTTCGTCTCCAGGCTTTCCCGGGCGACGGCCATGAGCCGTTCCAGGCGCTGGAGGTACTCGTCCTCCGAATTGGACAGGTAGCCGATCCGGGGCATGTTGATGGTGATGACGCCGATGGAGCCCGTCAGGGGATTGGAGCCGAAGAGGCCGCCGCCGCGCTTTTCCAGTTCCCGGTTGTCGATGCGGAGCCGGCAGCACATGCTGCGGGCATCCTCGGGGTTCATGTCGGAATTGATGAAGTTGGAGAAATACGGAACGCCGTACTTGGCCGTCATCTCCCAGAGGCTGGAGAGGTTCGGGTCTTCCCAGTTGAAATCCTTCGTCACGTTGTAGGTCGGGATGGGGAACGTGAAAACCCTTCCCTTTGCGTCCCCCTCCGCCATCACCTCCAGGAAGGCCCGGTTGAAGAGGTTCATTTCCTTCTGGAACTCCCCGTAGGTTGCATCCTGCGGCTGCCCGCCGATGAGGACGGACTGCTCGGCGTAATACCGGGGCACGGTCACGTCGAGGGTGACGTTCGTGAACGGCGTCTGGAAGCCCACCCGGGTCGGGACGTTGATGTTGAAGATGAACTCCTGCAGGGCCTGCTTGATCTCGTTGTAGCCCAATCCGTCGTAGCGGATGAAGGGGGCCAGCAGGGTGTCGAAGTTCGAGAAGGCCTGGGCGCCCGCCGCCTCGCCCTGGAGGGTGTAAAAGAAGTTGACGATCTGCCCCAGGGCGCTCCGGAGGTGCTTCGCCGGCCGGCTCTCCACCTTTCCGGAAACGCCGCGGAAGCCCTCCAGGAGGAGGTCGTAGAGGTCCCAGCCGACGCAGTAGACCGACAGGAGGGAGAGGTCGTGGATGTGGAAATCCCCGTCCGAGTGGGCCTTGCGGATTTCCGGCGAATAGATCTCGTTGAGCCAGTAGACCTTGCTCACCTCCGAGGAGATGTAGTTGTTGAGCCCCTGGAGGGAGTAGTCCATATTGCTGTTCTCGTTGATCTTCCAGTCCTTCTTCTTGAGGTACTGGTCCACCAGGTCCACTTCCATCTTCTGGGCGATCTCCCGGAGGCGGGCATGCTGGTCCCGGTAGATGATGTAGGCCTTGGCGGTTTTGCGGTAGGGGGAATCGAGGAGGACTTCCTCGACGATATCCTGGGCGTCCTCCACGGTCATGATGTTGCCGTCGTAGAGCTTTTCCGCCAGGTTGAGGACCCGGATGGTGAGCTTCCGGGCCGTCTTCTCGTCGAATTCACCCGTCGCCTCGCCGGCCCTGGCGATGGCGTTCGTGATCTTCTCGGCGTTGAACTTGACGAGCCGCCCGTCCCGTTTTCGGATCTTCCCGCGCATAAAGACAACCTCCCCTTTCTCGTCCGACCGGTCCTTCGCCCAACGGCGAATCACCCAACATATTGGGGTGGAGGTTGCCTTATACCACTACATATAGATTCAAGCAAGGGGAAAATCGGCCTGTCCGGAGAAACGGAGAACCCCCGGGCGACGCCGGCGGAGGGTCGGCTTTTCAAAAAGAAAGCCGGGAACTTGGTAACCCCGGGAGAACGGCCCGACGCCGCTGTCGGGGCTGTTTTCAGCGGGATTCCCGCAGGGCCCGGGCGAATCCCTCCAGGGATCCGAGGATGGTCCGCTCGTCGACGCAGTAGGCGATGCGGAAATGCCCCGGCCCGCCGAACCCGCTTCCGGGAACGGTCAGGATCCGCTTCTCCTGGAGGGCCCGGACGAAGGCCACGTCGTCCTCGACGGGGCTCCGGGGAAAGAGGTAGAAGGCCCCCTCGGGTTTCGCCACCTCGTAGCCGGCCTTCACGAGTCCCTCGTACAGGAGGTCCCGCTTCCGCTGGTAGATCGCCGCGTCCACCCGGGTCCCCTGGAGGCGGGCAATGACCCGCTGCATCAGGGCCGGGGCGTTGACGAATCCGAGGATGCGGTTGCACAGAACCAGGGCCCCCAGGAGATCTTCCAGCGGTTCCGCCTCGGGACCGACGGCGATGAAGCCGATCCGCTCCCCCGGCAGGGACAGGTTTTTCGAGTAGGAGGACGCCACGAGGCTGTTCCCGTAGGCCGCGAGAATGCTGGGGACCGAGACACCGTCGTAGACGAGTTCTCGATACGGCTCGTCGGAGACGAGATAGATCGGTCTGCCGAGGACCCGGCTCTTTTCCCGCAGGAGTTCCGCCAGCCCGTCGATGGCCGCCTGGTCGTACACCCGCCCCGTGGGGTTGTTGGGGGAATTGACGAGGACCACCTTCGTTTTCTCGCCGACGGCGGCGGCCAGGGCATCCAGGTCCAGGGAAAAGTCCCGCTGCGTCGGGACGGTTTTCAGGACGCCTCCGGCGTTGTCCGCGTAGAACCGGTATTCCACGAAGAAGGGCGCCGGGGTCAGGACCTCGTCTCCCGGATCCAGGAGCGACTTCAGAATCACGTTGAGGGCTCCGCCGGCCCCGGAGGTCATGATCAGGTGATCCGCCGTCAGGCTGACGCCGTGGACGCCGGAGAGGTATTCCGCCACGGCCCGGCGGGTGTCCGGGTAGCCCGCGTTGGGCATGTAGGCGTGCATTCCCTGGATCTCCTGACCCACCAGCCGCCGGAGCTCTTCCTTGAAGGCCGCCGGGGGCTCCACGTTCGGGTTCCCGAGGCTGAAGTCGTACACATTCTCCGCGCCGTGGATCTGCCTGAGGCGGACGCCCTCCTCGAACATCCGGCGGATCCAGGATGCCTGGGAGATGAAGGAGTGAATCTTCCGGGAGATGGCCATGGGACGCCTCCTGGCGGGGATTGTTGTCAGGAAACCCGACGCGAGGCTTGTAGCACAGGGAACGCAGGGCGTCAACGAGCGGCTGCCCGGTGCAGCCTTGACAGCCTCGAGCCCTGGAAAGACGGTCGTTCGCGGGGGCGCGGCCGGGGGTTCCCAGAGGAGCGATTGGGAAGCGTTTCCATCTCGGGGCGCTCCGCTCTCGCCCATGCGGACGCGCGGAAACGCTTCCGCGACGGCGGGAACTCCCGTGACAGCCCCCGCGCCAGGGACCGAACAACCCAGCCGCGGGGGCGCGGCCGGGGGTTCCCAGAGGAGCGATTGGGAAGCGTTTCCATCTCGGGGCGCTTCGGCCTGCCCATGCGGACGCGCGGAAACGCTTCCGCGACGGCGGGAACCCCCGTGACAGCCCCCGCGCCGAGGACCGACCAGCCAGCCGCGGGGGCGCGGCCGCAAGGCCGGTTTCCTTGACTTTTC
>JBFYXW010000058.1:0-4093 GCA_041310335.1 Syntrophaceae bacterium | reverse complement strand
TTTTCAGGAATCCCCGCTCCCGGGCTCCCTTCTCGAGCTCTTCCCGGAACTTCGGGTGGGCGATCTTGATGAGCGCCTCCGCCCGCTCCGGTTCCGAGCGGCCGTACAGGTCGGCCACCCCGTACTCGGTCACGACGTACCCCGTGTAGTGGCGGGGAACGGTGACGCGGGCGCCCGGCGTCAGATAGGGAACGATCCGGGAAATCGCCTCGTCGTCCGTCGTGGAGGGCACGAGGTTGATGGCCCTCCCCCCCTTGGACCAGTAGGCTCCGCAGACGAAATCGAGCTGGCCGCCCGTCCCGGAGCGCATTGCGTTCCCGATGGACTCGGAGCACACTTGGCCGGTGAGGTCTACCTCGATGGACCCGTTGATCGCCACCAGGTTCTCCTCCTGGGCCAGAACGGGGATGTAATTGGCGTAGGTCGTCGGCCGGAACTCCACCATGGGATTGTCCGCCAGGAAGTCGTACAGTTCCTGGTCGCCCATGGTGAAGGCCAGGACGATCTTCCCGGGGTTCACCTTCTTGTATTTGCAGGTCACGACCCCCTTCTCCACCAGCCGGTGTGTCCCCGCCGGGGCCATCTCCGTGTGGATCCCCATGTCCTTCAGCCCCGAGTTCTCCAAGAGCTTGCTGATCATGGCCGGGACCGCGCCGATGCCCACCTGGATGCAGTCCCGGTCCTTCAGGAGGCCCACGACGTTTTCCGCCATCTTGACCTCCAGCGGCGTGGCCTGGGGAGTCGGAACGGCGGGAATCGGATTCGGGTTTTCCACGAAGGCCGTGAAGCGCGACACGTGCAGGTTCGTCTGGCCGTGCGTCCTGGGCATCTTCGGATTCACCTCGGCGATGACCCAGTCGGAGCTGTCCATGATGCTTTCCGTGTAGAACGCATCGAGTCCCATGTTCACGAAGCCGTGCTCGTCCGGCGGTGCCACCTGCATGATGATCCCCGTGCGCCGCTTCCGGAGGCGCTGGCGGTGGGAGTATCGGAGGGCCGCATCGGAACTCTGCATGGGAACGAAGTTCGCCCACTCCGATTTGGCAAAGGGAATCAGGACGGGTGTTCCGTAAAAGGAAAAGTTCAGCTTGAACGTCTCCCGGTATTCGGGCTTGAAAAACTTGTAGGGCCGCATGGTGAGGAGGCAGAACACCTCCACGTCCTTCAACTCATCCTTGCGGTCCGCAATTGCGTCCACGATCAGGTTCGACGGCTGCCCCAGGCACAGGGGCATCCACAGGCAATCCCCCGAACGGACGATTTTTGCAGCGTCCACGGCCGACATCGTTTTGCTTGCGTAGAACTCTTTCCAACTCATGCTCTCTTCCGCTCCTTCTCGTTTTGGATTTTTGTTGCCCCTATTTCTTCAGTTCGCCGAGGATCAAATCGGCGCACTTCATGCCGCTCAGGGCCGCGCTGTTGATGGCGAGCCCCCGTCCCTGGTAGGTGTCGCCGGCAAAGTACAGGTTCGGGATTCCCGGGGCAATGAGACCCGGCTTGAAGTTGCCCACGAGTCCCGGCTGGCGGGCCAGCCCGTCGCACCCGTCCACGTAGTAGGGGAACCGCCACTCCAGCTTGTTCTCGATGCCGGGGAACATCTCCTTCAGGTCCTCCCAGTGGAGCGCCAGGAGCCGCTCCCGCAGGAACTTGTCCGACGCCTCGGCGTGCTCCACGACAATATCGGTATGGATGACCTGCTTCCCCGGGGGCGCAACGTTGGCGGAGAAGTTGGAGGCCGGGAATCCCTGGAAGGGGAAGCCCGCGTGCTTCGTCTTGAGGGCCGACATGAAGCACTTCCGCTTCGGGTCCACGACAGGCTCCGAGAGCCCCAGCATGAAGCCGATGAGGCCCGTCACCTCGTGCTGGATGTCGGTGATCCGCTTCACCCACCAGCGGGGCAGCGGGGAGCTGGCCGGGTTGAAATCGAGGATGTTGGACAGCTTGTAAATGGGCAAGGCGCAGACGATCCGGTCCGCCCGGATCGTCTCGGTCTCAAAGATCCGGTACTCCTCCTCGTAGATGTGGCGCTTCACCGGTACGCGGACGCCCACGGCCCGCTTGTTCTCGATGACCACCTCCTGGACGTCGCAGTTGAGCCGGATCTCGCCGCCGTTCTCCCGGATGGTCTCTGCGAGCCCTCGGGTGATCCCTTCCATCCCGTCCAGGGGATAGCTGGCTTGCAGGGCCTGGCGGGTCTTCAGCAGGTTGTCACGGGCGATGTAGAGGACCTCCCCGGCGGCCATGTCGATGGCGTGGGGGATCGTCGTCATGATCATCCCCAGGTCGGTGAAGAGCTCCCTCACCGGCGGCTGGGGCACATTCTCCATGAGCCACTCCTCCAGGGAGCGGTTGTCCCAGGCCTCGATCTCCGCATCCGAGAGGGTTGCGATCTTCTGCATCAGGTCCCGGAAGGCGATCTTGTCTTCCTTCGACATCGGCACCAGTTCCGCCACGCTGACGAACTTCTCGCCGTTCCAGATGTCCACGGTGTCGCTGAAAGGCGCCCACTGCACAGTCTTCCCTACCCGGACGTTCAGGGCATTGCAGCTCGACTTCTCGCCCAGTTCCACCATGTGGAGGCCGATCTCCACCCGCCACCCCTTTCCGGGATAGCCGTCATAACTCATCATCCGGCCGCCGAATTTGGGAAAACGATCCAAGACGAGAACCTTCTTTCCTGCTTCTTTCGCCAGGATCGCGCCTACACCCAAACCGGCGATGCCGGCGCCAACCACGATCACATCGTACGAATTCGCCATCTCCTCTTCCTTTCTTTTTAAAATCGCCCCGCACCGACCCGTTTTGACCGGCCGGCGCGGGGGCTTCATGATCAACGGTCATGCCACCGGGGGCCTCATGTCGACGACCCGGGTGCTCTTGAGGGTCTTCGCAGGATCGAAGATCTCCTCCTTGTCGCAAAAGACGATCTCCGGCGTCATCTCGACAGCCCTCCGTGCCCGCTCGACGAGCGTCGCCTTCAGCTTGTCCCTGTCCACGCCCGCCGCCGGCGCCACCTTGATCTGCAGGTGGTCCAGGGACAGCGGGTCCTTCAGGTCCTCCTTCGTGAAGACGATCTGGTACTCCTCGATCCCCTGGACGGCGGTGATCTCCGTCTTCAGGATGTCCGGATTGATGAGGGTGCCCTTGATGTTCACCAGTTCCATCGTCCGGATGGGCTGCATGACCACCCGGGCGTCGTTCCTTCCGCAATGGGGGCAGGTTTCATGGGAGAGGGTCGTGATGTCCCCCACCACGTAACGAAGGAAGCACGTCCCCCGGCGGTCCACGTGGGTGACCACCAGCAGGCCCTGCTCTCCGTCGCGGAGGCGCTTTCCCGTCTTCTCATCCACGATCTCGAAGAAGAACAGGTCCGGCGCCCCCATATGCATGCCGCCCCGCTCCGTGCACTCCAGGGTCGTCCCCTGCATCTCCGTGAAGCCGAGACCGCTGCAGATGAAGGGATCCTTCGCGCCCATATTTTTGAGGCGATTCTTCATGTCCGTCCGCATCCCCTCCGGGCAGGCCTCCCCCAGGACGAAGCACATGTTGACGGAAGAGAAATCCTTCTTCAGTTCTTCCGCCCGCATGATGGTTCTGCGGACGAAGGAGACGATGCCGGAGAGGAGCGTCGCCTTGTTCTTGACCACCATGTCCACGGCATAGTCCAGGGACCGGTGGATGGGGAACGGTGGATAGGCGGAGCCCGTCACGGCGTTGCAGACCCGGGCGCCGCAGGCGATCGAGTAGTCAACGGTCTTCCAAAAGCCGATGTGGGGGACCGGGGTCAGGGGGAAGATGTTGGCCACGATGTCGTCGCTGGTGATTCCCCCGATCTCGCACATCCGGGCCAACTGCATGATGTTGCCGAAATAGTCGTGGGTCGTGGAGAAGAACGGCGTCGGCACCCCCGACGTCGTTCCCGTCGTGTAGTGGACGCCCCAGAGGATCCGCTCGTGGGGCTGAACCGGCGCATCGGCCGGCATGGCCAGCCGGAAGCTCATGGGGTCGGCCATGTAGTCCTTCTTGTAGAGGAGCGGAATCTTCTCCAGGTCGTCCACGTTCCGGACGTCCCCGGCGGAGAGGCCCCACTCCT
>JBFYXW010000057.1:0-3784 GCA_041310335.1 Syntrophaceae bacterium | reverse complement strand
AGGACCTCCTCGAAGGCCATCATGACGCGGCCCGTCTGCTGGGCGTGGGAGCCGGAGCCGATGCCCAGGTGGACGTCCGGCGCGGGGATGCCGAGGTCCCGGAAAAACGAGTCGGACATGTTCTCGTCGTAGTGCTGCCCCGTGTGAACCAGGATCGGCCGGATGTTCCCGTGCCGCCCAATCGCCCGCATGAGCGGCGCAATCTTCATGAAATTCGGCCGCGCCGCCGCCACCAGCACCCACTTCAAAAAACCCGGGGACACAATACCAATTTCCATCTGCCCGTTATCACACACTTTTTTCATAGGTATTCCATATATATGCAACCCCAGAAACCCGGGGACACAATACCAATTTCCATCATCTTGATATCACTCGTTTTCTTCATAGGTAAATCATAAGTATCGAAACGGACGCTTCCGCCCATCCAAGTCGACATCATGCCCCCGGCTCTTCCGCCACCTTCCTGGGGCGCCCCGGCTTGCCCGGTTTCAGGTTTCTCCCCGTGAGCTCCGACAGGGCCGCCGCAAAGAACCGGTCTCCCGCGGGCCGCCCGGTCCGGGTCGCCCGCAGCAGCGATTCCCGCTCCTCTTCCAGCGGCTCCCGCAGAAACTCCTTCCAGTCCCCGTATTGCTCCGGCAGCGCCCGATTCGCGACCAGCGGATCCTCATCCCGCAGGCCCGCATGATACGCCGCGCTGGACCAGGCGTAATCCCAGGCGTTCCGGACCATTCCCGCCCGCACGGGGTTCAGCTCGACATACCGGATCGCCGCAACCAGGTGCCGCTCGTCCAGCACAGTCGAATAGAATCGCCCCTGGAACAGATACCCGCTCACGCCGTCCCGTCGATTCCTCATCCCCGTGTAGCGCCGGTGCGCCTCCCCGAAGGTCCTCGCCAGCGCCTCCTCGTCGCTCGGCACGGCGATGAAATGGACATGATTGTCCATGAGGCACCACGCCCTGATCTCCACCCCGAACCGCTCCGCCTCCTCTCTCACAAAAAAGAGATACCGGCGTCGCTCCGTCTCCCGTCGAAAAACCCGCATCGAACGCACACCACGCTGCGTCACATGATGCGGATGATGGGGAACCACAACCCTCGCTATGCGTGCCATTTTTTCGTGCGTTGACTGAAGAATCAGCAGTGCAAAATCGGCGCCTAAATACCAACGCAATCAACTAGTTATAAATTGGTATTGTGTCCCCGGTTTTTAGAAGAGGCTCCGCCCCGTCAGTTACAGGACTGACCGGGCAGATTGAAAAATGGCAGGGAATACAGTCAACTACACCTATTTTGGGAAACGGGGAAACTAGGTTTCCTCGTGAAATACTAGTATTCTGTTTTAAAAACAAAAAAAAACGGCACCTTGAATAATCAAGACACCGTTTCAGCGGGCTTTGGAATCATGTGCGATCATACAGGACCTTCCCATCTTCGTCGCCAAAATGGTTGCCCGCAGGATTTTCAAAAAATGGTCGGGGCGAGAGGATTTGAACCTCCGACCCTCTGAACCCCATTCAGATACGCTACCAGGCTGCGCCACGCCCCGACACATTGCAGTCGCTCTTACCACCCGACACCGGGTGTGTCAAGAGTTAATCCAAAAATCCGGGGACACAATACCAATTTTCATGTTGTCGATATGATTGGCGTTTCGGGGCCGATTTTCAGCATCTCTTCCCCGCCTCGCCGCTCAACTGACCGCCGGTCAGGCACCCAAAATCACGGCATAATCAGCCGTATTTCCGGCTACTTAAAAAATGGTATTATGTCCCCGGTTTTTCCCGGTTCAAGCGGCCTCGACGCGGACGGCGCAGACCTTGTACTCCGGGATCTTGCCGATCGGGTCGAGGGCCGGGTTCGTCAGCAGGTTCACCGCCGCCTCGTGGAAGTGGAAGTTCATGAAAACCGTCCCCACGGGGGAGCGGCCGGTAACCTTTGCCTTCGCCTCCACGGTTCCCCGCCTCGACGTCAGCCGCACGGACCGCCCGTCGTCGATGCCCAGGCGCTCGGCGTCCACGGGGTTGATCTCCACGAGGCTCTCGGGATACCGCTCCGAGAGGCCCTTCGCCAGGCGCGTCATGGTCCCCGTGTGGTAATGGTAGAGAACCCGCCCCGTCGAGAGGATCATGGGGTACGCCTCGTCGGGCTCTTCCGCCGGCGGCCGGAACTCGATGGCGGCAAACAGCCCCCGCCCCCGCGTGAAGCGGTCCTTGTGGAGGAACCGGGTCCCCGGGTGCTCCACGTTCGGGCAGGGCCACTGGAGCCCTTCCCGCTCGATCCGCTTGTAGGAAATGCCCGCGTAGCTCGGCGTGACCTTCCGGATCTCCTCCCAGATCTCCCGCACATTGCCGTAGGCCATGGGGTATCCCATCCGGGTCGCGATGCCGGCGGTGATTTCCCAGTCCGGCAGGGCCTCCCCGGGGGCGCTCACGGCCTTGCGGATCCGCTGCACCCGCCGCTCCGTGTTCGTGAAGGTCCCGTCCTTCTCGGCAAAGGACGCCGAGGGGAGGACCACGTCGGCCAGCCTCGCCGTCTCCGTCAGGAAGATGTCCTGGACCACCAGGAAGTCAACCTTCTTCAGCGACTCCTCCGCGTGGGAGAGGTCCGGGTCGGAGATCATGGGATTCTCGCCCATGATGTAGAGGCCCTTGACGTCGCCGTGGTGGGCGGCGTTCATGATCTCCATCACCGTCAGGCCCGGCTTCTCCGGCAGGGGCGACACACCCCAGGCCTTCTCGAAGAACGACCGCGCCTCCAGCGTCGCCACCTGCTGGTACGCCGGGAAGACGTTCGGCAGGGCCCCCATGTCGCAGGCCCCCTGGACGTTGTTCTGCCCCCGCAGCGGGTTCACGCCGCCGCCCTCGATGCCCAGATTCCCGCAGAGCATGGCGAGGTTGGCCACGGACTTCACGTTGTCCGTCCCCGTGACGTGCTGGGTGATCCCCATGGAGTACAGGATGGACGCCCGCTTCGCCTTCGCGTACATCCGGGCGGCCGCCTTCAGGTCCTCCGCGGGGACGCCGGAGATCTCCTCCACCTTCTCCGGGGTGTACTTCTCCACCACCTCCCGGAAGGCCTCGAAGTTCTCCGTCCGGCCCTCCACGTAGGGCTTGTCGAGGAGGTTCTCCGCCAGGATGACGTTCATGAGGCCGTTGAGCACCGCCACGTCCGTCCCGGGCCGCTGGCGGAGCCAGATGTCGGCGTACTTCGTGAGGGTGATCTCCCGGGGGTCGATGACGATCAGCTTTGTGCCGTGCTGGCGGACACCCCGCTTCACCACGGCCCCGATGACCGGGTGGTTCTCCGTCGTGTTCGTTCCCGTCGCCAGGACACAGTCCGTGTACTCGATCTCCGCGATGGAGTTCGTCATGGCTCCACTGCCGAATGCGGCGGCCAGACCGGCCACCGTTACGGAGTGTCAGAGCCGTGCGCAGTGGTCCACATTGTTGGTGCCGACCACCGCGCGCATGAATTTCTGGAAGAGGTAATTCTCCTCGTTGGTGCACCGGGCCGAAGAGAGGCCCGCCAGGGCGTCGGGCCCGTGCTGTTTCTTGATCTCGCCGAACTTCGCCGCCACCAGGTCCAGGGCCTCGTCCCATGAGGCGGGCTCCAGCTCGCCGCCCTTCTGCCGCCGGATCAGCGGGGTCGCCAGGCGGTCCGGGTGCTGGACAAAGTCCATGCCGAAGCGGCCCTTGGCGCAGAGGCTCCCCAGGTTGGGTTCGCCAAAGGCGGGGTTGCCCCGGACGGAGACGATCTTGTCGTCGTGGACGTTCAGCTCG
>JBFYXW010000056.1:0-19972 GCA_041310335.1 Syntrophaceae bacterium | reverse complement strand
GTTTCCCGTTGACGGACACCCCCTCCTTCCGGAGCCGCTTGCACCGCTCACCGGCGGCGACGAAGGACACGCAGTCCCGGTCCATGTCGTACAGCAACCCGGCGTAGGCAGCCCCCAAGGCACCCGCCCCGACCACGGCAACCCGCTCAATGGCCCGCATCCGCATCCTCTCTTTCTTTCCCTGTCCCGGCCGCAAGGAAGCCCTGGAAAAGCCCGCGGCACCCCTCGCCGACCGGATTGCCTAGCGGTAGGGCTTCAGTTCCTCTTCGCCCCCGAGGACCCGGAGCCCGCCTTCGGCCAGGGCCGACATCTCGTCCTCGCCGGGGTAGACGAAGACGGGGGCCACGAACCGGACCCGCTGTGCGATCCAGCCCGTCAGCAGGTCCGAATGGGCCAGCCCGCCGGTGAGGATGACCCCGTCGACCGCCCCCTCCAGGACGGCGCCCATGGCGGCGATGTCCTTGGCGACCTGGTAGGCCATGGCCTCGTAGACCCGCTTCGCCGCTTCGTCCCCCTCCCGGATCCGGCCTTCCACCTCCCGGGCGTCCGTCGTACCCAGGTACGCCGCCAGACCGCCCTGCCCCACCAGTCGTCCCTGGAGCTGCTTCCTGTCCCGTTTTCCGGACGACGCGAGGTCCACGAGATCCAGGGTCGGCAGCGCGCCGGCTCGCTCCGGCGTGAACGGGCCCTCCGCGAGCCCGTGGGTGCAGTCGACGACCCGCCCCTTCCGATGGGCACCGATGGTGATGCCGCCGCCCAGGTGGGCCACGACGACGTGGACGTCCCCGTACGCCTTTCCCTGCTCGGCGGCGAACCGCCGGGCCGCCCGCTTCTGGTTCAGGGCGTGGAGCCCGCTCTTGCGCTCGATTTCCGGGAGGCCGGAGATCCGGGCCAGGGGCTCGAACTCGTCGGTGCTGGGCGCGTCGACGACGATGGCGGGCATGCCGTACCGTTTCGAGAAATCCAGCGCCATGGCCGGCCCCAGGGCGGACGGGTGCCTCCCGTAGGTCCCCTCCAGGAGGTCCCGGCACATGGCGTCGTCGACCCGGAACGCCCCCGCGGGCCCCGGCCTCCCCAGGCCCCCGCGGCTGACGACCATGTCGATCCGCGCCATGTCGATCCCGTGCTTCTCCAGGAACGCCAGGACGTCCCCCTCGCGGAGCGGCAGCTGCTCCTGGAGCGAGGAGAAGCGGGCCAGGTCCTCCCCGCGGTAAACGATGCTCTCCAGGGCCACGGGCTCCCTTCCCCGGAAACAGGCGACCTTCGTGGAGGTCGAACCGACGTTGACGACCAGGAGGCGGGGTTCTTCAGCCATGATTCGCTCCGTCTCCGCAATTCAGGCACGCCAGGGCGATCTCCACGACCCGGTTTTCCCCGGAGACGAAGGGGAGGTTTAGGACCACCGGCTTCGCCGTTCCGAGAACCGCCCCCACGGTCTGCATGTTGCCGAAGAAGACGAGGGCTTCCGCCAGCAGGTGGCCCGTGTCGATCTCGGGAACCAGGTAGATGTCGACGTCGCCCGTCACGGCGCTCTTGAGCCCTTTCCGGTCCGCCGCGGTCTCGCTCAGGGCGCAGTCGATGTCCAGGGGCCCCTCGACGGTGGCCTTTCCGAACTGCCCGCGCTCCCCCATCTTGGAGAGAACCGCCGCGTCCAGGGTCGACGGGATGCCCGGGTTGACCTGCTCGATCGCCGCCAGGACGGCCACCTTCGGCACGTCCAGCCCGAGCAGGCGCGCCAGTTGCAGGGCGTTTTCGAGAATACCCCGCTTCCCGACGAGGTCTGGATGGTTGTTCAGGTACGTGTCCGTCACGAGGATCAGCTTCTCCCGCTTCCGAAGGGGGAACAGGGACACGTAGCTTGCCACCCGGCCTTTCTTCACCAGGCCGCTGCGGGGATCCAGCACCGCGGTCAAAAGGGCCCGGTGCCGGGCGCCCCCCTGCATCAGGATGTCGGCGCGGCCCTCCCGGACAAGGGCGACCGCCCGCCGCAGGGCCGCCCGCCGGTCGCTCTCCTCCACGATCTCGTGATCCAGGGATGCCAGGGGCGTCCTGCCGATCCCGGACCGGAGCGCTTCCGGCCGCCCGACCAGGCAGGGAACGGCGAGCCCCGCCGCGGCAGCGCGGGAAAGGGTTCGGAGGTCGTCCATCACCGGGAAGGGAACGGCGATCCGTTTTGCGCCCTTCCGCCCGGCCGCGTCCAGGATGTCCCGAAACGTCCGGATCATCTCAGTGCACCTCCTTTTCCATGCGGTCCGCCAGGACCACCGACATGGCGAGCTGCTGCACGATGTTGTCGCTGAAGTCCGAGCGCGCGGGGATGCAGACGGGTCCCCGGGACGTGGCGACCAGGGAACTGCGGGTCACGTCGAGGAAGAAGTCGAGCTTGCAGATGACGTTGCCCGTGTCGAGGCAGGGCACGACCAGGATGTGGGGCATCCCCTCCCCGCTGGCTTCCGTAAGATCGGCCCTCCGGCCCCGGGAGCCCAGGAAAATTTCCGTGAAGGACGTGGCGGAGACGATTTCACATTCCCCGAGGTCCCCCGCGTCCGCCGCCTTCTTCAGAAATTGATAATCCCGGTAGGAGGCGATCCGGCCACCCAACTCCCTCCTTCCGGAGAGGACGGCGATTTTCGGCCGGGAGACGCCCATGAGGTGATAGACGAAGACGGCGTTCTTGATGATCTCCGCCTTGGCCTTGGCGTCGGGCTTGATGTTGACCCCGGTGTCCGTGAAGACCACCAGGTGGTCGATGCCCGGGATCTCCCAGAAGGTGACGACACTCACGGTCATGCCGGAGGCCGCCTTCGCCTCCTCGCGGATGATGGAGCGGTAAATGTAGGAGGTCGGGATCTGGCCCTTGCTGGCGATGGGCAACTCGCCGGAGAAGAGCATGCGGATCCCCAGGTCGGAGATGGCCTGCTGCTCCGTGCCGGGAATTTTCTCGAAGGGGCCGATGTCGAACCCGACCCGGCCCGCCACCGCCTCCATCTTCTCCGCGTTGCCGATGAGGACGGGTTCGATGTACCCCCTCTCCCAGCCCTCCTTCACCGCCCGCATGAACTCTTCGTCCTCGGGGGCAAGAACGGCGAGCCTCTTCGGTCCCTTTTCCCGGGCCAGCCGGGTAAAGTCTGCCAAGGATCGGATCATCGCAATCACCTTTTCACATTTCGGGATTGTCCCGACTCTACTGCATTTCCGATTTCTGTCAACCCGGAACTGGGGATTCACGACAACAACGTCCGAACCGCCCGGCCGCGGGGCTGCCTTTCCCGAAACCGCCGCTTGCCACGGCGCCCGATTTCTGGTAGCGTGCCGTCGTTATCATACCAATTTCCAAAGCGATATTCACTACCTGCCGGCACGACAGCCGGCAGCGGGCAAAGGAACGAAGACCCCATGGCAACCGATCCAATCCTCGCGAAGGCCAAGGAAGTCCTCAAGATCGAGGCGGAAAGCATTCTCGGCCTCGTGGACCGGCTGGACCGGAATTTCTCCCGGGCCGTCGACCTCATCTGGAAGTCCAAGGGCCGTGTCATCGTCACCGGCATCGGGAAATCCGGCCTCATCGGCAAGAAAATTGTCGCGACCCTGACGAGCACCGGCACCCAGGCCCTCTTCCTCCACCCCGTGGAGGGGCTCCACGGCGACCTGGGCATCGTCACGAAGGACGACGTCCTCCTGGCCATCTCCAACAGCGGCGAGACCCAGGAACTCCTCATGATCGTCGGCAGCGTCCAGGGCATCGGGACGCCGATCATCACGTTCACGGGAAACCCCGCCTCGAGCCTCGCCAAAGCCGGAGACGTCGTCATCGACGTGGGGGTCGAGCGGGAGGCCTGCCCCTTCGGCCTGGCCCCGACATCCAGCACCACCGCGGCCCTGGCCATGGGGGACGCCCTGGCGGTGGCCCTCATCGGGAAGCGCAAGTTCCGGGAGCGGGACTTCTACAAGCTCCACCCCGGCGGCACCCTGGGGCTCCGGCTCCGGGAGAAGGTCCGGGACGTCATGATCAGCGGGGAGCGCGTCCCCCGGGTCTCCGCGGGCACTCCGGTTCTCCGGGCCATCGAGGAGATGGACGAGAAAAACATGGGCTTCATCCTCGTGACGGACAAAAAGAATGCGCTCCTGGGGATCCTAACCGACGGCGACGTCCGCCGCCACATCCGGAAGGGACGCACGCTCCAGGGACCCATCGACGCCTTCATGACCCCGAACCCCCGCACCATCGGGGAGGACACCACCCTGGGAGAGACCATCGAGGCGATGCAGCAGCGGGAGATCACAACCCTCGTGGTCGTCAACGGGAAGAACCGGCTCGTGGGCTACGTCCACCTCCACGACATCCTGGGGCGGGGCGGCACCCTGAAGATGACCGTCAACCCCTAGGATCCGGGCATCCCGCCCTCCGAACCTGCGGGGGCACACGCAATCCCGCATCAAGACGCAGGTTCCCCCTGAGGAGAGCGCTCATGGACAAGAAGCACCGTTTTTCCATCTGGTACATCTTCCTGGCCGTCTGGGCAGTCCTGATCATCCAGAGCTACGTGTCCTCGTTCTTCGCCGTCCAGGTGATCCCCTACAGCCAGTTCCTCACCCTCCTGAAGGACGGCAAGGTCACCGAGATCGCCATCTCGGCCAACCAGATCCAGGGGAAGATCAAGCCCGAAAGCGGCAAGCCGGAGGACGCGAAGGCATTCAAGACGATCCGCGTCGACCCGGAATTCTCCAACATGCTCGCCCAGTACCCGGTGGTCTTCAAGGGGGAGATCGAGTCCACCTTCCTCCGGGACCTCCTCTCCTGGGTTCTGCCGGTGCTCATCTTCGTGGGCATCTGGTATTTCCTCATGAAGCGCATGGGGGGCCAGCAGCAGGGCTTCATGACGCTGGGAAAGAACAAGGCCAAGATCTACGTGGAGAACGAGCTGAACGTCACCTTCGACGACGTGGCCGGCGTGGACGAGGCGAAGCAGGAGTTGGTGGAGGTCATCGAGTTCCTGAAGAACCCGGACAAGTTCGGGATCCTGGGGGGCAAGATCCCCAAGGGCATCCTCCTGGTGGGCCCCCCGGGGACGGGGAAGACCCTCCTGGCCAAGGCCGTGGCGGGGGAGAGCGGCGTCCCCTTCTTCAGCATCAGCGGCTCCGAGTTTGTCGAGATGTTCGTCGGCATGGGCGCCGCCCGGGTCCGGGACCTCTTCGTTCAGGCCAAGGGAAAGGCCCCCTGCATCATCTTCATCGACGAGTTGGACGCCCTGGGGAAGGCCCGGGGGTTCGGCGCCATGGGCGGCCACGACGAGCGGGAGCAGACCCTGAACCAGCTCCTCGTGGAAATGGACGGCTTCGACCCGAAGGTCGGAGTCATCCTCATGGCCGCCACGAATCGGCCCGAGATTCTCGACCCGGCGCTGCTCCGGGCGGGGCGGTTCGACCGCCACGTTCTGGTGGACCGGCCGGACAAGAAGGGGCGGGAAGACATCCTGAAGGTCCACCTCAAGAAAATCAAGACGGGCCCTGACCTGGACGTGGAGCGCCTCGCTGCCATGACGCCGGGAATGGTCGGGGCGGACCTGGCCAACCTGGTGAACGAGGCGGCCCTGCTCGCCGTCCGGCGGGACCGGAAGGACGTGAGCATGGCCGAGTTCTCGGAGGCGGTCGAGCGCATTGTCGGCGGTTTGGAGAAAAAGAACCGTCTCATCAACCCCAAGGAGCGCGAGACCGTGGCCTACCACGAGATGGGCCACGCCCTGGTGGCCCTGTCCCTGCCGGGGACGGACCCGGTGCACAAGATCTCCATCATCCCCCGGGGCATCGCCGCGTTGGGCTACACCATGCAGGTCCCCACGGAGGACCGGTTCCTCATGACGCGGACCGAGCTCCTCAACAAGATCGCCACCTTCCTGGGGGGCCGGGCGGCGGAAGAGATCGTCTTCGGCGACATCTCCACGGGTGCCCACAACGACCTGTCCCGGGCAACGGAGATCGCCAAGAGCATGATCAAGGAATACGGGATGAGCGAAGGCCTGGGCCAGGTCTACCTTTCACCGGAGCGGCGCTCCCTGTATCTGGACCCCGGGGCCCGGGAGGGGGGGGACTACAGCGACGAGACCGCCCGGACCATCGACCGGGAGATCAAGGGGATCATCGACGCCCAGTACCTGAGGGCGCGGGACATCCTGCGTGAGAAAAAGGACGTCCTCGTCCGGGGAGCCACGCTCCTCCTGGAGAAGGAGAAGCTCGACGGAGAAGAGATCAAGGCACTGCTGCTGTGAAAGGAGGGCTGCGTCCATGAGCGAAAAGAAACCCTGGGTGAAGTTCTACGGCCATGTCCCGGAGTCCCTCGATTACCCGCGGGTGACCATGTACGAGGCCCTGATGCAGACGGTGGAGAAGTTCCCCGACTCCCTTGCCTGGGACTTCCTGGACACCACCGCCACCTACCGCGAGTTCGCCCGGGAGATCGACCGGTGTGCCGATGCCCTGGCAGGCCTCGGCCTGAAGAGGGGCGACCGGATCACCATCTCCATGCCCACGAGCCCCCAGGGGATCATCGCCTTCTACGCCGCCAACAAACTGGGCGCCGTGGGCAGCATGATCCACCCCCTCTCCACGGCGAAAGAGATCGCCTTCTACCTGAACGTGAGCCGAAGCCGCTTCGCCCTGACCCTGGACGCCTTCTATGGGAAATTCAAGGAAGCGAAGGACGAGACGCCCCTGGAGCGCCTGATCCTGGCGCGGATCCCCGACTACCTGGGCCTCGTCAAGAAGATCGGCTTCCACCTCACGAAGGGCCGGAAGATCCCCCCCGTCCCCGCGGACCCCATGGTCATCGGGTGGAAGGACATGATGACCGCCTCCTGGCCCCGGGCGCCCAAGGCCGCCATGGATACGGACGACCTGGCGGTGATCCTCTACAGTGGCGGCACGACGGGCACCCCCAAGGGGATCATGCTCTCCAACTTCAACTTCATCAGCGAGGGCATGATGGTCTCCGCCTGGGGCAACCTGGGGAAGAACGACGGCATCTTGGCCATTCTGCCCATCTTCCACGGCTTCGGCCTGGGGGTCTGCATCAACGCCGCCTTCATGGGGGGCGCCAAGAGCATCCTGGTCCCCCAGTTCACCCCGGAGATCGTGGCGAAACTGGTCAAGGCGAAGCGCCCGTCCTTCGTGGTGGGCGTCCCCACCCTCTTCGAGGCCCTCTGCCGGAACTCCGTCTTCCGGAGCGCCGACCTCTCGTGCCTGCTGGCCACCTTCAGCGGCGCCGACACCCTGCCCCGGCCGGTGAAGGAGCGCTTCGAGGCGCTGGTGAAGGAGCGGGGTGGGAGCGTGAAGCTCCTGGAGGGCTACGGCCTCACGGAGGCGGTGACGGCCATCATGGCCACGCCGATCCAGGAGTACCGGGAGGGCAGCGTCGGCGTCCCCTTCCCGGACATGCTGGCCAAGATCGTGAAGGTCGACACCACCGAGGAAGCCCCCGTGGGTGAGGAGGGCGAGATCTGCCTGGCCGGCCCGGCGGTCATGATGGGCTACCTGGACGCCCCCGAGGAGACGGCCCGGACCCTCCGGACCCACGCCGACGGGCGGGTCTGGCTCCACACCGGCGACATCGCCACCATGGACGCCGACGGCTTTTTCTACTTCAAGCTCCGCCTCAAGCGCATGATCAAGTCGTCCGGCATGAATGTCTACCCCGCCCAGGTGGAAGACGTCCTCTACGCCCACCCGGACGTGAAGGACGCCTGCGTCATCGGCGTCCCCGACGAGGCCCAGGTCCAGCGGGTGAAGGCCTTCGTGGTCCTCACGGACCCGGCGCAGGCCTCCCCGGAGACGGAGGCGAAGCTCATCCGCCACTGCCAGGATCACCTGATCAAGTGGAGCTGCCCCCGGGAGATCGAGTTCCGGGACACCCTCCCCTGCACGCTGGTGGGGAAGATCGCATACAACGCGCTGGAGCAGGAGGAAATCGCCAAGCTGAAGGCCGGCGGGCAGTACGCCGGGGAATGACCCCGGCCCGCGGGCCCGGACGGACGGTGCGGCGAAAAGGCCACGTCCGCCATCGGATCGCCCCGTTCCGCAACGACGGGGAAACCAGACAGGGAGAACGCAATCGATGAACCCCATGACGGAAATAGCGGCGGCCCTCGCGGACGCCGGCGGATACGCAAGAGACCTGAAATCGGACACCCGGGGCAGGACCGTGGGATATGTCTGCTCCTATACCCCCGAGGAGCTGATCCTGGCGGCGGGGGCCCACCCCCTCCGGCTCCTGGGTACAAAGCAGGCCATCCACCGGGCCGACGCCCACCTCCAGAGTTACTGCTGCTCCCTGGTGCGGGGAATCCTGGAGGAGGCCCTTTCGGGAAACCTGAACTTCCTGGACGGAATGGTCTTCCCCCACACCTGCGACTCCATCCAGCGCCTCTCCGACATCTGGCGCTTGAACATCCCCTTCGGCTTCCACGCCGACGTGGTCCTCCCGGTGAAGCTCACCACCGCGAGCGCCCGGGACTACATGGCCGACGTCCTCAGGAAGTTCCGGAAAGACCTGGAAAGGTCCCTCTCCGTCACCATCACCGATCAAGCCCTGCGGGAGGCCATCGACCTCACCAACGGCATCCGCGCCGCCCTGAGGCGCCTCTACGAAATCCGGGCCGAAAACCCGGGGCGGGTCTCCGGGAGCGACCTCCACCAGATCGTCCGTGCCTCCATGATCCTGGACCGCCACCGGTTCCGGACCCTCCTGGAGGCGTTCCTGGCGAAGGCGGAGGCGAAGGCGACTCCCGCCGGGACAGGCCGGCCGACGCGGCTGATCCTCTCCGGCGGCGTCTGCAACGCCCCGGACGTCTACGGCATGGTCGCCGACGCCGGCGGCGCCGTCGTCTGGGACGACCTGTGCACCGGCGGCCGGTCCTTCGAGGAGCCGGTCCCCGCCGGCCCCGACCCCATCGGGGCGATCGCGGAGCGCCTGCTCGCGCGGGTCGTCTGCCCGGCGAAGCACGCGGGCCTCACGAACCGGGCGGACCACCTGGTCCGCCTCGTCCGGGAGAAGGACGCCCGGGCAGTAGTCTTCCTGCTCCTGAAATTCTGCGACCCCCACGCCTTCGACTACCCGTACCTGAAGGCCGCCCTGGACCGGGAGGGCATCCCCAGTATCCTCCTGGAAGTGGAGGATCCCCTCCCGCCGGAAGGCCAGCTCCGGACCCGCGTCGAAGCGTTCCTGGAGATGCTGTGATCCCCCGCCTCGCGTCCCGCCCGGCGAAACCCGGGAGCAGCGCAGCGGAACCGAAGGCCGGGGAACCGCGAAGGTCCGGCGTCCCCCGAAAATCCCCGTGACAAAGGAATCGGTTATGACGGAACCGGCAGCGAACGCCGCGGCGGAGCCCGCGGAAGCACATATCCGGAAAATCGCCGGCGAGCTCGGCATCCCTGCGGGCCGGGTCGAGGCGGCGGCGCGCCTTCTCGGCGAGGGGGCAACCGTGCCCTTCATCGCCCGCTACCGGAAGGAGGCGACGGGCACCCTCGACGAAGTCCAGATCACGGAGATCCGGGACCGCCTCGGCCAACTCGCCGAACTGGACAAGCGCCGCGAGGCGATCCTGAAGTCCCTCACCGAGCGGGAGCTCCTCACCGACGAACGGGCGGAGAAGATCGCCGCTGCGGACGCGCTTTCCGTGTTGGAGGACATCTACCTCCCCTTCCGGCCCAAGCGGCGGACCCGGGCGATGGCCGCCCGGGAGAAGGGGCTGGAGCCGCTGGCGGACCTTCTCATCGCCCAGGAGACGGACTGCGATCCCCTCTCCGCGGCGGCGGCCTTCGTCGATCCCGAGAAGGGCGTGGCCAAGGAGGAGGAGGCCCTCGCGGGGGCGCGGGACATCATCGCCGAGCGGATCAACGAGAGCGAGGAGGCCCGGGCCCGGATGCGGACCTTCTTCGCGGCGAAGGCCGTCTTCCAGTCCCGGGTGGTCCCGGGAAAGGAGACGGAGGGCAGCCGCTTCCGCGACTGGTTCGAGTGGGAGGAGCCGGCGTCCAAGGCGCCGTCCCACCGGATCCTGGCCATGCGGCGGGGCGAGAAGGAGGAGTTCCTGTTCCTCCGCATCGTTCCAGCCGAGGCGGAGGCGCTGGCGCTCCTGGCGGCCCTGTTCGTGAAGGGAAGCGGACCGGCCTCGGAGCAGGTCCGGCTGGCCGCCGAGGACGGCTACCGACGCCTTCTCTGCCCGGCCATGGAGACGGAGATCCGCCTGGCCACGAAGAAGCGGGCCGACCTCGAGGCGATCCGGGTCTTCGCCGAGAACCTGCGCCAGCTCCTCCTCGCCCCGCCCCTCGGGCAAAAGCGGCTCCTCGCCCTGGACCCGGGGTTCCGGTCGGGGTGCAAGCTCGTCTGCCTGGACGCCCAGGGAAAGCTCCTCCACCATGACACGGTCTTCCCCCACCTCTCGGACCGGGCGCGGGACGAGGCGGACCGGAAGATGCGGGATCTTTGCGCGCAATACCGGGTCGAGGCCGTCGGCGTCGGGAACGGCACGGCGGGCCGGGAGACGGAAACCTTCCTCCGGGGGATCGGCCTGCCGGAGAGCGTTCCGATCGTGATGGTCAACGAGAGCGGCGCGTCGGTCTACTCGGCCTCGAAGACCGCCCGGGAAGAGTTCCCCGACCAGGACGTCACGGTCCGCGGGGCCGTCTCCATCGGCCGGCGCCTCCAGGACCCCCTGGCGGAGCTCGTCAAGATCGACCCCAAGGCCATCGGCGTCGGCCAGTACCAGCACGACGTCGATCCGACGGCCCTGAAGCAGGGCCTGGACGACACCGTCATGAGCTGCGTGAATGCCGTCGGCGTGGAGGCGAATACCGCCAGCGCCGCGCTCCTCGCCTACGTCTCCGGCCTCGGGCCCGCCCTGGCGGGGCGGATCGTCGCCTGGCGGGACGAGCACGGGCCCTTCGCCTCCCGGGAAGACCTGAAGCGGGTACCTCGCCTGGGGGCCAAGGCCTTCGAGCAGGCCGCGGGCTTCCTCCGGATCCGGGACGGGGCGAATCCCCTCGACGCCTCCGCCGTCCACCCCGAGCGCTACGGCATCGTCGACGGGATGGCCGCGGACCTGGGCTGCACCGTGGCGGACCTGCTGGCGGACGCGGAACTCCGGAAGCGGATCGACCCGGCCCGCTACGTCACGGAGGGGGTCGGCCTCCCGACCCTTCACGACATTTTGGCCGAACTGGCGAAGCCCGGACGGGACCCCCGGGAGCGCTTCGAGGTTTTCCGGTTCGCCGAGGGGATCGAGAAGATCGAGGATCTCGCGCCGGGGATGAGGCTCCCGGGGATCGTGACGAACCTCACCGCCTTCGGGGCCTTCGTGGACATCGGCGTCCACCAGGACGGCCTTGTCCACCTGAGCCAGCTGGCGGACCGCTTCGTCAAGGACCCGGGAGAGGTCCTGAAGGTCCGCCAGACCGTAGAGGTGACGGTCCTGGCGGTGGACCGGGAGCGCAAGCGGATTTCCCTTTCCCTGAAAAAGGACCCGGACGGGTCGGACGGCCCGCCCTCAGGCCAGCGGAAGCGGGACGGCGCGGAAGACCGGGCCGCTGCCGGGAAACCGGGGGGCGGCAAGGGGGAACGCGGTGTGCCGGGACCGGGCGGACCGAAGCGCGACCGCCGCCGCGAGGAAAAGCAGCCGGGAAAGGGACGGGACGAGAAGGCCCCCTTCAACAACCCCTTTGCGGCGGTCTTCGGGAAGAAGTAGGCCGCCCCCCGCAGTCGCCCGCGGAGGGCGCCGGCAAGAGTCTCGAAGCAGCGGCGGGACCACACTGTTTTTTAATAGTTGAAATTCAACCGCCGGATGGCCGATATTTATTCATTGAGCGGATGCATCGCGGCACCCGGTTCACGAAGCAAAAATCGAACGTCAAGGACGGGAACATGGCAGCGCCCAGCGAAGACAAACGGAAAGTGAAGGCCGTCCGGAAGATGAAGGACATCATGACGACCTACTACATCGAGGCCAAGACGGCGGAGCAGACGGGGAAAAAGGTCGCCTGGATCACCAGCGGCGGGCCCGTGGAGCCGCTTCTGGCCATGGACGTCATCCCCGTCTACCCGGAGAACCACGGGGCCATGATCGGGGCCTCCAAGATGGGGGTGGACCTCTGCGAGAAGGCCGAGGCCATGGGCTACGCGAGCGACCTCTGCTCCTACGCCCGGTCGGACATCGCCTGCGCCACCGTCAACGGCGGCCCCATCGGCGGGCTCCCCCGGCCGGACATGCTCATCTGCGGGAACAACATCTGCGGCACCGTGCTCAAGTGGTACGAGGTCCAGGCCCGCTACTTCGGCTGCCCCCTCTTCCTTTTCGACACCCCCTTCTGCCACACCGAATTCACCGCGGACATGCGAAAATACGTCCGCCGGCAGGTGGACGAGTACACGGACTTCCTGGCGAAGGCCTGCGGCCGGCCCTTCGACTTCGACCGCATGAAGGAGGTGGGCCGCCTCTCCGTGGAGGGCCAGCGCACCTGGCAGGCGGTCCTGGACACGGCCATGAACCGCCCCGCCCCCATCAGCGCCTTCGACGCCTTCTTCCACCTGGCCCTGATCGTGACCCTCCGGGGCACACAGATCGCCGTGGACTACTACCGGGAGCTCCTGGCGGAGATGCAGCAGCGGGCCGCGGAGGGGATCGGCTCCGTCCCCGACGAGCAGTACCGGCTCCTCTGGGACAACCTGCCGGTCTGGTACCGCACCAAGTGGCTCTCGGAGAAGTTCGCCTCCCACGGGGCCTGCCTCGTGGCGGACACCTACACCTCCGCCTGGTGCGGCTCTCTCAAGTACATGGACGAGAACGACTTCCTGGGCAGCATGGCCGAAGGCTACACCCGCATCTACCTGAACATCGGCGTCGACGAGATGGCCGACACGGTGGTCGCCATGGCCGACAAGTACGGGGTTGACGGCGTGGTCCTGCACTCCAACCGGAGCTGCAAGCCCTACTCCCTGGGCCAGTACGATATCCAGCGGATGGTGGAGAAGCGGCGGGGCCTCCCGTCCCTCATGATCGAGGCGGACATGGTGGACGAGCGGGCCTTCTCGGAGAGCCAGATCGACACGCGGATCGACGCCTTCATGGAGGTCATCCGCGGCCGGCGGAACGGATAACAAGGAGGATGGAGGGAATGAACGGCATCACCTACGACCTGAGCGGCAAGGTGGCGGTGGTCACCGGCGGCAGCCGGGGGATCGGCCTGGAGATCGCGGACAACCTGCTCCAGCAGGGGGCAAGAGTGGCCATCTGCGGGCGGAAGCTGGACGGCCTGGACTCGGCCAAGGCGATCCTGAACGGCGGGGACAACCTGCTGGCCCTGCAGGCCAACGTGGCCCGGGAAGCGGACGTGGAGAGGCTCTTCGACGCCGTGGTGGAGAAATTCGGCACCGTCGACATCCTGGTCAACAACGTGGGAATGAACCTGCTGAGTGCCTCGCTGATCGACACGGACCTGAGCGTCTGGCAGCGGATCATGGACGGGAACCTCACGGGGGCCTTCCTCTGCTCGCGCCGGGCCGGAGCGATCATGCGGGAGAAGAAGCGGGGCAAGATCGTCAACATCTCCTCCCTGGCGGGCACCCGGGCCACCCCGGGCATGAGCGTCTACGGCATCGCCAAGGCCGCCCTGGAGATGATGACCAAGGTTCTCGGTGCGGAACTGGCGGCTTTCAACATCCAGGCCAACGCCGTCTCCCCGGGCCTGGTGAAGACGAACTTCAGCAAGATCTTCTGGTCTTCGCCGGAGCTGGCCGAGCTGATCGTCAAGGAAATCCCCGCGGGGAGGATCTCCGAGCCGTCGGACCTGGTCCACGCGGTTCTCTTCCTGTGCTCCGGCTGCTCCGACTTCGTCACCGGCCAGACCATCGCCGTCGACGGCGGGGCCTCGATCGTCTGAACATGCTCACGGTCGGCATCGACGTCGGTTCCATCAGCACAAAGGCGGTCCTCCTCGAGGACGGCCGGTTTGTCCGGGGGAAGGTCGCCTTCACCGGCTACAGCGCCGAGGGGGCGGGCCGGCGGATCTACGAGGAGATCCTCCGGGATGCGGGGCTGGGGGAGGACGCCATCGACGGGATCGTCGCCACCGGCTACGGCCGGAAGAGCGTCTCCTTCGCCGGGCGGGCCGTCACGGAGATCCTGTGCCACGCCGAGGGGGCCCGGTTCCTGGACCCGGAGATCCGCTCCGTCGTGGACATCGGCGGCCAGGACAGCAAGGCCATCGTCCTGGACGAAAGCGGGCGGGTCCGGACCTTCGCCATGAACGACAAGTGCGCCGCCGGGACAGGCCGCTTCCTGGAGGTCATGGCCCGGGCCCTGGAGGTGGACCTGGAGCGCTTCGGCGCCCTCTCCCTCCAGGCGGAGGACCCGGCGCCCATCAGCAGCCTCTGCACCGTCTTCGCCGAATCGGAGGTGATCTCCCTCATCGCCCGGGGGGAAAAGCGGGAGAACATCGTCGCGGGGATCCACGAGTCCATCGGCTCCCGGGTCTCCGCCATGGCCCGGCGGCTCGGGATGGTCCCGCCGGTGATGATGACCGGAGGCGTGGCGAAGAACCACGGCGTGGTCCTGGCCCTGGGAAAGGCCCTGGGCCTCCCGCTCCGGGTTTCCCCGCAGGCCCAGCTGACCGGCGCCATCGGCGCCGCCGTGCTGGCGGCCCGGCCGGAATAGGCCGCGCGGGACGGCCACCCGAAACGAAGCCGGGCCGGCAGCCGGAAGGATGTTGCGCGAGGATCACGGACCTCTGAACGCCAAACGCTCCGGGAGGTGACACGATGAGCCGATTCAAGAAGGTCGCAATCGGGCTGGTTCTGTTCCTGGTCGTCCTGATCGTTTCCTCCTACTTCCTGGTCCCGCCGATCCTCAAGTCCGTTCTGACGAAGAAGCTCTCCGAAGCCCTTCACCGCGAGGTGACCCTGGAGCGGGTCCACTTCAATCCCCTGACCCTGACCCTCTCCGTCCAGGGGTTCGGCATCAAGGAGCGGGGTGGAACCGAACCCTTCGTCTCCTTCCAGGAGCTCCTGGTGAACCTGGAGATCCTCTCCGTGGCGAAGCGGGCACTCATCCTGGACGAGGTGAAGCTGGTAAAGCCCTCCGTCCGGATCGTCCGCAATCCCGACGGGAGCTACAACTTCTCCGACCTCCTGGAAAAGAAGCCGGGGGAGGAGAAGACGGAACCCGGCGAGCCCTTCCACTTCTCCCTGAACAACATCCGCATCGTCGACGGGCGCGCGGAGTTCCTCGACGGCCCGCAGGACACAAAGCACGTCGCCGAGAAGATAGAGGCGGGGATTCCCTTCCTCTCCAACATGGCCTACGCCCTGGAGACGAAGGTGGAACCCTCCTTCTCCGCCGTGATCAACGGCGACCCCTACACGCTGACAGGGGTCACGAAGCCCTTCAAGGACTCCCGGGAGACGGAGTTCCGGATCAACATCCAGGACCTGGACATCCCGTATTACCTGTCCTACGTCCCGATGAAGCTGAACTTCCAGGTCCCCTCGGCCAAGCTGGACCTCGAAACCACCCTCACCTACCGTCAGGAGAGAGGCAACTCTCCGACCCTGATCCTGAAAGGCCAGGCGAAACTCAGGGAGGTCCTCCTCCAGGACCTCCGGAAGGCCCTCCTGCTCCGGTTCCCCCTCCTCACCGTGGACATCGCCGATTTGGAACCCCTGGCCGGGAAGATCCACCTGGCGAAGGTAGCCCTGGAAGCGCCGGAGGGGAACATTCGCCGGGACACCGAGGGAAAGATCAACCTCCTGGCCCTCGTCCCGGAGCAGAAGAAAGAGGAGAAAAAAGCCGGGGGGGAAAAGGAAGCCCCCGCTGCAAAGCCTGACAAGGCCCCGGCCAAGGTGGAAATCGTGGTGGAGGTCGACGAGGTCCTCCTCGAGAAGGGGGCCCTCTCCTTCCGGGACGAGACCACCCCGGAACCGTTCTCCCTCCGCCTCCGGGACATCCGCCTCCTGGGGCGCGGCCTCTCCACAGCCGCCGGGAAGGAGGGGACCGCGGACCTGTCGGTCGGCTTCCCGAAGGGGGGGGCCATCTCCGTGAAGGGCCCCGTCGTCCTCTCGCCCGTCTCGGCGAAGCTGGCCGTTGACGCGAAGGGCATCGACCTGCCGGGCTTCCAGCCCTATTGGACGGAAGCCGTCAATCTCCTCGTCACGGGAGGAAAGATCGGCGCCAGGGGGTCCCTGGCGGTATCCCTGGCGGAGAAGACCCCGAAGGTCCACTATGCCGGCCGCGTCATGGTCACATCCTTCGCCTCCATCGACAAGGCCCAGGCGTCGGACTTTTTAAAATGGAAATCCCTCTACCTGAACGATCTCGACGCCAACGTGTCTCCCCTGAAGGTCCGTATCCGGGAAGTCGCGCTGACGGATTTCTACAGCCGGATCATTGTCTATTCCGACGCTACCCTGAACGTCCAGAACATAGCCAAGACAAAGGGAAAGAAGGAAGTGGCCGGGGTGCCGCAGGCGAAAGCCGCGGCGACCAGGCAACCGGAGCCACCCAGGGAAAAGATAGAAGAGCCGAAGGCAGCGACCGACATCGCCATCGGCGCCGTGACCCTCCAGGGCGGCGAGATCGACTTCCTCGACCTTTACATCAAGCCCACCTTCTCCGCCCATATCGTGGAGGTCGGTGGCCGGATTAGCGGGCTCTCCTCCCAGGAGGCGACCCGGGCGGACGTGGACCTGAAAGGCAAGCTCGAAGGATACGCTCCCTTGGACATCACCGGAAAGATCAATCCGCTACAGAAAGATCTCTTCGTGGACCTGAAGGCGTCCTTCAAGGACATGGATTTGAGCCCCGTGACACCCTATTCGGGCAGATACGCAGGCTACGCCATCGAGAAGGGCAAACTCTCCTTCGATTTGAGATACCTGATCTCCCATCGGAAACTGGAATCGCAGAACAACATCTTTATCGACCAGCTCATCCTGGGGGAGAAGGTCGAGAGCCCCCAGGCGACGAAGCTCCCGGTCTCCCTGGCCATTTCCCTCCTGAAGGACCGCCACGGCCAGATCAAGCTGAACATCCCCGTCTCGGGGACACTCGACGACCCGGAGTTCAGCGTCTGGAAGATCGTCGTCCAGGTCCTGGTGAACATCCTCACCAAGGCTGCCACGGCGCCCTTCGCTCTCCTGGGGTCCCTGATGGGTGGCGGGGAGGAGATGAGCTACGCCGAGTTCGACGCCGGGAGCGCTGCGGTGACCGAGGCGAACATGAAGAAACTGGCGACCCTGGGAAAGGCCCTGGCAGAGCGGCCGGCCCTGAAGCTCGACATCGAGGGCTACGTGGACAAGGAGAAGGACCGGGAGGCGCTCCGGACAGCCCGGTATCAGAGAAAACTGAAGGTCCAGAAGCTGAACGAGGGCCTGAAGAAAGGGGCCGCCGCGGTGCCCGTGGAGGATGTGAAGATCGAGCCGGGGGAGCGGGACCGTTATCTCAAGATGGCCTACGACGCCGAGACGTTCCCGAAGCCCCGGAACATCATCGGCCTGGCCAAAAGCCTACCGCCTGCGGAGATGGAAAAGCTGATCCTCACCAACATCGAGGTCAAAGACGAGGATCTCCGTCTCCTGGCCTCCCAGCGGGCGCTTAAAGTCCGCGATGTCCTCCTGAAATCGGGCGACGTCGCGCCGGGCCGGGTCTTCATCCTGGAGCCGAAGTCGTTGAGCCCGCCGAAAAAGGAAAAGATGAAGAACAGCCGGGTGGATTTCCGCCTGAAATGAGAAGTCATCAAACCGAAAGGAGCAGGGAATGACCGATTACGACGCCATTGTCATCGGCGCCGGCAACGGCGGGCTCACCGCCGCCGCGGCGCTGGCCCGGGGCGGCGCCCGGGTGCTGGTCCTGGAGCGCCACAACGTCCCCGGGGGATGCGCCACGAGCTTCTGCCGCGGCCGCTTTGAATTCGAGGTGTCCCTCCACCAGCTCTCCGGCCTCGGACGCCCCGAGTTCCCCGGGCCCCTCCGGGGGCTCCTGCAGGGACTGGGCGTCCTGGGAAAGCTGGAGTTTGTGGAGATGGAGAGCCTCTTTCGCTTCATCGTGCCCGACCGGATTGACCTGACCCTCCCGGCGGACCGGGCCGGCATCCTCCAGGTCCTCCAGGAGCGTTTCCCCGACGAGAAGGACGGCATCGAGCGGTTCTTCGACCTGGTCTACCGGTTCTTCCACGAGGTCATCGGCGCCTTCTACATGCGGGACCCCGAGGTGACGCCGGAGAAGTACCCCCTGTATTTCCGGTACGCCTTCCGGGATTCCCAGAGCGTCCTGGACGAGTATTTCCGGGACCCCTGGCTGAAACTGGTCCTCGCCGGCTACTGGGGTTATATGGGCCTGCCGCCGCGCCTGCTCGCCTTCACCGACCTGGCGGCGCTCCTGTTCGCCTACATCGAGTTCAAGCCCTGGCACCTGAAGGGCGGATCCCAGGCCCTCTCCAACGCGCTGGCCTCGGCAGCCCTGAACGCCGGGGGCGAAATCCGCTTCTCCTGCGCGGCGACGCGGATCGTCACGAAAAACGGGGCGGTGCAGGCCGTCGTGACGGACCGGGGGGAGGAGATCACCACCCGCTACGTCATCTCCAACGCCTCCGCGGTGGCCACCTTTTCGGGCCTCCTGGACAACGGGGAAGGCCGGGCGGAGGCCTTGAAAGAGATCCGGGGCGCCGTGGTGGGCACCTCCTTTCTCACCGTCTACGCGGGCCTCCGCTGCCCGCCGGAAGCGGTCTCCATCTCGGAGACGACCAATTTCATCAGCGCGTCCACGGACATCGACCGCGATTTCGCCCTCTGCCGGACCCTCGACGTGAGCGAGCAGCCTCTCATCATGAGCTGCTACGACGTCTCGGACCCGACCTTCTCGCCGGAGGGGACCTGCCAGGCCGCCATCGTCCTGATGAAGTACGCCGAACCCTGGCTCCGGGTTCCCCCGGAAGAGTACGCCGCCGAAAAATACCGGGCCGCCGAGGTCGTCCTGAAGCGGATCGAGCCGCACTTCCCCGGCTTCACGGCGAACATCGAGGAAATGGAGGTCGCGACGCCCATCACCCACATGCGCTACCTGGGCCACCCCGGCGGCAGCCCCTACGGGTTCGAACAGCACGTCAAGGACTCAACCCTCTTCCGGAACCCCAAGCCCCCCGTCAAGGGTCTCTTCGGGGCCGGGGCGTGGTACGGCATGCCGGGCTACCAGCCGACCCTCACCTCGGGAGCCGCGGCGGCCCGGGCGGTCCTGCGGGAGATGAGCAGAAAGGAGAACGCGCGATGAGACCGGACATCCTGACCAAGATCGAAGGCTACGACCGGATCGTCCGGGAACGGGAGATCTGCCGGAAATACGGCACCGACTTCGGCGTCGAGCGGGGCGCCGTGGAGGCCTACGTGAAGCGCCTCCACCCGGACCGGCTATTCTTGAAAGTATACGATATAATAGATGAAACACCATCCGCCAAGACATTCCGCCTTGTCCCGGTGGAGGGCCCCCTCCCGCCCTTCCAGGCGGGCCAGTACATCTCTGTCTGCTGCGACATCGGGGGCGTCCGGACGGGCCGCCCCTACAGCCTCTCCTCGCCGCCGAACCGGAGGGGCCACTACGACATCACCGTCAAGGCCGTGGAGGACGGCTTCGTCTCGTCCTTCCTCCTGAGCGAAGTCCGGCGGGGCGACGTCCTGGAGACCTCGGGACCGGCGGGACTGTTCCACTACAACCCGATCCTCCACGACCGGGAATGGGTGTTCCTGGCGGGGGGAAGCGGTGTCACCCCCTTCATGAGCATGATCCGGGAGGCCGTCGAATGCGGCCTGGACCGCAGTGTCTGGCTCTTCCACGGCGACCGGGAGGCCGGAGAGGCGATCTTCCGGGAGGAACTGGAGCGGATTGCCGCCCGCTTCCCGAACATCCGGTACATCCCGGTGATCGAGAACCCCTCCCCCGGCTAC
>JBFYXW010000055.1:0-31328 GCA_041310335.1 Syntrophaceae bacterium | reverse complement strand
CCTTCACGATCTCCGCGGCCTGGTCCACCGACAGGCCTGCCGTGTTGAGGACCAGGTCGTAGTGGGACGGGTCGGCGATGTCCTCCCGGAAGTATTTCTTGATGAAGGCGGCCCGGTCGGCCTCCGTCTTGATCACGAAGCCCTCCGCCTCGTCCCGGGCGTACTTCCGGTCTTTCATGACCTTGGCGATTCGCTGCTCCAGGGGGGCGATGAAACGCAGGCGGAAGATCTGTTCAAGGGGCAGGATGAACTGGGCTCCCCGGCCGACGAGGAGGGCGTTCCCGTGCTGCCCGATCGTACCGATGACCTTCGTCAGGTGCTTCAGGTAGACGTCGGGCCAGAGATGGCGCGCGGTGAACAGCGACGTGAGCCAGGTGTCCAGGGTGGACACGTTCTTCTCGTCCAGGGTCGCCACGACCTTCTCGCTCATGCCGGCGCTTTCGGCCACCCGGGAGATGATCTGCCCCCCCATCAGGTCCAGCTTGAGTTCCGCGGCCAGTTTCCGCGAGATCTCGCTCCCGCCCGCTCCGGGCTCGCGGGAGACGGTGATGCAGGGGCGGGGACCCGTATGCCCTTCCTTGCGCCATTTTTCCAGGACGGCCTCCACCACCTGCTTGTCCGCCTCGAGGTCCCGGATCGTGTAGTCTCTCGTGAAATCGGGACAGTGGATGTTCAACGATCCGTTGTACGTTACGCTGAACCGCTTCTGGCAGTGTTCGCGCCAGGCACAGATCACGCATAGCCGCTTTTCCGTCGTCATGGTCTGGTCCCTCCTTTCCGGGACGACACACCTCCGTCCCCGGCCGTCTCGACCTTGGATCCCTTCATCGCTTCAAATCCGCTCACGATGTCGAGCAATTCCTCCGTGATCGTCATCTGGCGCTGGCGGTGGAACTGGACGTGAAGCTCCTCGAGGCGCTCCTCGATGTTCTTTTCCGCGTTCTGCATCGCCGCGAGGCGGCTGGCGTTTTCGCTCGCCAGGGAGTTGGCGAAGGCCTGGAAGAGCGAAACGAACAGGTATTCCCGGATCATGGCCCGGAAGAGGGGCTCCCAGTCCATGGTGAACATCGGCAGGGTCCGGGACTCCCACTTCCGCTTGCGGATGCTCGTCAGCCAGGCCTTGTCGACGGGCAGGAGCCTCTGCGTGCGAGGCCGATAGTTGGCCCCGGAAGCGTACTCGTTGTAGTAGAGGATCATGTTTTCCACGTGATTCCGGAACCGCCAGGCCTCCAGGAAAAGCGTGATGTCCTGCACCATGGGCGTGATCCCCGCCGTGGATCCCGGCGTCGGCAGGGTTTCGAACACCCGCTGGCCCCCGTCCTCCAGGAGGTCCGCCGTCTTCAACCCGATGGCGATGACAACCCGGTTTTCGCTCGGGATTCCGGTTCTGTCCATGTCCTCAAGGGCATGCTGGGCGATGACGTTGTTGAGCTGACCGCAGAGTCCCTGGTCCGTGCCGAACACGATGGCCCCCAGACGCGGGGTCCGGGAAGCGGCCGAGGACAGGGCGTCGCGACGATCCTTCAGGGCGATCTGCAGGCCCATCTCGACGGTCCGGTTGTAATCCATCAAGGACTCGACGGCCCGCTGGTACTGGCGGATGCTGACGGCCGCCAGGGCCTTCATGGTCTTCACCACCCCCAGGAGGTCCTGGGCGCTCTGGATCCTGCGCTTCAGGGCTTCAGCTGTCAGCACGGTCGGGCTCCTTTTGGAAACACACGGCCGTTTCCTGGGCCACACAGACGATCGTTTCCCGGTCCTTGTCGCCGAACTTCTCCCCCATGCTGACGCGATTGCAGAAACCGCCCTGGTTCTCCGCCACGTTTTTCCGCAGGGAATCCTCGGCGGCCCGGATGTCCTCCACGGCGACGGAATCGAATTGCCCCGATGTGACCGCCAGGATTGCCGCCACCTGCTCGGCCACGGGGATGGGCTTGTACTGGGGCTGCTTCAAGATTTCCCGGAGACGCCATCCCCGGTCGAGGACCTTCCGGGTCGCCTCGTCCAGACGGGTGCCGAAGCGGGAGAAGGTCTCCAGCTCCTCGAACTGGGAGTAGGAGATCCGCACGTCCCCGGCGACGGCCCGGTAGGCCGGGAGCTGGGCCTTGCCGCCCACGCGGGAAACCGACTTGCCCACGTCGATGGCGGGGAGAATCCCCTTCTGGAAGAGGCGGGGCGACAGGTAGAGCTGTCCGTCGGTGATGGAGATCAGGTTCGTCGGGATGTACCCCGAGATGTCCTGGGCCTCCGTCTCCACGATGGGGAGCGACGTCAGGGACCCTCCGCCGTGCTCCTTCCGCAGGTGGGTCGACCGCTCCAGGAGGCGCGAGTGGATGTAGAAGATGTCTCCCGGGAAGGCCTCCCGTCCCGGGGGCCGCCGGAGGAGCAGGGATAGCTCCCGGTAGGCCCGGGCGTGGCTGGTCAGGTCGTCGTAGATGATCAGGACGTCCCGCCCCTGGGCGATGAAATATTCGGCCATGGAGGTGGCGGCGTAGGGGGCGATGAACTGGAGGCCCGGCGGGTCTTCCGCTCCGGCGACGACGACGGTGGTGTAGGCCATGGCGTTGTGCTGTTTCAGGTCGGCGATGACCTTGGCCGTGTCGGAGGTCTTCTTGCCGATGGTGCAGTAGATGCAGAGGACGTCCTTGTCGGCCTGGTTGATGATGGCGTCCAGCGCGATGGCGGTCTTGCCCGTCTGCCGGTCGCCGACGATGAGCTCCCGCTGTCCCCGTCCGATCGGGAAGAGGGCGTCGATGACCTTGATCCCGGTTTGCAGGGGTACCGTTACGGGATCCCGGGCCATGACGCGGGGCGCCTCCCGCTCCACGGGGAGCCGCTTCACCGTCCGGATCTCTCCCCCGTTGTCCAGGGGCCGCCCCTGGGCGTCCACGACCCGGCCGATGAGGGATTCGCCCACGGGAACGTCCAGGACCCTTCCGGTCCGTCTCACCTCGGCACCGGTCGAAAGGTGTTCGCTGGGGCCGAGGAGAATGACGCCGATCTCATGGGGGTCGATGTTGAACACGAGCCCCTGCAGATTATCGGGAAACAGGACCAGCTCGTCGGACCGGATGTTCGGCAGGCCGCTGACCTGAACGATGCCGTACCCGACGTACGTGACCGTGCCGATCTCCCGGTCCTTCAGTTCCGCCTCCTGGTTGGCGAGGACGGCGTCCATGGTCTTGAAGGTTCCGTCCAGAAAGGTCTTCATCTGTTCTTTTTCCGGCGTCGAGTCCATCATGATCTCTCTCCTTGGAGCCCTATTTCCAGTCCTTCGTGTCCTCGTAGAGTGCCGTGTAGAAGCTCTCCTCCAGGGTGTCGAGGTAGTCCTTGATGCTCCAGGCGATCTTGTGCCCGTCCGACCGGAGCTCGCAGCCCGAGAGGATGTCGTCGGACTCCTCGTAGACCGTCTCGATATCGGGGGCGATGTGCCGCCGGAGCGCGGCGGCGAGCGTTTCCCTTCGTTCCGGGGACAGGTCAAAGGCGCTCGTGACGGTAACGACGCCCCCGTTCTCCAGGGGTTCCCGGAACTTCTCCCGCTCCCGCTCGTCCATGGAGGCGATCCGTTCCGCCAGGATCTCCACGATCCGCTCCTCCAGGTCCATCTCTGCCAGGTCGTAGAGGACCCGCCGGGTGATGGCGTAGGTCTGCTTCCCCGCCAGGTGCCGGAGTTCCCGGAGGAAGTTCTCCCGCTCCGACTTCACCGCCTCGATCCACCGCATCTTCAGGAAGTCCGTCTCCTCCCGGGCCTTTCCCTCGATCCGCTCCCGGTATTCCTCCGCGTCCTGACGGGCCTTATCGAGCATCGACTCGTACCGTTCATCCAGTTCCCGGAGTTTCCGGGCATGGATCTCCGCGGCCGCCTGGGAATCCCGGCGGGATTGCTCGGCCTCCCCGAAGAGGGCCCCGATCTTTGCCTCCCTGGCGTCCATGGCCCCGATGATCCTCCCGTAGAGAAACTTCTTCAGCAGGAACATCAGGATCATCAGGTTGACGATCTGGGAGAAAAAGACGAACCAGTCGATGTGCATGGAATCATCCTCCCGCTTTCTTGATGACGTAAGCCCAGAACGGATTCGCGAAGACCAGGATCATGGAGATGACGAAGCAGTAGATGGCGATGGATTCGATCATGGCCAGCCCGACGAAGAGCGTTCTCGTGAGGGAATTCCGCTCGTCCGGCTGCTGCGCGATCGATCCCAGGGCTCCCTGGACCGCCCGTCCCTGCCCGAGAGCCGGGCCGATGGCACCGATCCCCATGCAGATGCCCGCCGTAATGATCGAGGCCATTGCTACCATTGTCACGCTGTCCATACCGATACCTCCTCGTGTTTGGAATGCTACGATGACGTTTTGGGATTGTGCTCCCCTTCCTCGTGCGTCTGGGTGACAGACGCAATGTAGACCATGGCAAGAACTGCAAAGATGTAGGCCTGGATAATCCCGATGAGGAGCCCCAGGGCCTGCATGACGATCGGGAAAAACAGGGGGGTCACGGCCAGGAGGATGGCGATGACCTTCTCGTGGCTCATCAGGTTTCCGAAGAGCCGGACCGCCAGGGCCAGCGTCCGGGAGATCTCGCCCATCACGTGAAAGGGGAAGAAGATGGGGTTCGGACGGATGTATTCCTTCAGGTATTCAAGGATGCCCTGTTTGGTGATGCCGTAGATCGGCACGGCGAAGAAGACCATGATCGCCAGGGCCGAGGTGGTCGTGAGCGACGACGTCGGGGCGACGTAGCCGGGAAGGAACGTGAACAGATTGGAGAACAGGATGAAGAGAAACAGGGTGCCGATGAAGGGGAAGTAGGTGTCCACCCCGTCCTTCACCATTTCCCGGATCTCCCCGCGGATCCCGAGGATGATCACCTCCATCAGGTTCTGCCACCGGGACATGCTCCGTTCCGTCGAGAGGTTTCGGGTGATGAGGACCGACCCGACAACCAGGACCCCCATGATGAGCCACGTATACATGAGGGTGGCATTGATGGTGATGAACCGCCAGGTGAAGAGGATGACCTGGTCGGGGCTGATCTGGTTGATGGCTACGATTTCCATGCCGGGGCTCCTTTCGGGGAAAGGTTCTCCTTGGGGCCAAGGCCGCGGATCATCAGGGTCCGGACCAAGAGGAAACCGACCACCGCCGCCGCCAGGCGCTCCCAGGTGCCGTCCATGAGCAGGTAGAATCCCCCCAGTGCGACGGCCAGCCGGCCGGCATAACTGACCATCAGGAGCCGCCAGGGGTGCCGGGCGCCGGGGAGCCGCCGCAGGGTCTGCCAGAGCCCGGTGAAGTAGAAGAGTCCGAGCAGGCTGCCCGCGAGAAGGGGGACGAGGAGCACGATGGCGGATTTCATGGAAACATCCTTTCCTGTTCTGTGGGTGGTTCCCAGGCCGCCGGTTGGTCCGGCGGCGCTCAGCTCAATCTTTGATGATGTTTTCCCGGGCCTTCTTCACCCAGTACCAGGCATTGAGGCACCCCAGGGACACCCCCAGGATCAGGAGCATCAGGGTCCAGGAGAACCGGCTCGGCCAGGATTGGTCGATCCAGAGCCCGATGGCTGTCCCGATGAGGGTGGGGATGGCTACGGACCAGCCGACGACGCCGATCATGCCGAGGCCGAACCAGACCGTCTCGTCCTTGTGGGTCTTGCCCTTGATGCGCCGCTTCTCCTTGGTCCCGACCTTTTGGGTGAATTCCTTCGCCTGCTTCTGGCGCCTCTCTCTCGGTGTCAGCTTGTCTTCACTCATGGCGCAACTCCATAAAGCGGCGTAGCAAATCGACCTCCAGCCTGGCCGCCGCGGCGCGGGCCTTTTTCTCCCGCTCGTCGATCTCCTCGAACTGCCGGACGACCACATCCTTCAGGTGTCCCAGCTCCGGGCTCTGGTACGCGCTCCGGGTCGAAACCAGGATCTCGTTTCCCTTTTTGACCAGGGTGCCCACGTCGACGGCCAGGTAGTGCTCCCCACCGCTGGCGGCGGTGTAGGAAAACACGCTGGGGACCAGGGCCGCTGTGAAATCGACGTGCTGGGGCATCAGGCAGAAGAACCCGTTCTCGGCCTCGGCGACCACCTTGGTCACTTCCTCGGCGAGAAAGACTTCCGACGGGAGCAGGACCTTCAGTTTCATGATGCCTCTTCCACGGGCTTCTGGGCCTCGTCGATGGACCCGATCATGTACAGGGTGTTCTCGGGGTAGTCGGCGAACTCGTCGTTCAGGATCCGCTCGCACCCGTCCAGGGCGTCCTGAAGGGCCACGGTCTTTCCCGCCTTGCCGATGAACTGCTCCGTCACGTGGAAGGGCTGCGTGAAGAAGCGCTCCAGCCGGCGGGCCCGGTAGACGGTCCGCTGGTCTTCCCGGGACAGCTCGTTGATTCCCAGCATGGCGATGATGTCTTTCAGTTCTTCGTAAACGGTCAGGTTCTTGCGGATGTCCTGGGCGATCCGGTAGTGCCGTTCGCCGGCGATGTTGGGCATCAGCATCTTCGAGCCCGACTGGAGGAGGTCGATGGCCGGGTAGAACCCCTCGCTGGCCCGCTTGCGGGAGAGCACGATGGAGGCCGTCAGGTGGCTGAACGTGTGCGAGGCCGAGGGATCCGTGAAGTCGTCGGCGGGGACGTAGACGGCCTGGATGGAGGTGATGGCCCCCGTGGTGGTGTTGCAGATCCGTTCCTCGAGGGCCGCCAGGTCCGAGGCGAGGGTGGGCTGGTAGCCGAGCCGGGACGGCAGCAGTCCCATGAGGCCCGAGACTTCCTGGCCCGCCTGGACGAAGCGGAAGATGTTGTCGATGAGGAGAAAGACGTCCTGGCGCTCCTCGTCCCGGAAGTACTCCGCCATGGTGAGGCCCGTATGGCCCACCCGGAAGCGGGCCCCCGGCGGCTCGTTCATCTGGCCGAAGACCATGACGGTGTTGGGAAGCACGCCGGCCTCCTTCATCTCCCGGTAGAGCTCCTCGCCTTCCCGGCAGCGCTCGCCGACGCCGCAGAAGATGCTGATGCCGTGATGGTGACCCACCATGTTGTGGATCATTTCCGTGAGGAGAACCGTCTTCCCGACGCCGGCGCCCCCGAAGAGGCCCGCCTTGCCACCCCGCTCCAGGGGGCAGAGGACGTCGACGGCCTTGATGCCCGTCTCGAAGATCTCCGAGACGGTGGACTGCTGGGTGATCGGGACGGGCACGCCATGGATAGAGCGGGTCTCGCCGCCGCCCACGAATTCGAGGTTGTCGATGGGCTCGCCGAAGACGTTGAAGACGCGCCCCAGGAGTTCCTTCCCGACGGGGATCATGAAGGGGTGCCCGGTGTCGGTAACGGCTGAACCCCGGGCCAGTCCCTGGGTCGGCATCAGGGAGATGCCCCGCACGTGTTCCGCATCCAGCTGGACCATGACCTCGACCCGGATCCGTCCGTCGTCCCCGGTTGTGAGCACGTTGCCGATGGCCGGAAGATGGCCCGCCGTGAACCGGGCGTCGACGACGCTTCCCCGGATGGAAAGAATGACCCCTTCGTTTGCTTCCCGTTTCATCGAATCGCTCCCTCCCGGTTGTGGTTTCTGCTCCGCGATCCGCCGCGGCGGCGTCCGCATTCAGGCGGTCCTCAGTCTATAGATCTCCTCTGCCCGGGTGATTCCCTCGCTCAGGAAGGCCACCACGGCTCCGATCACCAGGAACATGAACGCCCGGACCACGTCGTCCGAGAGGGGGACCCCCTGGAGAAAGACGAGGTGGCTCAAGACGAGAAAGACACCCAGGACCGCGGCGATCACGATCCCCTTGCGCTTCCACCAGATCCCCCCCAGGACGATGGGGATGTAGAAGAGGTGGGTGAAGATCACGTTGGACCCCGCGACCGCGTGGTAGTAGTAGGTCAGAAGGAACGAGCCGACGAGGAGGGTTGTCATGATCGCCGTCCTGTAGGGAGCCAGCCGGGTGCCAAGGGGGCTCTCCAGGCGGATCATGTTGAGGATGCCCAGGTTTTCGTCCAGCTCGCCGCGGATCCGTTCCTGATAGCGCTGGCTGATGAAGGTGATGGCGTAGTCGAACATCAGGATCGTCCGCACCAGGCTGTCGACGGCCTGCTTCTGCTCCACGGCGGTGATGAAGATGACCTGGAACTCGGCATAGAGCCAGATGTGGCGGCGCATCAGGATGAGCGCGTAGATCGCCTCGTGCAGAGGGATCTTCGCGGCGTACTGCTCTTCCGCGTACTGGGCGAAGAACTCCCGGGAGACTTCGGCCGGCTTCTCAGCGTAGAACATTTTCCGGAAGTTGTCGTAGAAGTGCAAGGCTAGGGGGATCAGTATTTCTTCTGGTTTTTCGTGGTAGGATGCCGTCCGGGGGTTCTTTCGCACGTCCTTCGCCCAGGACCGGGCGATCGGATCGGCGTGCTTCTCGATCAGGGCGATCAGCTTCAGCGATCCGGACATGGCGTGTTCTCCTCGTTTTCCTCCGGCATCCGATGCCGGAGGCGTCGCCGGGTCCGGCCGGGATGGCCGGGCCGCGGCGAGCGGGGCTTCACGTGTTGGGGGACTCGAACCATTCCAGCTTCATCCGTTCCCGGTACTTCCTGCTGATGAAGTAGACGGCGTAGTCGAACATCAGGATCGTCCGGGTGATGCTCTCCACGGCCAGGTTCTGCTCCACCGCCGTGAAGAAGAGAACCTGGAACTCGGCGTAGAGCCAGATCTGCCTCCGCATCAGGATCAGCGCGTAGAGGGCTTCGTGAAGGGGTACGCCTTCGCGGTAGCTCTCCTCGGCGTACCGGGCGAAGTAGCCCTCCGACGCCTCCACGGGCTTCGGTTCCATGAAGAGGCTCCGGAATTTCTCGTAGAAGCGGACGCCCTGGGGGACGAGCTTCTCCTCCGGCACATTATGGTAATAAGGGGTGAACGGGTTCTTGCGCACGTTCTTGGCCCACTGCCGGGAGATCTGCTCCGCGTGCGTCTCCACCAGGTCGATGAGTTTCATTCCCATGTACATGTCCGTTCCCTCCTTTCCTTGGCATTGCTCTTTGCCTTTCTATAACGCAAACAGCATGCCAGGGCGGGGAACCCGGGGCGTGCCATTGTAACGACCAGCATTGATTAGCGAATATTGATTTGTGGTCCGGTCCGGCGGACGGGACGTTTCTGTCCGCGCTGACGCCTCCGAGGGCGGGAAGGACCTCTAGCGGGTGGTAAATCGACGATAACCTGTCGATACAAAAGGAAACAAGAAGGGGCGACCTTTTGGTCGCCCCTCTTGTGACGGAAAAGTCGTCTCCCGTTGGTCAGGTGCCGTTTTCCTCCAGGAGGCCCTGCCATTGGGGATTCTGGCGCATCTGGGCGAGTTTCCGCTGGAGCTGCCGGACGGTGACCCCCAGGATCCGGGCGGTCTGCTTCCGGTCGCCGCTGGTGTTCGTGAGAACGTAGGCCACGTGGGCCTCGTCATTTTCCTTCAGGGAGCACAGGTGACGGGCGAAGGGGGCCGGCCGGGGAGGGGTCGCCCCCAGGTGGCGGGGCAGGACCCAGGACGATTCCGCCAAGAGGACCGCGTTCTCCACCACCTGGGCCAGTTCCCGGACGTTTCCCGGGTACTGCCCCTGGAGGACGACTTCCATGGCTTCCGGGCTGAATCCTTTGATTTCCTTGCCATATCGACGAGCGGACTCCCTGAGGAAATGGTTCGCCAGGAGGCCCGTGTCCCCTTCCCGCTCCCGGAGCGGGGGCAGGTGGATGTGGGCCGACTTGAGGCGGTAGTACAGGTCGAGCCGGAATTGCCCCTCCCGGCAGGCCCGTTCGAGGTCCATGTTCGTCGCGGAGATCACGTGGACGTCCACCTGCACGGCCCGGTTGCTTCCCAGGGGGGTGAAGGTCTTGTCTTCCAGGACCCGCAGCAGCTTCGACTGGAGCCCCGGGGGCAGCTCTCCGATTTCGTCGAGGAACAGCGTACCCCCGTCGGCCTGCTCGAAAAAGCCGCGATAGCTCGACTCGGCCCCCGTGAAGGCCCCGCGGGCGTGGCCGAAGAACTGGGTCTCGAACATGGTCGTGGGAATGGCGTTGACGTTGACGGCGACGAAGGGGCCGGCCGGCGACAGACCCGCCCGGTGGATGCCCTGGGCCACGAGTTCCTTCCCGGTCCCCGACTCCCCGGTGATGAGGACGGGGTTGCCGCTCCGGGCCATGATCTGGGCGTAGACGAGAAGCGACCGCATGCGGGGGCATTTCGTGACGATGGGCGCAAAGGCCTCCGGGGTATCGGCGGCCCGGCCCGCCGCAACCGGCGCCAGGCTGTTCAACAGGCCCCTTCGCTCGTAGGCCCGCTGAATGGTGAGGATCAGCAGTTCGTTGTCCACCGGTTTGACGAGGTAGTCGTAGGCCCCCATCCGGATGGCCTTGACCGTGGTAGACAGGTCGTCCACGGCGGTGAGGATGATGAATTCCGTCTGCGGCAGGTAGGGCTTGACGGTCTCCAGGACGGTCAGGCCGTCCATCTCCGGCATCAGGAGGTCCAGAAGGACGATGTCGAAGTCTTCCATCCGGAGCCTCCGGACGGCCTCGGCTCCGCCGCGGCAGGTCTCGACATCCTTGTAACCGCGCCAGTTCAGGAGCCTTTTGATCGAAGAGAGGGAAATCTCCTCGTCGTCCACGGCCAGGATTCTCACAGTCTCAACCTCCCTTTTTCCGACAGGATCTGTTTCAGCCGCGCCGCCGCGGACGGCTTGGCGAGGACCTCTCCGGAGGCGCCCTCGGCCCGGATCCGCCGCACCTCTTTCCCGGGGGCGCAAAGGATCACCTCCACCAGGGGGAACCGGGCCCGGACGGCCTTGAGCAGGTCGCGCCCCTCCAGGCCCGGCAGGTCCCATTCCGCGACCACCGTGTCCGTTTCGGGGTGTTCGTCCAGGTATTTCAGGATCCCCGGCGGACCGACCTCCGGACCGGCCTCCCAGACGTCCGCTTCCGCGAGGGCCGTCTTCAGGCTCCCGAGGAATTCCCGGTCGGTCCCCAGGCACAGGATCGAGGGGAGGATTCTGGGCAGGCTCTTGCCCTCGACGGGAAGAAAGATGGAGAACCGGCTGCCGATGCCGGGACGGGACAGGACGGCGATCTGGCCCTCATGCTCCCGCACGAGCCCGTAGGAAATGGAGAGGCCCAGCCCCGTGCCCCCGGAGTCGCGCCGCGTGGTGAAGAAGGGGTCGAAGAGGTGACCCAGATCCTCCCGGGGGATGCCTCGGCCGTTGTCCTCCACCTCCAGGAGGACCGCGTCGAGGCGTGGGACGGAGCGTGCGGAGACGGTGATGCGTCCCTTCCGCTCGCCCGCGGGGACGGCCTGATGGGCATTGATGAGCAGGTTCGTCAGGACCTGCTCCAGCTTCTGGATGTTTCCCCAGACGGGGGGCAGGTCGGGCTCGATCCGCTGCTCGATGGTGGACACGGTCTGGCGGACCTGGCCGCCGGCAATCAGGAGGGCCCCCTGGACGGCCTCCGCCACCTGGAGGGACTTCATCCGGGAGGAGCGCTCGTCGGACCGGGAGAACTCCTTGAGGTTCGTGATGACCCGGCTGATGCGGTTGGAGGCGATGCGGAAGGCGTCGATGATCTCCCGCATGTGACGGCTGATCTCGTCGGGCCGGACGTCCCGGCTCCGCCAGCGCGGGTCGACCTCCTCGAGGCGGTGGACGCCGGGCTCGACGGCTTTCCAGATCTCTTCCAGGAGGGGGATGTTGTAGGAGATGAAGCTGATGGGGTTGTTGATTTCGTGGGCCACGCCGGCCACCACCTCGCCCAGGGCCGTCAGCTTGTGGGTCTGGATCATCTGCTGGAGCCGCAGTTCCGCTTCCTGGCGCATCCGCTTCTCTTCGGTGATGTCCTGCCAGATGCCGGCGATCTGGGGATCCGCGTCTCCGGCGTGGCGGAGCAGGCGCCAGTAGTCGGAGAACCAGCGGTAGGTCCCGTCGGCGGTGCGGAAACGGTACTCGGACCGGCCGCGGCGGCGCCGCAGGTTCAGGGTCCGGACGGCCTGGGTCCGGTCGTCCGGGTGGAGCCGGCCTTCCCAGAAGGTCGGGTCTTTCAGGAACCGCTCCGGCTCGAAGCCCGTCATTTCCTTCACCGTGGCGCTGATGTAGGTGAGGCCAAAAGAGGACACGGCCTGGCGGCTGTAGGAGACGATGGGCAGGGATTCGAGGACGAGAGACAGGTGTTCCGAGGTTTCCCGGAGGGCCTCCTCGGCCCGGTGGCGCTCCCGCAGTTCCGCCTCCAGGGCCCGGTTGGCTGCGGCGAGTTCGGCGGTGCGCTCCCGGACCCGCGACTCCAGTTCCTCGTGGGCCCGCCGGAGGGCATCCTCGGCCTGACGCCGCTCGGTGATGTCCTCCAGGGTTTCCACGGCGCCCATGAGGTTGCCCTCGGCATCGCGGAGAACCGCGGCGGTGAACCGGAGCCATCGCCCCTTTTCCCCCAGTTCGGGAAAGAAGTCGGTGGCTTCGTAGGCCTCGTCGATGAGCTTCGAGGGGATGTATTTCCCGGTGTACCAGTCCGGGATGGCCCCCAGGGCCCCGTCCACCAGCAGATCCGCCATGCAGGGCCGTTCACGGGCGTAGAAAGCCCGCCAATGCTGGCTTGTGCCGATCACCTCGTCGGCCCGGATCCGACTGAGTTCCTCCAGGGCGCGGTTCCAGTGAAGGATCCGGTGGTCCCGCCCGATGACGAAGGCCGGGATGGGGGAGCCGCCGATGATGCTCGCCAGGAGCGCTTCGCCGGCGGGGCGGGGGGACTCGGGCGGCAGACCGTTCCCTTCCGCTTCCTCCCGGTACGCCATGTCTCGCCGGAGGCCGGCCCGGTCATCCATCCGCTTCTGTCGTGCGCCGCTTTTCGCCAAGAGGGACTCCTGCAGCCCTTTCGTAGGCTTCCCGCCGCTTTTTTCGGCATCTTGACGGTTTTCCCCTTTGCCGTCAACGGGATTTGGGGCGGATTCGGTGGACGGCGGGACCGGGGATCCAGTCAAAACGCCCCGGATCCCGAAGAACCGAGGCGTTCGGACGGAGGCATCGGCAAGGCTGCCGGCTCAGCCCCTTTGCGTTTTCCAGGCCGCGAAGGCGGCCTTCACGCTCTCCACGGAGCCGTCGATGCCGACGCGGCTCGTGTCGAGAATCAGGTCGTAATGAGCGGGGTCGCCGATGTCGGTGTGGAAGTATTTCCGCACGAAGGCCTGCCGGTCCGATTCGGTGCGGACCACGTACTCCTCCGCGTTGCCCCGGGAGACCTTCTTGTCTTTCATGACCCGGGCGATCTGGGCCGCCCGGGGGGCGACCAGGCGGATCCGGAAGGTGTCCTCCGGCGGGAGGATGTAATTGGCGCCCCGGCCGATGATGACCGCGTTTCCGTGCCGCCCGACGGTGCCGATGACCTTCGTCAGGTGGCGGACATAACTGTCCGGCCAGAGATGGCGGGTCTCGAAGAGGGCCGTGAGCCAGTCGTCCCGCAGATCGACCTGCTTTTCGTCCAGGGAGGCCACGACCTTCTCGCTCATCCGGGTGCTTTCCGCGACCTTCTGGATGATCTGGCCGCTCACCAGGTCCATGCCGAGCGCTTCCGCCAGCTTGCGGGCGATCACGGTGCCTCCGCACCCGGGTTCCCGGGAGACCGTGATCACGGGAGCCTGTTTTTCCTTTGCCTTTCGGCTCTTGGTCGGCTGGACGTTCCATTTGTCCAACTGCTCGTTCACCAACTGTTCGACGGTGCGGGGTTTTGCTTTCATGGGACCTCCTTTCGCAGGCTTGCTCTGGGGCCCGGTGGGGACGATCTTCCCTCCGGCCTGTCCTTCGCATCCTTGCCTGCCGACGGCGCGGCGGGCCCTGACGAAGCGCGGCTACATGGAGTACAGCTTTTCCCCCGAAAGGACGGAGAACCCCTTTTTCTGGAGGACCTCGATCGCCCGGTCGGGGTTGTCGTAACGGAAGATAATGACGGCGTTTTCCCCGCTTTTCTCAACGTAGGCGTAAAGGTACTCGATGTTGATGGCCTCCCCCGCCAGGGCCTCCAGGATGGAGTGAAGGCCGCCCGGACGGTCCGGCACCTCCACGGCCACCACGGTGGTGCGGCTGACCCGGAACCCCTTTTCCTTGAGAATGGCGCTGGTGGCCGCGACGTCGTTGACGATCAGCCTCAGAATGCCGAAGTCCGTCGTGTCCGCCAGGGACAGGGTGCGGATGTTGATGTTGGCCTCCTTGAGGGCCTTCGTCACCGCTTCGAGCACACCCGGCTTGTTCTCCAGGAATACGGAGATCTGTTCCACTTTCATCTGGACACCTCCCGTCAGATTTTCCGTTTGTCGATGACCCGGCTGGCCTTGCCCTCGAAGCGCTGGAGGGACTTCGGCTCCACCAGCTTGACCTTGGCGGAGATGCCGAGATAGTCCTTCAGGTCTTTCACGATCCGGCGCTCCGTCCGTTGGAGGACTTTCACCTCGTCGGCGTTGGAGAAGGCCTCCTCGCCGACCTCCACCTGGACTTCCAGCGTGTCCAGGGTGCCCTCCCGCTCCACCAGCAGCTGATAATGGGGCTCCAGCCCCTCGATGCCGACGAGGACGGCCTCGATCTGGGAGGGGAAGACGTTGACGCCGCGGATGATGAGCATATCGTCGCTGCGCCCCATGACCCGGTCCATGCGCAGGTGGCTGCGGCCGCAGCGGCAGGGGTCCGGGATGAGGCGCGTGACGTCCCGGGTCCGGTAGCGGACCAGGGGGAAGGCCTCTTTCGTGAGGGTCGTGAACACCAGTTCCCCCTTCTCCCCGGGGGGCAGGACCTCGCCCGTGGCGGGGTCGATGATCTCCGCCAGGAAGTGGTCCTCGAAGACGTGCATGCCTTGGCGTCCCTCGGTGCATTCCATGGCGACGCCGGGGCCCATGACCTCCGAGAGGCCGTAGATGTTCATGGCCTGGATGTCCAGGGCGTCCTCGATCTGGTCCCGCATCTCGTCGCTCCAGGGCTCGGCGCCGAAGATGCCCACCCGGAGTTGCAGGGAACGCATGTCGACCCCCATGGATTCCCCCTGCTCCGCCAGGTTGAGGGCGTAGGACGGGGTGCAGCAGATGGCCGTAGGGCCGAAATCCTGGAGGATCATGATCTGCCGCTTCGTATTGCCCCCCGACATGGGGATGACGCTGGCCCCCAGGCGTTCCGCACCGTAGTGGGCGCCGAGGCCGCCCGTGAAGAGCCCGTAGCCGTAGGCGTTGTGGATGATATCGTTTTTCGTGAGCCCCGCGGCGACGAAGCAGCGGGCCATCAGTTCCGACCAGTGCTCGATGTCCCGCTTCGTATAGCCCACCACGGTGGCCCGGCCGGTCGTGCCGGAAGAGGCGTGGAGGCGGACGATGCTGCTCATGGGGACGGCGAAGAGGCCGAAGGGGTAGTTGTCCCGCAGGTCCTGCTTGGTCGTGAAGGGAAGCCGCTGGAGATCCGGGAGGCTCCTCACGTCGTCGGGCTTGACCCCGGCATCGTCGAAGGCTTTCCGGTAAAATCCGACGGTATGGTAGACCCGCTGGACGACCTGCCGGAGCCTCTTGAGTTGCAGGGCCTCCAGGGCCTCCCGGGGCAGGGTTTCAAACTCCTCATTGTAGATCATGAATCAGGCCTCCCTTGGATGGTTTCCTTGCCGGTTCCTGCCGGCGCTCTGTGATGCGGCAATGTTCCAGCAATACACGGGTTTTCAATATCAGAAGACGCCCTCCGGGGCAACCCGCATTTGCCCGCTTGTCCCGCCGGGGCATGGCGAGGGCCCACGATTCCCGGTTCAGGAAGGGTGCGGTGCCCGCCCGGCCAGCCGGTACCACAGGCGGACGAGGCGGACCGTGAGGATCGCCGCCACGAGCCGCGGCACATAGAGCCAGAAGGGATTGAGCCCCAGGGCGATGAAATAGGCAGGATCTTCCACCATGGAGTGGTTCATGCCGATGGAGAGGTGGAGGGTCTCCAGGTCTTCCCGGGTCAGGTGGCCCTGGCGGGCCTCCTCGACGATGACGGCCCCGCCGTAGGCGAGGCCGAAGACAATGGCGGTCATCCACAGGATGCCCACCTTTTCGTCGAGCCCCATGAAGCGGAGCGCCGGGGAGCAGGCCCGGACGATCGGGTGGATCCAGTCCAGGTTTTTCATGATTTCCAGGGCCGACAGGAGGGCCATGATGACGACGAAGATGATTCCCGCGATCCCTGCCGTCGCGGCCAGCCAGTCCAGAAGGGCCTGGCCCGGGGGTATCCGTTCCGGCACCGGCCCGGCCAGGACCGCACCCCCCTCGGCGGGGGCGTATCCCATCAGCGCCGCCACGGCCATCACCGTCAGGCAGGCGGGGAGGATCCGGAACAGGGTGGCCTTGAAAGGGTGGATTCCCGACTTCGCCTGGATGATCCCCTCCTGGATGAGGTTGTGGGCCATCAGGGTGAAGACCGCCACCAGGGTCATCTCCGCCTGGCTCATCGGCAGGACCGCCATGGCCGCGATGGCGCCGTAGATTCCCGCAAACATGCCGATAACGAGCGGGAGGGCCGCCATGGCCGGGAGACTGACGGCGTTCATGAGGGGCTGGACGACAAAGTCGATCTCCCGGAGCCAGCCGCTCCAGGCGAGCAGGGAGGTAAAAAAGGAAACGGGAACGATGATCTGGATCATCCAGATGAACCCGTCCCATCCCTTGCGGATGCCATTCCGGAGTCCGTCCCGGATCGCCTGTTTCGTTTCCATGGTGTCCGCGGACCTTGTAGCAGAGGCGGGCGGACAGGAAAAGGCGAATTATGCAATTGCCCAAGGACCCCGGATATGATACGAACTAACCGGTTTTCCCTGGTTTTCGGACGCGTTCATGAAACTCAACATCCGCCGCAAGCTCCTTCTTGGCTACTTCGCCATGGCCTTCCTGACGGTCCTGGCGAGCCTTTATGCCGTGATCAGCCTGGGGCGCCTGAGCGACGTGGCCTACAGGATCATCAGCGAGGACGTCCCGGCGGTGGAGACGGCGAAAAGCCTCACGGAGACGCTTTTCGCCCAGGAGAGCGCGGAAAAGAAATACCTGATCCTCAAGGACCCCCAGCTGACGGAGATCTTCTGGAACCTGAACCGGGAGTTCAAGTCCGGCCTGGAGACCCTGGGAAAGAGCCATGCGACGGTGATCACCAAGCGGGTTTCCCTGATCGGCCTTCTTCACCGCCAGTACGGAGAGGTGTTTCAGAGGCAGATCGACCTCGTTGGGGAAAACAAAATCGAGGAGGCGCGGTCGCTCTCCGAACAGCAGGGAAAGCCGCTCCTGGACCAGATCGCGTCGTCCCTGCGGGATTGCCAGAAGCGGGGGGAACGGGACGTCGACACCCGGATGAACCTGATCAACGACCAGGGGCTTCGGGCCTCCCGAATCACCATCCTGATCAGCCTATTCAGTTTGCTGGGCGGTCTGGCCGTTGCACTGTTCATTACGTACAACATATCGATTCCTCTCAGGAAACTGGAAAAGGCCACGGCTGTGATCGCCGGCGGGAACTTTGATCCGGCCATCCAGATGGAGCGGGACGACGAGATCGGTTCCCTCGCCCAGGCCTTCGGGGTCATGACGGAACGGCTGAAGGAACTGGAAGCCCTGAACCTGGATGCCTCCCCCCTGACGGGGCTTCCGGGAAACCTGGCGATCGAGCGGGAACTGGAGAGGCGCCGGCGGGAGGGGAAGCCCTTTTCCCTCTGCCAGGTGGACCTGGACAACTTCAAGCCCTTCGCGGACAAGTATGGTTACGCCTGGGGCAGCGAGGTCATCAAGGAAGTGGCCAAGATCCTGACCCAGCACCTGGATGCGGCCGGCGAGGAGGACGTTTTCGTTGCCCATATCGGCGGGGATGATTTCGTCGTCATCGCCGATCCCGACGTGGCCGAGGCGATGAGCCGCCAGTTGGTGGAGGAGTTCGCCGGCAACATAGAGTCCTTTTACTCCGCCCAGGACCGGGAGCGCGGATCCATCACCGGCAAGGACCGGAAGGGGCAGGTGCAGGACTTCCCCCTCATCACCGTCAGCGTGGCCATCGTCACCGACGACGGGACCCGCTTCCCGAGCGCCCTGGCCATGGCGAAGAAGACGGCGGAACTCAAGGAGTACGCGAAGACCCTGCCGGGGAGCAACTATGTGAAACAGGAAACGCTGGGAAAGGCGATTGCATGAAGAGAGTGCTGAGGATTTTGTTTATTCTGCTCCTGGCCGCCTTTGTGGTCGCCTGCGCTTCGACTCCGCCGCCGGCGACCGATTCCGGAAAGACCGTTCCCGGGGCCGGGGGGCCTTCTTCCGACCGGGAACTGTTCGAGATGGGACTCGCCGCGCTGGAGCGAGCCGGGGGGCCCGATGACCTGGCGGCGGCCAGGAAGGCCTTCGCGGAACTCCCGCAGGCCTACCCGAAGAGCCGCTGGCTCCGGGTCTCGGAGGTGCTCGTCCTTTTGATCGACGAGCAGGTGCGCCTGGCCGAGTCCGTCCGGACGGGGGCCAAAACGGCCGGCGAGGCGGCGGCGGAAGTCGGCCGCCTCCAGCGGGAAAACGAGCAGCTCCGCAAGGAGATGAACCAGTTGAGAGACCGCCTGCAGGCCGATACGGCGAGCCTGCAGCAGGAAAACGAACAGCTGAAGAGAGACCTGAAACTGCTCAAAGAGCTGGAAATCCAGCTTCACCAGCGGAACCGGACCGGGCGGTAGGAACCGAAGGTTGCCCTGCGGAAAATCTCCGATGGTTTCAAGATGGGAATGGCCAGCGACGCTCAGTTCGTCTTGATGGTCGCCAGGAGTTGTTCTTCGACGGTTTCCTTCGACTGGGCGCCCACCAGCCGCTGCACCACCACTCCCCCCCGGAAGAACAGGAGCGTCGGGATGCTGCGGATGGCGTACTGCGAGGCTGTCAGCGGGTTCTCGTCGACGTTGAGCTTGGCGACCTTCACGCCGCCGCCGTACTTGGAAGCCAGGTCCTCCATCACGGGTTCCATGGTCTTGCAGGGTCCGCACCAGGGGGCCCAGCAGTCCACCAGGACGGAGCAGGACTCGCCGAGGACTTCCCGCGAGAAGTTCTGGTCGTTCACCTCCACCGGGTAGGCGGGGGCGTTGCAGATGACGAGCGGGGTCTTGCAGGCGCCGCAGAGGGGGCGGTCGTAAACCCGGTTTTCCGGCATGCGGTTCTTGGCGCCGCAGTGGAGGCACCGGATGATCATCTCGTCCAGCGGGGCGCGGCAGTTCCCGCAGGCGGGGCGGTCGTGGAGGCGCACCCGGGGGATCCGGTTCTTCACCCCGCAGTGGAGGCACCGGACGATCATCTGGTCTTCCTCGCCCTTCCGTTCCTTCCCCATGACACCCTCGTTCAAATGGCGACCTGGACGGCGACGGGCCGCAAGACCCGCACCAGGTCGGCCGGCGACATTTCCGCCAGGATCCCCCGGCCCCCCGCGTTGATGAAGATTCTCGGCAGGCCCGCGATGCTCTCTTCCAGGTACACCGGCAAAGGCTTCCGGGTCCCGAACGGGGAGGTTCCCCCCACTTTGTAGCCGGTGTGCCGCTCCGCCGTCTTCGGGTCGCAGGGGGTCACGGCTTTGACCCCCAGGTGGCGGGCGAAGGCCTTGGTCGAGACCTGCCGGTCCCCGTGCATGAGGATGATCAGCGGAGCGCCGTGCTCGTCCTCCATGACCAGCGTCTTGATGACCTCGTGCTCGCGGACGCCCAGCTCCCGGGCGGAGGCGTGTGTTCCGCCGTGCTCCTCGTAGCGGTAGGGCCGAAGCCGGAACGCGACGCCCTGCTCCTTGAGAAAGCGGATCGCGGGCGTGGCAGGGATCTTGTCCCTGGACATGGTCCTCCTCGCCAGTGCTTTGGTAGGGATCAAAATAAAGAATCCGGTGCAAAAAGTAAAGGGATCGGTCGGAAAAGGACGGCCGGTATCCGCTACCGGTTGGATTTTGCTTGCTTCAGGGTTGCATTCCCTCGCCCCGGCGGCAATTCCAGGAAGGGGAACAGGAGCCGATCCGCCTTGGAAAAGGCCAGCGCGCCCATCTCTTCCCGGGACACCCAACGCCGGTCCGGGCCGGCCGGAGAACCCGCCCCTCCCGGGGCCCGCAGGCGGCAGCGGAAGGCCGCGAGGCTGAGGCGGAAGTGGGAATAAGCGGTCCTGATCCGGGCCCGTTCCGCAAGGACGCGGACGGAGAGCCCCGTTTCCTCCCGGACCGTCCTCCGGAGGCCCTCCGGGAGCCCTTCTCCCGCCTGGAGGAGGCCGCCGGGAAATTTCCACAAGCCGCCCAGGAAACCCTGGAGCGGGCGCCGGACCACGAGATACCGGCCGTGACGGTCCCGGAGGATGGCCGCAACGGCGGACTCCTCCGGGAGTTCCTTCTTCGGGGATGCCGCGGGCAGCTCCTCCTGGCGGCCCTGGCGGAGGGCTTCGCAAAAAACACCCAGGGGGCATTCGGAACAGTGCGGGTGCAAAGGCGTGCATACCTGGGACCCCAGGTCCATGAGGGCCTGGTTGAAGGCCCCCGGGTCCTCCGGCGGCACCAGCCCCTCCGCCAGGGTCCGGATCCCCGATTTCGCCGGCTCCGCGGTGACGGGCCCCTCGATGGCGTAGAGCCGGGCCAGGACGCGCCGGACGTTGCCGTCCACCGCCGGCACACGCCGGCCGAAGGCGATGCTGCCGATGGCGCCGGCGGTGTAGGCGCCGACTCCCGGAAGGGCCGCCAGGTTCTCCGGCGACTCCGGGAGGCGGCCCCCGTGGAGGGTCGCCACGATCTTCGCCGCTTCGTGGAGGTTCCTGGCCCGGGAGTAGTAGCCCAGGTTTTCCCAGACCTTCAGGACCTCGTCGAGCGAGGCGGCCGCCAGGGCGGAGGCGTCGGGGAAGCGCAGGAGGAAGCGCCGGTAATAGGGGATGACCGTCTCCACCCGGGTCTGCTGGAGCATGATTTCCGAGACCCAGACGGCGTAGGGGTCCCGGGTCCGCCGCCAGGGGAGGTCCCTCCGGTTGCCTCGATACCATCGAAGCAGCTGCGCGCGGACGGGGCCTTCCCGGCTGTCCGGTCCGGAAGGGTGGGCGGGCGCGGGCAGGCGAAGGCCCGTACCGGTCCGGGAAGGGTTGGGAGGGGTTGCATTCCGGTTCGATTTCTGGTTCATTCGGAATCAAAAACGCGATGGCCGGGAGGCGGATCATGCTGGAACGGATGCAGGAGCTGGTGAAACGCAAGGACCTGTGCGTCATGGCGACGGAATCGGACGGGCTCCCTCACTGTTCGCTTATGTCCTACGCCGCCTCGGAGGACGGCCGGGAGATCTGGATGCTGACCCTGATGGGCACGAAAAAATACCGGAATCTCCTGGCGAACCCGAACGTCAGCCTCCTGGTGGACACCCGGGAGGACAGCGGGGCCCCCGGCCGGCCCCGGCCCGTGGCCCTCACGATTACCGGCCGCTTCGCTGCTCCTGATTCCCCGGAGCGGGAGGAGCGCCTCCGACGCCGGCTCGTGGCCAGGCATCCGGAACTCGCCGAACTGGCGAAGGATCCGACTGCACGGGTCCTGGTGGTCCGGATTGTTGCCTACCAGCTTCTCGACGGGATCGCCGAGGCCCACTTCCAGGCCGTGGACTGACGAAGGGCCGGCAGCGGAGCACGCGCCGGCCCGGAACGGGGACGATCCCTACCGGACCTTTCCCCCCGTCCGGGCGGGGCGGTCGAAACTCACCAGGGTCAACCCCGCGTCGCCGTCCGTCGCCAGGAGCATGCCCCGGGACTCGACGCCCATGAGTTTCGTGGGCTTCAGGTTGACCACCACCACGATCGTCTTCCCCACCAGCTCTTCCGGCTTGTAGTCCTTGGCGATGCCGGCGACGATGGTCCGCTCCTCCCCGATGTCGATCTTCAGTTTCACGAGCTTGGCCGACTTCGGCACGGCCTCCGCCTCCAGGATCTTCGCCGCCCGGAGATCGACCTTTTCGAAGTCTTCGTAGGAAATTTCGGGTTTTATGGGTGCCATGGGTTCCTTTTTCGTCTCCACGGAAGAATCCTCCTTGCTGTAGGCGATGCGGGGGAAAAGGGACGCGTCGCGCTGCAGGGCGAGGCCGGGGGCCAGGCCGCCCCAGGTCCGGATGGTGTCCAGGGTCTGTCCGGCGGGATCCGAAACGCCGATCTGCCGGAGGATCTTTTCCGCCGAGGAGGGCATGAACGGCGTGATCAGGACGGCGACAATCCGCAGGGTTTCCAAGAGGTTGTAAAGGATGGTCTCCAGCCGGGCCTTCTTGCCGGGGTCCCGGGCGAGGGTCCAGGGCTCCCGCTCGACGATGTACTTGTTGGTGACGCTGATGAGTTCCCAGATGGCCATCAGGGCCTTGTGGAGGGCCAGTTCCCCGAAGCAGGCCTGCACCTCGGCGAGGGTCCGGGCGGCGGTATCCTTCAGGATTCCGTCCTCCTCCGGAACAAATTCCGTGGGGACCGGGACCTTTCCCCCGCCGGACTTGACGGCCATGGTGAGGGAGCGGCTCACCAGGTTGCCCAGGTCGTTGGCCAGGTCCGCGTTGGTCCGCTGGACGAAGGCCTCCTCGCTGAAGCTCGAGTCGAGGCCGAAGACCATGTCCCGGAGGAGAAAGTACCGGAAGGCGTCCAGTCCATATTTGTCTTTCAGGTCCAGGGGCTTGACCACGTTGCCCAGGCTCTTGGACATCTTGCTCTGGTCCACGTTCCAGTAGCCGTGGACGTTCAGGTTCCGGTAGGGTTCGATCCCCATGGCCTTGAGCATGGTGGGCCAATAGATGCCGTGGGGCTTCAGGATGTCCTTGGCGATCAGGTGCTGGGCCGCCGGCCAGAAGGTCCGGAAGTTCTCCCCGTCGGGGTAGCCGACGCCGGTGACGTAGTTGATCAGGGCGTCGAACCAGACGTAGGTCACGTAGTTGTCGTCGAAGGGCAGGTCGATGCCCCAGGTGAGGCGGCTCTTCGGCCGGGAGATGCACAGGTCCTCCAGGGGCTCCCGGAGAAAGGCCAGGACCTCGTTCCGGTACCGCTCGGGGCGGATGAAGTCGGGATGGTCCTGGATGTACCGGATCAGCCAGTCCTGGTAGGCGCTCATCTTGAAGAAGTAGTTGCTTTCCTTCCGGAATTGCGGGGGGGTCTGGTGGTCGGGGCAGTTTCCGTCGACGAGTTCCTTCTCCGTGTAGAACCGCTCGCAGCCGACGCAGTAGTATCCCTCGTAATGGCCGAAATAGATGTCCCCCTGGTCGTAGACGTTCTGAAGGAGAGTCTGGACCGTCCGGACGTGGTTCGGATCGGTGGTGCGGATGAAGTGATCGTTGGTGACCATCAGCTCCGGCCAGAGGTTCCGGAACTGGGCGCTGATCCGGTCGGTGAATTCCTGGGGGCTGATGCCGGCCTTGGCCGCCGCCTCGGCGATCTTGTCCCCGTGCTCGTCGGTGCCGGTGAGGAAGAAGGTGCGGTAGCCGAGGCTCCGGTAATAGCGGGCCAGGACGTCCGCCACGATGGTCGTGTAGGCATGGCCGATGTGGGGCGAGGCGTTGACGTAATAAATGGGCGTGGTGATGTAATAGGCCTGTTCCATGAGCGATTCCTCTATTCGGGGTCTTTGGTGCCGGGGTCCTTGATGCGCAGGGTCATTTCCTTGCCGTCCTCCAGCAGGACCAGGACGTCCCCCTTCAGGACATTCTGCCGGAGGACCTTTCCGGGTCCCCCGTCCGTCTGGACCACCTTGCCGCACTTGGGCAGCTTCTTCTTCCGCTCCGCGTAGGTGTCGTACTCGTAGGCCAGGCAGCACATGAGCCGGCCGCAGAGACCGGAGATCTTCTCCGGGTTGAGCGACATGCCCTGCTCTTTCGCCATCTTGACGGTGACCCGGTCCAGGTTGGACAGGAAGCCGGCGCAGCAGACCTCCCGCCCGCAGATGCCCAGACCCTTGATCATCCGGGTTTCCTGCCGGGCCCCGATCTGCCGGAGTTCAATGCGGATGCGGAACCGCTGGACCAGGTCCTTGACGAGATCGCGAAAGTCCACCCGGTTCTCGGCGGTGAAGTAGAAGATCACCTTGCTCCGGTCGAAGAGGCACTCCGCCTCGATGAGCTTCATGGGCAGGGCCCGCTCGGCGATCCGTTCCTTGCAGAACTTGTGGCACTCCTGCTCGAAGCGCTGGAGGTCCATCCGGACCTGCAGGTCCTCGTCCGTGGCCAGCCGCAGGACCTTTTTCAGGGGGGCCGACCGGCCGTTCTGGGGAATCATTCCGGAGGTGGTCGCCACCACGCCGAGGGCCGGGCCGAACTCCGTGTCCACCACCACGGCGTCGTCCCGGTTGAGGGTCAATCCGGCGTCGTCGAAATAGTAGGTTTTCCCTTCCCTCCGGAACCGGACGCCGACGATGCGGGGTTCCACGGTCGTTTCATTGATTTCGTTCACGATTTCCATATCTTTCTTCAGTCTGCCCGGGACCAGCACAGGAGCATCGCCTCCAGGGCAAGGGGACGGTTCGCGTTCTGTTCCACCGCCCGCAGGGTGTTGTCCACGGATTTCAGCCGGGCGATCAGTTCCCGGCCCGACAGGGACTCCGAGAGCGGCCCGATGAGGTCCAGGCGGTCTCCGTAGAGGAGAAGGTCCCGGCTGCCCGTTTCCTTCCAGACCAAGAGATCCCGCAAGCACAGGCGGACCATTTCCAGGCGCCGGACGACCTCCTCGCGCTCCTTTCCCAGGGCCGCGAGGAGGGTTTGAGGCGGGGTGGTTCGATTCTGCAATGCCCCCGCCAGGGTTTCCAGGACGGCATTGCGAATCCGGAGGTCGTCTTCCCCGGACATCTCAAGGGCGCGACCGATGCTTCCTCCCGCGGAGGAGGCCAGGGTGGCCGCCTGTTCCGGCGGAAAGCCCTTTTTTTGCCGCAAGAATAGGGTAATCGCCTCCGTTTGTAAAGGGTTGAATCGGAGGTGCTGGCAGCGGGAGAGGATGGTCGACGGCAGGCGATGGGGCCGGCTCGTGACCAGGATCAGGTGGTTCCCCGGGGAGGGCTCTTCGAGGGTTTTCAGGAGGGCGTTCGCCGCCGGTTCGTTCATCCGGTCGGCCTCCAGGAGGAGAAAAACCCGGCGCTTTCCCTCCAGGGGGCGGAATCCCATCTGGTCCTGCAGCATGCGGATCTCGCTGATGCGGATGAAGGGGCCGGTTGGGCCGATCGTCACGAAATCCGGGTGGTTCCCGCTGTCGATCTTCCGGCACGAAGGGCAGGCGCCGCAGGCGTCGTCTTCCAGGGCGGTGCAGTGGAGGGCCCTGGCGAAAACGTCCGCCACGGCCCGCTTGCCGATTCCTTCCATGCCGCGGAAGAGATAGGCGTGGGAGAGCCGGCCGGAGGCGAGGGCCCGCCTCAGAATGGAGATGGGCCGTTCGTGGCCGCTGATGTCCCGGAAGGGCATGGGTTTCCTGCCTATGGAAGAAGGGCGTTCAGGTGGGTTCGGATCTCCCGGTGGATATCCTCGACGGACCGGTCTCCGTCGATCACCCGGAACCGTTCCGGTTTCGCCCGGGCCAGTTCGAGATAGCCGGAGCGGACCCGACGGTGGAAGGACAACTCCTCGTGCTCGAAGCGGTCTTCCGCCGGGCCGGACTGGCGGGCCGCCCGGTCGAGGGCCCGGGCGAGGCCGGTCTCGACGGGGAGGTCGACCAGGAGGGTGAGCCGGGGCACGAGCCCGCCCTCGGCGAAGGCGTTCACGTGCCGGACGAACGGCACGTCGAGGCCGCGCCCGAACCCCTGGTAGGCGACGGTGGCGTCGGAGAAGCGGTCGCAGAGGACCCAGCGGTCTTCCCGGAGGGCCGGAAGGATCCGGGAGTGGACGTGCTGGCTGCGGGCGGCGGCGAAGAGAAACAGCTCCGCCTCGGCCCCGACGGCCGCGGAGCCGCGGTTGAGGAGCATCTCGCGGATCCGCTCTCCCAGGGGGGTGCCGCCCGGCTCCCCCGTGACCAGCGTCCGAATCCCCTTTTCCTCGAGATACCGGGCGGCCAGGCGGATCTGGGTGGTCTTTCCCGATCCTTCGATGCCTTCAAAGGTGATGAAGGGTCCCATGGAGGTTTCCCTTCCCTGGATGGTGCGATTGCGTCGTTCGGGCAAAAGCACAAACGACAACAGGGGAAACGGCCGGTCCGAAGGGGCCGGCGGTTTCCCCTATTCCCTTTCGTCCGGACGCCTGTCCGTTGTTTATTTGTCGTCTCCCGGCACGATCGCCTCCACGGGGCACTGGTCGGCACACGCCCCGCAGTCGGTGCAAAGGCTTGGGTCGATGATGTATTTGTCGTCCCCCTCGGAGATGGCCTCGACGGGGCACTCGCTTTCACAGGATCCACAGGCGATGCAGTCATCCGTGATCACATAAGACATGGTACACAACTCCTTCTACGTTGGTTTCTCTCTTCCGGGCCGCAAGCCGGTTCAACGGGCCTGGACCTATACCGAAACGACGTCCTTCACCTCCGGCACCTCGCGCTGGAGGTACCTCTGAATGCCCATTTTCAGGGTCATCTGGGACATGGGGCAGCCCTTGCAGGCGCCCATCAGCCGGACCCGGACGACCCCCTCGTCGGAGACGTCCACCAGTTCGACATCCCCGCCGTCCGCCTGCAGGTTGGGACGGATCTTCTCCAGGACGGCCTTCACGCGCTCCTTCATGGGTTCCTCCTGCCGCGGGGTGGCCCGCCGTCAGCGGGGCATCTCCTTGATCATGGTCTTCAACAGGCTTTCCGCCACGTCCTTCAACTCCGGCTTGATCAGGTAATACCGGGAGGCCTCGTGGTGTCCCGCCCTCCACATGATCCTGCCGGTAGCCGCCTCGACCATCTTGATTCCCAGGCCGACCTTCCCGACCTTTTTCTCGCCTTCCATCGTGTAGTTCCAGTAGTCCACGTTGACCACGAAGATGGCGTCCACCCGGCTAAGCTCGCCGATTCGGCGGGTCAGGGCCGGGTCGGAGAAGTTCACCGTCCGGAGTTTGGTCAGGTATTCCAGGACGGCCTTGCGGAGTTCCTCGTTGGCCTGGACCTGGCGGTTGATGCTGGCGGCATCGACCACGTCGGTGTACCACTTCTGGTTCACCAGGACGGCGGCGAAGACCTCTTCCACAGCACCCCGGGCCTCTTCGTAGGGTCCCACGTCGGCCGGCAGGATGCCGACCCGCTGCGGGTGAAAATCCTTGGCTTCCGGCGCGACCTGGGAATAGCGGAGGCCGCCGCACCCGGCCAGCAGGAGAACCAGCAAGCACCCCATCATGGTTCGGGCCGATCTCGTCATGGGTTACCCTCCCGGAATTCAGGTCAGGCGTAATGGCCGATTCCCATCCACACCAGGGCGGCCAAACCTGCAATGAAATAGCTCGTTTCCAGCAAACCCTCCAGAACTACACCGGAAAGTCCCGACCTTCTATCACAAAGGTGGAAACAAATCCACAGGTAAAACGGGCAGGCTATCAGGAGCCCCGCGAAGGGGGTCACGAGGCCGGAGGCGGCCGCTGCCACGAGGAGCAGGGCCAGCAACAAGGCGAAATACTTCACGAGTTTCTGCGTTCGGTCCTGCCCGATCACCACGGGGATCGTTTCCCTTCCCAGGAGCCGGTCGCTCTGCAGGTCCTGCAGGTCCGAGAGAGCGGAGCGGACGAAGACCAGGACGAAAACGAAGAGAAAGGAGACGATCCATCCCGGCTCCAGGGAGAAGCCGTCCCGGAGGGTCGGCAGGAACGCGGCGACGGAGGCCCAGGCCGTCGCCATGGAGACGTTTTTCGAGCCCGGCAGGTCCCGGAGCGTCTCGAACCGCCATTGCTTTGGCCAGAAGCGGACATTGTAAAGGATTCCCAGGACGGAAAGCAGAAGGAGGAAGAGGAAGGACGACGTCCCGGCCAGGATGCTTCCCGCCAGGGCCAGGATCATGGAAGCGAACCCCAGTTGCCCGTAGAGGCGTCGGTGGCGGCGGTAGGAGGCCTCACGGAAGGTGCCCAGGATGGAACTGGTCCGGGGATTGAGGACCCGGTTGAGGGTATGCATGGCGTAGACGTACAGGGCCGCCGTCCAGACGGGGAGGAACTCCGGGGGCCTGCCCTGGAGGAGCAGGCACGCCAGCGTCAGGACCCCGGCGCCGAGGGACGAGAAGATCTCCGTCTTCACCAGGAAGATCCAGCCCTGGAAAAGGCCGCTCAGCGGCCCCTTGCGCCGGTCCTGTTCCTTCCGCAGGCCTTCCACGACCCGGTCGATGATCCAGTTCGGCGTGGAGGCCCCGGCGGACACGCCGATGCGGTCGTAGCGGGCGATGTCGATGCCCTGCAGTTCGTCCGCCGTCTCGATGTGGAAGGTCGGCGTTCCCGTCTGGGCCGCCAGGGTGGCCAGACGCAGCGTGTTGGCGCTATTGCGGCCGCCGACGATGAAAAAGGCGTCCACCTCTGCGGCCATGTCCTGGATTTCCCGCTGCCGCTCTTCCGTGGAATGGCAGATCGTTTCGAAGACCAGCGTTTCGGGGAAACGCTCCCGGACTTGCTGGACGATTCCGTGGTACGCGTCCAGGCTCTGGGTCGTCTGGGCGACGACGCAGACCTTCTGCAGGTCCGGCAGGGAAGCCACTTCTTCCTCGCCCTGGACGACGATACCCCGCCCGCCGGCGAAGCCGAGGAGCCCGTTCACCTCCGGGTGCCGGGGGTCCCCGACGATGAGAATGTCGTAACCCCGGGAGGCGTGCTTCTTGATGATGGCCTGGACGTGGCCGACCTTGGGACAGGTGGCGTCGACGATCCGGAGGCCCGCCTCCTTGATCTGCCGCCGTTCCTCCGGGGAGATGCCGTGGGCCCGGATGATGAGGGTGGCCCCCTCGCCTTGCTCACGGATCTCATCCAGTTGCCGGATGGGACAAAACCCCCTCTTTTCGAGTAGTTCCACGGTCTGGGGGTTGTGGATCAGGGGGCCGTACGTGTAGAAGCGGGCCTTTCCCTGCGGGAGCGGCATGTCCAGGACCAGGTCGACGGCCCGCTTCACTCCCATGCAGAAGCCTGCGGTTTTCGCCAGCTTTACGCTCATGGTTCCCCGGGCGTCCCTTCCCTGTTTGCTTCCGTTTTCCCCGCCTCCGGTCCCGGCGGCGCCACGGCCAGGAGAAAATATTCCCGGTTCCCGGCGGGCCCGGGCAGGGAGGATTCGCAGGTTCCCCGGACATCCAGGCCCTCGCGGCGGCAGAACAGGCCGATCTCCTCGATGACTTCCCGGTGGACGACGGGATCCCGGACGACGCCGCCCTTTCCGACCCGCTCCCGTCCCGCCTCGAACTGGGGCTTGATGAGGGCCAGCAGGACCCCGTGGGGCTTCAGCCAGCGGAGCGCCGCCGGGATGACCAGCTTCAGGGAGATGAAGGAAGCGTCGATGGCGACCAGGTCGACGGGTCCTTCCAGGCCTGTTCCGTCATAGAACCGGATGTTCGTCCGCTCCACGGGAACGACCCGGGGGTCCTGGCGGAGCCTCCAGGCCAATTGTCCGTAGCCCACGTCCAGGGCATAGACCTTCCGGGCCCCCGCCTGGAGGAGGCAGTCGGTGAACCCGCCGGTGGAGGCGCCCACGTCAAGGCAGACCAGGTCTCGGATGGAGAGGGAGAAAGCCTCCAGGGCCCCCTGCATCTTCAGGCCTCCGCGGCTGACGAAGGGATGGTCGGCGACCCGGAGGCGAAGGGCGGCCTCGGGAGGGAGAAGGGTCCCGGGTTTGTCCGCCGGCGTTTCCTCCACCAGGACGGCGCCCGCGAGGATGAGGGCCCGAGCGCGCTCCCGGCTCACGCAAAGACCCCGCTCGACGAGGAGCGCATCGAGCCGAACCCTGGGCTTTTTTTCCTTTTTCATGGCCCTCTGCCCGACGGATGTGGGTCAGTCCGCGGACCGGACGAGGGACCGGGCCGCCCGGCAGATTCCCTCCTCGTCGACCCCGTGGATGCTTCGCAATTCTGCCATGGTGGCCTGTTCGACGAACGCGTCGGGGGCGCCGAGACGCGCGACGGCGATGTTCCGGAGCCCCTTCTCCTGGAAGAGTTCCAGGACGGCGCTGCCGAAGCCGCCGGGGAGGGCGTTCTCCTCGACGGTCAGCACGCGCCCCGTCCGGGCCGCGGACTCGCACAGGAGGTCTGCGTCCAGGGGCTTGACGAAGCGGGAGTTGATCACCCGGGCGCCGATCCCCTCCTCCCGCAGGCTGGCCGCCGCCGCCAGGGCCGGAAGGACCGTGGCGCCGATGGCCGCGATGGTCAGGTCATCCCCGTCGCAGAGGATTTCACCCCGTCCCACCGGGAGCGTGTGCAATTCTTCGTCCAGGGGGACACCCGCCACGTTGCCGCGGGGGTAGCGGATCGCGATCGGGGCGCCCCATTCCACGGCCGTCTTGAGCATGTGCTGGAATTCGTTCTCGTCCTTGGGGGCCAGGACGGTCATGTTGGGGATGGAGCGCAGGTAGGACAAGTCGAAGAGGCCGTGATGGGTGGGCCCGTCGTCGCCCACAAAGCCGCCCCGGTCCAGGGCCAGCACGACCGGCAGGTTCTGCAGGCATACGTCATGGAGGACCTGGTCGTAGGCGCGCTGCAAGAACGTGGAGTAGATGGCCACAACGGGGATCACCCCCTCCGTGGCCAGGCCGGCGGCGAAGGTGACGGCGTGCTGCTCGGCGATGCCGACGTCGAAGAAGCGGGACGGATAGGTCCGGGCGAACGCGTCGAGTCCCGTTCCCTCGCACATGGCGGCGGTGATGGCCACGATCCGGGGATTCTCCGCGGCCAGCCGGATCAAGGTGTTCCCGAACATCCGGGAATAGGAGATCCGCCCGTCGGCGGCCGAGAGCGGCTCCCCCGTCTCGACGTAGAAGGGGCCGACGCCGTGGAACTGGAGGGGCTTGGCCTCGGCGGGGGCGTACCCCTTTCCCTTCCGGGTCACCACGTGGACCAGGACGGGGCCGGGCATCTGCCGGACGTTCTCCAAGTTCTTCACCAGGTGGTCCAGCCGGTGCCCCTCCAGGGGGCCGACGTAGGTGAAACCCAGATCCTCGAAGAGGGCTCCGGGGAGGAGAAACCCCTTGAGGGCCTCCTCGGCCTGGCGGGAGACCCTGAGCATCTGCTCGCCGATGCCCGGAAGGGTCTTGAGGAAGTTCTTCACCTCGGCGCGGATCTTCATGGCCCGCTGGCCCGTCAGCATCCGGTTCAGGTAGGACGACAGGGCCCCCACGTTGGGGGAGATGGACATCTCGTTGTCGTTGAGGATGATGACCAGGTTCTTCTTCCGGTCCCCCGCCCAGTTCAGCCCCTCGTAGGCCATCCCGGAGGTCATGGAGCCGTCGCCGATGACGGCGATAACCTTGCAGGA
>JBFYXW010000052.1:0-3716 GCA_041310335.1 Syntrophaceae bacterium | reverse complement strand
CTGAACATGCTCACAGGCCCGAACGGGTGCTTCCCCGGAAAGGCGGAGGCCCACCGGCGCCTGCTGGAATCGTCCGGTGAAGACCTGAAAGAGGAAGTCCGGCGGGAGTTCGCCGCCCAGTACACGGCACTCCGCGACGCCGGTGTCGCGGTCGATCACCTGGACGGCCACCAGCACGTCCACGTCTTCCCGGCGGTGATCGGCACCGTGGCCCTGTGTGCGGCGGAATGCGGGATCCCCTGGATACGGATCCCGGAAGAGCCGCCCGCCCCGGATGCGGGGGACCTCATCCACCCCGCCCTGACCGGCGAGGCGGATGCGTACTCCCGTCTCGCAGCCTCCGCCCGCCTCCGGATCCGGGGAACTCCGCTCCGGACGGCGGACCATTTCCGGGGCCTGTACCTGAAGGGGAGGCTGTCTCCCACGACCCTCGCGGAGACGATCGTGTCCCTGCCCCCGGGCCTCACGGAACTGATGGTCCATCCGGGGAGGACGCCCGCGGGGCCCGCGGCGGGCCCCTTCGCCTCCTTCTCCCACCGGGACCGGGAATGGGAACTGGAGACGTTGATGGACGAGGGCTTCCGCCTTCTCCTCCGGGAGCAGCGCATCGCCCTCACGCCCTATCCGGAGGTCCGCCCTTGACCGCCCCGCTCCGTCTTCTTCTGTTGACCCCCACCGCCCTGCCGAAGGTCACGGGCAATGCCGTGACGGCGGAGCGCTGGCGCCGGTCGCTTTGCCGGCAGGGCGTCGCGGCGGAGGTCCTGGAGACGCAGCATCTGGACGCCCCCGGCCTCCGGGACGCCCTGGACCGCTTCCGCCCCCGCGTCATCCACGCCCACCACATCAGCCGAGCCGGCGTCCTGCTGCTCGACCCCGCCGTGACGGACCGTTTCGGCGAAGTGCCCTTCGTCGTCTCCCCCGCCGGGACGGACCTCAGCCTGTACGCGCGGGACGGAGCGGGGCGGGAGACCGTGGGCCGGACCTGCCGCGCCGCCCGCTTCGTCATCGTCCAGAACCCCGAGACGGCCCGGTTGCTGCGAATTCTGCTGCCGGACCTGGAAGGGCGGATCGCCCATGCGCCCAAGGCGTTTCTGTGGTACGGGGACGATGCCTTCGATCTCCGGGCCGCCGCGGGCTGCCGGCCGGGGGACGTCCTCTTCTTCATGCCCGCTGGCATCCGCCCCGTGAAGGGCAACCTCGAATGCCTGCGGGCCCTGGAGCAGGCCTGGGAAGCCCGCCCGAATATCCGGGCGGTGTTCGCCGGCCCTGCCCTGGAGGATGGGTATTCCGCCCGGTTCGCGGAAGCGATCCGGCGACGGGAGGCCTTCGCCCGCTGGATCCCCCGGATCCCCCCGGAGGCCATGTGCCGGGCCTACGGCGGCGCGGACGTGGTGCTGAACCACTCGCAATCGGAGGGGCTGTCCAATTCGCTCCTGGAAGCCATGGCGGCGGGAAGGCCGATCCTGGCCTCGGACATTCCGGGAAACCGCTGGCTGGAGGAGCGGTTCGACGGCGACGGGCCCTGTGCGTGCCTCTTCGATCTGCAAGAACCGGGAGATTTCACCCGGAAGGCCCTGCGGCTCGCCACGGACCCGGCGCTTCGGGAATCCCTGTCCAGAGCGGGCCGCCGCCGGGCCGCCGCGGGACCGACGCCCGGGGACGAGGCGCGGGCCCTCGTCGGCATCTACGAGGCGGCGACAGGCCTCCGGCGGTCGGAGAATCCCCGGCTCGCCCCCTGCGGTGCCGTCTCGCATGTCGGGACCGGTCATTCCGGTTCGGAAAGGACAGAACATGATGACCGGGCAAGACCGTGATCCCCGGGCACCAGCCGGCGCCTGCACCCGCAGGACCTTCCTGCTCGGCAGCGCCGGGGCCGCGGCAGCCGCGGGCCTGGCCGGTTGCACCCGGGAAATCCTCCCCGACGGGAAACGAACGATGAAATCCACGCAGCCGAAAACGGCGCTCGTCCTCTGGTACAGCCAGGCGGGACACACGGAGCGGAACGGGAAGCTGATCGGGAAGGTCTTCGAGAAGGAGGGACTGACGGTCACGGCCCTGGACATCCGCCAGTGCGACCGGGCCCGGATGGCGGAGCACGACCTGATCGTCCTGGGCACCCCGGTGTACTACTTCGACACGCCGGGCAACGTGCGGGCGTGGCTGGCGTCCGTCCCGCCCCTGGGCGGCATCCCCGCGGCAGCCTTCTCGACCTTCGGCGGTCCCGGGGACAATCCGTACAACACCGCCTTCTCCACCCTGCAGCTGCTGTGCGCGAAGGGCGGCGTGCCCGTCGGGATCGCCGCCTTCGGCAACATGTCCACCTTCGCCCCCACCTGGTCCTCCGGCAACGAGGCGCGCATTCTCAAGTACCGGGACCGGCCGAACGAAGAGACCTACCGGCAGGTGCGGGTCTTCGCCCGGCAGGTGCTCCGCACGGTCCGGGAGGGGGCGGCGCCGTCCATCCGCAAGGAATTCCACTACGCTGAGCCCATCAAGGGAACGCCGATGGTGAAGGTGACCAAGTGGATGATCTCCCGGCACGCCATCGACCCGGCGAAATGCATCGGCTGCGGGACCTGCGTCCGGAAGTGCCCCGTGGGGGCCATGCACCCGGCGGAGCACCGGGTGGACCGGGACCGCTGCATCGCCTGCATGGGGTGCGTCAACAACTGCCCGGTCCAGGCCGTGGATATGGCCTTCCTGGGGAAAAAGGTTTACGGCTTCCCGGAATTCCTGCGGAAGAACGGGATCACGATCCGGGAACCCGAGGAACTGCAAGGCTGAAGCCCCGTCCTCCCGCTGGCAGGAACGGGCGCCGGTGGCGCCATCGGCCTCCTGCGTCAGGTCCCTTCCATCTTGCGGATGGCGTCGAAGAACATCCGGTTGACCGGCGTGGCCACGCCGTACCGCTCGCCCAGCGCAAGGATGGTCCCGGCAAGCATGTCCACCTCGGTCTTCCGGCCCGCCTCCACGTCCTGGAGCATGGAGGTCTTGCCCCGGGAACCCAGGCGCACCAGGACCTTGTCGAATTCCTTCATGTCCTCTTCCGAGAGGCGGACGCCGGCCTTCCCGGCGACGGCGATCACCTCCCCCATGGCCGCGTGCATCAGGTCCCGCGCCTCCTTCTCCTCCTGGAACACCGCGTAGGGAGCCCGCAGGACCGCCGAGGCCTGGTTGATGCCCACGTTGACCATGAACTTCCACCAGAGGATGCGGATCATGTCCGGCGGCGTCTCGTAGACGATCCCGGCCCGGGCGAAGAGCGCCTGGACGCGGGCGACCCGGTCCGTGACGACGGGGTTCTTCTCTTCCCCGAAGAAGATTTTCCCCTGGGTCGTGTAGGTGACCCGGTTGCCCTCCCGGAGGGCGTCGATCCCCATGTTCAGGGCGTACAGGACGTTTTCCATCCCGTAGGCGGCGCCGAGGCGCGCCTCGCTGTCGATTCCGTTCAGGAGGGACATCAGGACAGTCCCTTCGCCGACCCGGCTTTTCATGTCCCGGATCGCCTCGTCCAGGTGGTAATGCTTGACGGCGACGATCACGAGGTCCGCCGGGGGGGATGCGTCCCCCGGTGCGAGGACGGGGATCGCGTAGTGTTTCCCGTTGACGGACACCCCCTCCTTCCGGAGCCGCTTGCACCGCTCACCGGCGGCGACGAAGGACACGCAGTCCCGGTCCATGTCGTACAGCAACCCGGCGTAGGCAGCCCCCAAGGC
>JBFYXW010000051.1:0-2796 GCA_041310335.1 Syntrophaceae bacterium | reverse complement strand
TTCGTCAGGTTCTCGCCGCTGAGGAAGACGGTTGTCCGGACCCGGGAGTCTTTCGGCGTCAGGCGATAGCTCAGCTTGGCGTTCAGGAGGAGGTTGTTCCCCACCTCGTCGGGCGTCGCCGTGGGGTAGCGGGGGTTCGAGACGAAGTAGGCGCTCACGTACTGGGCGTCGGCGCTCAGGAGGAAGCGGTCCAGGAAGCGCCAGGTCGCGCCGCCCGTCAGGGTGTAGTGGGGGGCGTAGGAGATGTCGTCGGAGCTCCGGTCGAGGTACGTCCCGCCGCAGAAGAGCTCCAGGTCCCGGAGGGGCGACCCGTTGAGGGTCGCCTCGACGCCCCGGGTGTGGTAGTCCGCCAGGTTCTCGTAGTGGGGCGGCGGGGCCCTGAAGACCAGCCGGTCCTTGCCGTAGTCCCAGAAGAGGGTGACGGTCCCCCGGAGGCGGGACGAGAGGATCTGGGAAAGCCCGACTTCATAGTGATCCACCTTTTCCGTCTGGAGGGTCTTCCACTGGTCTCCCCGGTTCCAGATCTTGTACATGTACAGGGCGTAGAGGCCCGGGTAGTTGAAGCCCCGGGCGCAGCGGGCGTGGATTTCCGTCTCCCGCCAGCGGCCGACGACGCCCGCCTCCCAGCCGACCTCGTCGCCGAAGTCGCTGTTCATGTTGTAGCGGATGCCCGCGGAAGGGGTGATCCGGACGGTTTTCCCGAAGGTCTGGCTGACCGCCAGGTAGGGCGCCGAGTTGATGAAGTAGGTGTCGTCGATGCCCGTGGTCGTCGCGGGGCGCTCCTCGTTGAAGGACCCGCCGTAGCGGAGGAAGTCGTACCCCAGGACGACCTCGCCCCCCGTCCAGGGGCGGAGCTTCTCCTGGAGCTTCACCCCGCTCGTCTTCCAGTCGGTGTTGCTGTAGAAGACCTGGCGGCGGGTCGAGTCGTATTGCCTCCACCTAACGAGGCCCTCGTCCTGGAAGACTTTGACCTGTCCCTCGCCCCAGGACGAAGCGTGGGAAACCGTCAGGTCGTAGACGCCGTCGCGGGTGTCGAAGCGGGGCGTGACGGGGAGGGCCGCCGTCAGCACCCGCCCCGGGTCGTCGGCGCCGTTGTTCGTGTACATGCCCGTGAAGGAGATGTTGACCTCACTGGTCAGGTCGTAGCCCAGGCGGGCGAAATAGCTCTGAAGCTGCCCGCCGGCGTTGTCGCGGTGGCCCTGGGAGGACTTGAAGCCGCCGGCCAGGTAGTAGTCCAGCCGGTCCACCTTGCCCCCGTGCTGGACGACGGTGTTGAGGGTGTTGTGGGTGCCCCAGGCCGCCATCGCCCGGGACTCGAAACCCGGGGTGGTCCTCCGCTTGGTGACGATGTTGACGGCGCCGCTGGACATGTTGCCCAGGAAGACGGGCTGGGCCCCCTTGTAGACCTCGATCCGGTCCGCCAGGTCGACGGCGAGGAGGTCCATCAGGGGGTGGCTGAAGAAGCCCTGCAGGATGGGTTTCCCGTCGATCAGGGTCTGGATCTCCGAGCCGGGGCGCTCCGCCCCCATGCCGCGGATGTAGACGGCCCCGCCCTCGGCGCCGCCATAACTCCCGATGAGGTTGTAGCGGGAAATGTTCACCCCCGGGACCCGGCGCAGGGCGGAGGGAAGGTCCAGGGCGCCGGAGTTCTCGATCTGTTTCCCCGTGACGACGGTGACCTCGCTGGCGTAGTCGGTGACCCGGTTGCCCTCGATGAGCGGGGGTGCGACGACCTCGACAATCTCCAGGCGGGCGGGCATTTCTGCCGCCGCGGCGGGCATGGCGAAGGGGAGTAGAAGCAGCAGGGTCAGTGTGAGCCGGAAACGCACCGGGGGATCTCCCTTGTTACGACTTTTGCAGTCGTGGCACGCCACGGATCACAAAGAAGCGGCCCGTGCCACGTTTTCGAAGTTCGTATTCCATGCGGGCCCCGCTGTCAATGAAAAAGGCCCCTCCGGCGGATGCCGGTGCGGGGCCCTTTGTCAGACTTCCGTTCTGCCGAATGCGCGGTCTATCCGCGCCCGGAGGCCTCCGGGTGGACGCGGGAACCGTGGAGCCGCCGGTTCACGGCGTTTCCACGGGGTCCTTTGCCGCGGTCGGCTTTTTCATGGTTCGCATCCCGTCCAGCGGCGCGCCCGCCTCCTCGATGCACCGCCCGATCCGTTCTTCCAGTGCCTCGAAGTACCGGAGGAGTTCGACGGCCTCGGGGGTCAGGCGGCCCCCCTTTTCCGGGCCGCTGGCCGTGACCAGGGGAATCCCCAGGCGCTGCTCCGACGCCCGGACCCGCCCCCAGGCGGCCCGGTAGGACATGCCCAGCTTCTTGGCCGCCGCGGTGAGGCTCCCGCAGGCCTCCACGGCCCGGAAGAGATCGTGGCGGCCGTGGCCGAAAATGACCTTGCCGTCCCTCTCCAGCCAGATCTTGTGACGGATCTTCATGACCGCTTGACCTCCTTGCCTACGCGTAGGGGGTCTGGCCCTGGCAGGCCAGGCAGGACGACCCGTCCCGGAGGGGGTAGGCCTCCCCGCAGGACGGGCAGACGCCCGTCGGCCCCAGGCGCTTCTTTTCCAGGAATTCGGGCTTCACGGAGACCCGCTGCAGGCTCAGGATCGAGATTGCGGCCTCGCGGATCTCCTTCAGAAGCGCCTCCGAATCCTGTTCCCTTTTGGGGACCCGCTTGAAATACCAGGAATCGATCTGGGGCCACGCCTTGAGTTTCTCCGTGTCCATGTACACCCGGACACCTTCCCCGGTGCTCTTCTCGTACATGGTCAGGGCGAAGCGGCCCGTATCGAAAA
>JBFYXW010000037.1:0-8507 GCA_041310335.1 Syntrophaceae bacterium | reverse complement strand
GAAAAATCGAAATCGTTGGCGATGCTCGTGATGACCGACGTGTCCGTCGTCAGGGCTATCGCCGGCAGGGGCGGCCGATCGATGAGGAAACGGTTGACGAACTCCCCGGCCAGGTGCTGCGCGTCCCCCGCGGATCCCCCGTTCCCGAAGAGCAGGATCTTGTTTCCCGCCTTCAGGGCGCCCGTGATCGCTGTGACGACCGCCACAATTTTACCGAGGTTGTCATTGACAAAGACATCCTTCAGATGCGCGCTGTCCCGAAACCTCTGAACGATGTTGTCTTCCATAACCACCTTATTTCGCTTACTTATTACACAAAGAAAGGGCTCTTCAAAAACGACCATAATGTAGGAATCACCCCCCGCAATGTCAAGGGCACCGGACGCTTTCCCGGAGGTGGGCAAAGGATTCCGGACGGCCCGGATGGGAATCGGCCGATTCGGATCGCACGGAGGTGACGAGAGGGGGGGTCAGGAGTCGACGGGAAATCCCCTGTACCGGTCCCGGAGTTCCGCCCGCTTGCCCCGGTTCCAGGCCGATACCCGGCTGAAATACTGGGTGATCTGGGCGATCTGCTCCACCCGGGCGGAACCGCATTGGCCGCAGGCATCCCGGAGGCCCCTCTCCACGGAGAGACAGTCCGGGCAGGAGGTGAATTCCGGCGACAGGGAAACACAGCTGCAGGCCGTCTCCCGGAAGACCCGATCGAGGTAGCAGACCACCCGGTCCGTGGGCGGCCGCTCCTCCCCCAGCCAGATCTGGGTGATCGGGAAGGCGGGCAGGTGGGGGTGATAGGCGCCCTCCAGCCGGGCCCGTTCGAACGGGTCCATGGGAACGGACAGGGACAGCTGGGTTGAGTTCGTGTAATACAGCTCGCCCCGCGCCAGGTTCCCCCGGACGGCACGTCCCGCTCGGGGGGAGTGGTGCTTCAGGTCCAGCCGGGCAAAGCGGTAGGCCGTGGTTTCCGCGTGGGTCTGGCCGGCGAGGATCGGGATTCCCAGGCCCCTGCCCGTCTCCGCTGCGGTGTCCGCCAGGCGGCGGACCACTTCGAGGCCGAAGGCCCGGGCCTTCTCCGACTTGTGAAGCTCCTCGCCCCGGTGCAGCATGACCAGTTCGTTGAGGCCCGCCATGCCGACGAGCGACACCGCCCGCGACAAATCCAGGAGCGGCACCCCGTTCGCGGCCATGACCAGGGAAGCCAGCGGCCCCTCCTCGCCCAGATCGATCAGGCTTGTCAGATAGCGCTTTTTCTCGAGGTGCGCCTGAGCCGCCAGTCGGATCCGGTCCGACAGCAGGCTGAAAAGACGGTCGTCCTTCCCCTCCGCCAGGTAACCCAGGCGGGGCAGGTTCAGGGTCACGTTGTGGAGCAGGAACGAGCGGGCGGCGCCCACCTTTGGTATCCCTTCTCCCGAACCCGATCCCGGGAAGCCGGGACCGAACAGGGAGGCTCTCCCCCTCCGGTCAAAGACGAAGCAGGGGTTCCCCTTCTCGACGGCCGCCTCGGCGGCCAGTTGGAGCAATTCCCGCCCCCGGAGGTCCGGGAAAACGCCCTCGGAGAGATGGATCAGCGGGCGGGGAAAGACGAAGGGCCTGCCCGTGGCGTCCCCCTTCAGAAAGACCTCCAGAAGGGCCGAGATGAACCGGCGGGCGTCGTCGATGAGATCGGCGTACCTCCCCCCCGCATCCTTCCCGCCGGGGCCGACGACAGGAAGTCCTTTGAAGTGATTCGGGATATCCCAATAGAGGTGAATGTCGGTAAACATGGCCTGCCCGCCCCGGCCGGCGGTCAACTGGGAGAACTCGTACACGAGCATCTGAGCGAACTGGCGTATTTCCCGGTCCGACATCCCCGACAGGTAGGGAGCGAAGGACAGGTTGATGCCATCCCAGGCCACCATGGCAGCGAAGTGGCCTTGGAGAACCGTGCTGAAGCGGACCAGGTGGGCCAGGAGCACTTCCGGGTGTTTCGCGGGCTTGGCGGCGTTCAGGGAGTGGGGAAGCCGGAGCCCCGTCTTCTTGAGGTGCTCCAGGGTGAGGCAGGCGCTGTAGGGCCGGTCGACAGCGCCGAGGCCGTGAAGGTGGATGTCCCCGGCGGCATGGGCGTCCCCCACTTCCTGGGAGAAGACCTCATGCAGGGCGTATTCCCGCTTGACCCCCTCGGCCAGGAGGAGGTTCGTTCCTTCCGGACCGTGCGGCACGTTGGCGTTTTCCTTGTTTTCGTGGGAAATCAGCTGCCGCACGTCATACAGGGGGAACCCGAGGCGGGCGTGCATCTTTCTCGCCTGCTCCAGGCCCCGCTCGATGAGTTTCGCGTCCACCAGTTCCCGGATCAGGGAGGCCGTCAGGACGGCGATTCCCGAGGCGACGATCTGCTTCTCCACCTCCCGGCTCACGGCCTCCGCCGTCTCCGTGTCGATGTCGGTCTCCCGCAAGAGGGCGTCGACGATGCGCCGGCGGTCCCAGCGGGCGATTTCCTCCCCGGATGTCCGGACGAAGAGCGTGATGTCGGTGGTTTCGGAAGGGGGACGGGGTATCATAGGTTGGTCGTGGAGGCTTCCTCGATCGCTTCCAGGGCCCTCTCCGCGGCTCCGGCAAGCGAACGGTCTTGGTTGTGATTCAGCGCGAAGACGCGAAAATGAACGACCCGGGCGGGGATGAACCGGTAAATCTCCCGGAGCGGCTCTGGAGAGGTCTGTCCCGTCACGGGGTCGAAGATCAGGATTCTTTTTCCCGACTCCGCCATGGGGTTGAGGGGACGGGGATCCTGCGTCGCCAGGTCGACCCGGAAGGCCAGGCCCTGAAGGGCTTTCGGCAGGAAGGACCGGATTTTCCGCTCGTAATCGGCGGCACTGGAGAATTGCGTGCCCCGCTGCAGCCGGTCCACGGGAATCTCCGTCGAGTAGGCCATTTTCCATTTCAGCTGCCGGTTGTAGAAACGCTGCCACTGGCGGGCGAGGCGCTCCTTCTTCCGGTCCCCGCAGCCGACCCAGGACTGGACTTCCCGGAAAAGCCCCCACTCGTCGCAGGTGAGATACCCGTCCAGGTCATCCGCCGGGTTGCCGGTCAGGATCAGGTCCAGGGTCTCCCGGAAGACCTCCTGCAGATGAAGATCCAGCGCCCGGGTGGTCCGGTGGAAATAGACGTTCGTGTACAGGTTGAGCCGGGCGTTGAGAAAACGGCTGAGGGCCGTGATGCCCGCCTTGTGGAGGGTGAGCCCCTTTTCCGTGAAGAAGGTGTAGAAGCGGAGCCGGTCCATGTCCACCATGTCCAGGGAAAAACCGGTCATGTAGGCGTCCCGCTGGACGTAATCCAGGTTGTCCACCGTGTAGATGCCCGAAAAGAGCTGACGGAGGAAACGGAGCCAGAGCGGACGCAGGCCGTCGTCCCGGGAGGGCTTCCGGATCAGGAAGGCCACGTCCTCCGGGTTCAGGTTCTCGCCCGGCGCGAAGGGCCCCCCGGGACTTCGCCGGATGCGGCGGATGATCCGGCCCAGGCGGCGGGTGATGATCCGTCCCCCCAGGTCCTCGTGGGTCAGTCCGCAGCGCGCCAGGTAGTGGTCGTCAAAGAAGTGACCGAAGGGACCGTGCCCGACATCGTGGAGGAGACCTCCCAGGCGGAGCAGTTCCTCCACGCAGGGAAGGCTCGGCGCATCCCCGCAGACGTCCTTCAGGCTGGGATACAGGTGCCGGGCGAACTCGCCGGCGTTGTGCATGGTCCCCAGGGAGTGCTGGAAACGGGTGTGCTCCGCCGAGGGATAGACCCAGCGGGCGCTCTGGAGCTGGTAGATCCGCCGCAGCCTCTGGAGCCAGGGCGTGTCGATCAAGTCCTTTTCCGTCGCCTCTCCGGGCCGGTCCGGCGCCGGCACGGTGAAGAAGGCGTAGGAATAGATCGGGTCGGCGATGAGGGCCTTTCCCTGGTAGACCCGGCTGAAGTCGTTGGGCGGCAGATCCATGTCCGCTTCCTTATACCATTCGGGTGGAAAGTTCAAACGGCCGGACCCTTTTGTTCTTGACAGATTTCGGGGGGATTCCTATGATCGGCCCGTCTTTCCCAATTCTGCGGACGATCCGGATCCACACGAGGGAGGTCTCCCATGGGCATGAACAACGTCGTCTTCCTGGAAGTCATCGAGTGGTTCGACGATTCGGGACAGGAACTGGCGCACCGGATCCCCCAGGAGGGATCGGGCGAGATCAAGTGGGGCGCCCAGCTGACGGTCCGGGAAAGCCAGGCGGCGGTCTTCTTCTACAACGGCAAGGCCGTCGACGCCCTGGGACCGGGCCGCCACACCCTCAAGACGATGAACATCCCGATCCTGACGAAGATCCTGAGCACGCCCTGGGGAATGACCAGCCCGCTCCGGGCCGAGGTCTACCTGGCCAACATGAAGGTCTTCCCGAACCTGAAATGGGGAACCCGGGACCCCGTCGCGTTCCGCGATTCGGAACTCGGCCTCATCCGCCTCAGGGCCTTCGGCGTCTTCAACATCCGGATCCTCCAGCCGGTGCTCTTCATCAACAGCCTGGTGGGGACGAAGGCATCCTACGGGACCGCGGACCTGGAGGAGTACCTCAACCGGGTCATCGCCTCGCGGTTCAACGATTACATGGGGGAGCAGATCGACACGATCTTCAACCTGCCGGCGAAGTACGACGAACTGTCGGCGGGGCTGAAGAAGCTGCTCAAGGACGACCTGTCCCAGTTCGGCCTGGGGCTCCTGGACCTTTACATCAACTCCATCACGCCGCCGCCGGAGGTCCAGAAGGCCATCGACGACAAGAGCAAGCTCGGGGTGTTCGACGACCTGAACAAGCTGCTCAAGATGAAGGCCGCCATGGCCCTGGAAAACGCCTCCCTGAGCCAGGGGGAGACCGGCTCGGCCCTGGGCATGGGGATGGGGTTCATGATGCCCGCCATGTTCGCCGACGCGTTCCGGCCGGGTGCGGCGGCGGGCGCGGGGGCACCCGACGTCGCCCTCTCCTGCCCCGGCTGCCGGCAGCCCGTCCCGAAGGAGGCCAAGTTCTGCCCTTCCTGCGGCCAGCCCATCCTGCTTTACAAGAAATGCGCTGCCTGCGGCGGCGACATACCGCCCCAGGGCCGGTTCTGCCCCGTCTGCGGCAAGCCGGCGGACGAAAAGCCCTCGCTGAAAAAGTGCACCGCCTGCGGAACCGAAAACCTCTCGAGCGCCACGTTCTGCAACGCCTGCGGTGAACGGCTCTAACTGGCAGATTCAGCAGCAGTGTCCCCAGTGCGGGGCCCCCGTCACCCTCGACGAGGCGGACCGCCTCTTCCTGTGCGGCTACTGCCGGACCAAGCTCTACCTGGCCTCGGCGGGTCCTTTCCGGTACCACATCCCGCCTCCGCCCTTGCCGGGAAGGGCCATCCTCTACCTTCCATACTGGCGGCTGAAAGGATTGGCCTACCGTCTGGCCGGCCTGGAGGTCGAGCAGCGCTTCGTCGACACGAACATCCTCGCCCTTGGCCTGGGAGGGCTTCCCGCATCGCTGGGCCTTCGACCCCAGGCCATGAAACTGCATTTCGTCAGCGCGAAGACGGAGGGCCGATTTCTTGCCCCGGGGCGTCTGCCCGAGGAAGCGGCGCCCCGCTTCGACACCGCCGGTCGGCCGACCCGGCTGACCGAACAGTCCTATATCGGCGAGATGGTGAGCATCATTTACTCGCCCGTCTTCGTGGAAGGCCGCTGCCTGTACGACGCCATCCTGAAAAAGCCCGTCCCGGGCTGGCAGACCTTCAACGGGGAGTCCCTGCTTCCCCTCCCCGACGCCGCGCCCTGGCAGGTCCGCTTCGTCTCGACCCTCTGTCCCCACTGCGGCTGGGACATGGAGGGGGAGAGGGACGCCCTCGTCATGACGTGCCGGAACTGCGCGTCCGCCTGGAGCTGCGACGGCGAGGAGTTTCGCCCGGTCCCGTTCCGGTACCTGGAAAGCCCCTCCGAGCCCTTCGTCTACCTGCCCTTCTGGAGGCTCGCGGCGCGGCTGGAAGGAATCCCCATGGATTCCTTTGCGGACCTGATCCGCCTGGGAAACCTTCCCCGGGTGGCAACCCCGGCCCTGGAGGCGGCGCCGCTCCATTTCTGGTCCCCCGCCTTCAAGGTGAACCCCGCCCTCTTCATCCGCTGGACCCGGCAGATGACGGTCTTCCAGCCGGAGGGGCGGGCAACCGAGAATCTGCCCAGGACCCCGGCCCACCCGGTCACCCTCCCGGTTTCCGAGGCCTTCGAGACCATCCCGATCACGCTGGCCGCCGTCGCGGCCAACAAGAGGATGTTCCTGTCCGCCCTTCCAGACGTGAAGATCCGGCCCGGGGAGCACGAGTTGGTGTACCACCCCTTCGTCCTCCGGCAGAACGAACTGGTCCACGCCTTCCTAGGACTGTCCATGGACCGGCGGGCCCTGTCGTTCGGCGGCTTCCTGTAAGGGGGACTAACCTCGTGCCGGACGGGTCCGCCGCGAGAGGAATCTCTCTCGAGCCGGGGATGGTCCCGCGCCGCGGAACCTCGCCGGACCGGGTTTCCGATTCACCCCAGCATGAACCTGCCGAGGACATCGGCAACCGTCCGCTCCGTTTCCCGCCGCCCGTCCCTGAAGGGCGTCAATACCCGTGCCGCGGCGATGCGCGGCTCCTCGCCGGCCGTTCTGTTTTCCATCCGCTTCATGTTCCTCACCTCCCTGTACCGATGGATGCCATCCGCTGACGATTTCACGCCTTTCCTGCGGCCGATGCAATCCGCCTGGGTCGCAAAGATGCATGGGAAAAGACGGGTGCGGGGCATCGGCGTCGGTCCGATGGAGGACGACCCGCAAAAAAGGGCCGCGCGGCTCGGCCGCGCGGCCCCGGACCTTCAGCCGTTCGCTGCCCCGGCTATATGACGCCGAATCCCATCATGAGGGCAAAGATGGACAGGACCAGGCCGACCCAGAGGAGCACCATGGTCGTGTAGCCCATGATGTCCTTGGCGGACAGCCCCGCCAAGCCGAGGAGCGGCAGGGCCCAGAACGGCTGGATCGCGTTGGTCCACTGGTCGCCCCAGGCCACCATCATGGCGGACTTCACCATGTCGATGTTCATCATCTTCGCCGCCTCGACGGTGATGGGTCCCTGGACGGCCCACTGGCCGCCGCCGGAGGGCACGAAGATGTTGACCAGGCCGGCGCCCCAGAACTGGAACATGTAGAAGGTCTCCGCCGTGGAGAAGGCGACGAACCACCCGGCGATGATCTTGGCCAGGCCCGTGCCGATCATGACCCCCATGATCCCCCCGTAAAGGGGGAACTGCAGGGCGATGCCGCCGCAGGAGCGGATGGCCTGGTTCATGGCCTGGACGTAGTTGATGGGCTTCCCGTGGAGAATGACACCGAGCATGAAGAAAATGAAGATGACGATGTCCAGGTTCAAGTCCAATCCCTTGGTGGAGAAGTGAATATAGAGATAAATCAGCCCCATGGCCGCAAAGATGAAATTGATGATGTAACTGTGATCCACCCGCTCCGCCAGGGTCGGACTGGCGGGCTTTTCCACATGAACGGCCTCTCCCAGAAGCGCCTTCACTTCTGCTTCGCTGATGGTCTGGGTGTCTTCTTCCTTGGGGTGCATGAAGTAGAAGAGGATGGGGATCGTGAACATGAGCAGGAGGGCCGGGATCAGGTTCCAGGGCGCCAGGATCGTGTCCGAGATGGGGGTGACCATTCCCGTTACCTTCTCGATCAGGTTCTGGGGGTGCTTTGCCGTGGCCAGGAGCAGGGGGATGGACCCGGAGAAGCCCATGTGCCAGATGATGAGGCCGCTGTAGGCGCCGGCGATGAGAAGCGGAAAGTCCGACTTCCTCTGTCTTTTGGCGATTTCCAGGGCCAGGAATCCGCCGATGATGAGCCCGAATCCCCAGTTGATGAGGCCGCCCATGCAGCCCACGAAGGCGGTGATCATGGCCCCCTTGACGGGCGTGGCCGCCAGGGAGGCCACCCAATCGAGGACCTTCTTCACCGGCGGGGTCAGGGCCAGGCAGTATCCCGTCACCAGGACCAGGATCATCTGCATGGTGAAGGCGAGGATCCCGTACACGCCCTTCCCCCAGGTCGTGATGACCTTCATGAAGTCCGCCCCCGCGAAGAACAGGGCCAGAATGGCGGTCAGGAAGGTGAGGAGAATGGCGAACAGGTAGGCATCCGGTAGGAAATGCCTCATGAAATAGGTGAAAAAGCCTGCCAATCTGCGAATCATAGAACACCTCCTTTTATGAAAGAACATAAATTCGGGAAACACAGCCCGCTTGGAAAGGCCGGCCCCCCAAAAAAAAACTCCAACTTCAGCGCGAAAGTCGGAGTTTACCCTTTTTGTACACCATCGTCTCTCTCCAGAAAAACAAAGATGGTGATGCTGTGGAACCCTACCAGATATGCAACGGCTTGTCAAAGATCGATGCGGACCGGAGCCACGGGGTGGCCCTACGCGGAACTGACCGCCGGCGCCGGGTTCGGCATCTCGCCGTC
>JBFYXW010000034.1:0-20444 GCA_041310335.1 Syntrophaceae bacterium | reverse complement strand
GAGAAGGGCTTCCCCATCGCCTTCTGCCAGGAGGGGGGCGAGGAGAAGTGGGACGCCATCGAGGACGACACCTCCGTCGTCATGAACGTCAAGGGCAAGGGGCTGGTGATTCTTTCCGGCTGCGCCCACTCGGGCATCGTCAACACGGTTCTCCACGCCCGGGAGGTGACGGGCGTCGACAAGGTCTACGTCATCATGGGCGGCTTCCACCTGAGCGGCCCCCTCTTCGAGGGAATCATCGGCCGGACCACGGAAGAACTGAAAAAGATCAACCCCACCTACGTCGTCCCCACCCACTGCACGGGCCGGAAGGCCATCATGGAGATGGAGAAGGAGATGGCTGGCGCTTTCATCCTGAACATGTCGGGAACGAAGCTGACCTTCGCGGCGTAGCAGCCCCAAAAGGTGTCAGATATATTTTTGCGGTGCAGCAAAACCGGCAATAAAAAAGGGGGACAGATTTGAAATCTGTCCCCCTTTTCACGATGCTGCACCGCAAAAATATATCTGACACCCTTTATGCCTTCCGGCGGATCCGGCAGGGCATGCTCTTCAGGTTCGGGGTCCCGTACTCCCGGCCGAGTTTTCCCGTCGACGTGAGCATGTTGAAATTCGCCGACTGCCAGTCGTACTGGGATGCCGGGTCTCCCTCGGGGAACCACCAGCCGTGGGCGGCGCAGACCACCCCCGGCAGCAGGGCGTCCGTCAGGCGAGCCGTCTGCTCCACCTGGCCGAACTTTGTTTCGATGACCACCGGGTCGCCGTCGGCCAGGCCGAAGAGGGCCGCCGTCTCCGGGTGGATCTCCGCGAGGGGTCGGGGCTCGCGCTTCCGGATCTTTTCCACCCAGCGGTAGGAGGAATGGAGGTAGTTCCCGCTCTTGGCGCTCGTCAGGACGAGGGGATACGCGGGATCGTCCTCTTCCGGAAGGCCCTTCCAGTCCGGCAGGGCCGCCAGGCGGAACTTCTCCGCCACGCTCAGCTTCAGTTCCACCTTCGCCGTGGGTGTCTTGAAGCCCTTTTCCTTCCAGGAGCCGAAACGGTCCGGCCCCTTCAGGTAGCCCTTCTCCACGAACTGGGCATAGGTCAGCCCCGCGGGCTTCACCACGTCCTCCAGGAACTGCTCGGAATCGTCGTGCCACAGGGCGGGGTCGCTCACCCGCTTGCCCAGCTCGTTCATGATCTTCATGTCGGGCCAGCACTCCTCCGGCGGTTCCACGATCTTGGGCCGCGCCAGGATGTAGCCGTGGCCGATGCCGTAGTGGCCGATGTCGTTGATCTCGAAGGTGGTGGCCGCCGGCAGGACCACGTCGGCCATGGCCGCCGTGGGGGTCATGAAGACGTCCGCCACGGCAATAAAATCGAGCTTCTGGAACGCTTCGTAGGTGAGGCGGCTGTCGGCGTAGGACAGCATGGGGTTGGAACACATGCCGTAGAACCCCTTCACGGGGTAGGGGACGCCCTCCAGGATGGCCTTCCGGAAGTAGGCGGGGGCGATGGTCATGAGCCGCGGAATCACCCGGTGGTGGGCACTGATCATGTCCTTGCGCTTGTCGGGGATGAGATCCGCCCGGACGAAGGGCCCCAGTCCCAAAATGCGGGGGTCGTGGGCCTCCACGTTGCCGCCGGGGACGTCCAGGTTTCCCGTGATCGCCATGAGGCAGAGCAAGGCCCGGGTGGCGTCGAAGGTGTGGACCGTGTGCTCCAGCGGGTTCCCCCACTGGATCACCGCCGGCTTCGCTGCGGCGTACGCCCGGGCGGCCTCGCGGATCAAGCCCGCTTCGACCCGTGTGATGGCGGAGACGGCCTCGGGGGTGAATTTCTTCACGTGCTCCTGGAGGTCGGCGAACCCCTCGGTCCACTGCTCCACGAAGGCCTTGTCGTAGAGGCCCTCCCCGATGATGACGTTCAGGAATCCCAGGGCCAGGGCCGGGTCCGTGCCGGGGCGGATGGGGAGCCAGAATTTCGCCTTCTTCGCCAGGTCGATGCGGCGGGGGTCGATGACGATCAGCTCCGTTCCTTCCTTTACCTGGTCCAGGAGGAGCTTGCAGATCTCCCCCTCCTCGTTCGTGTCGGCGATGTTGCTCCCCCAGAGAACCGCCAGGGCGCTCTTGTGATGGAAGTCCGCCACCGGATAGAAGCCGCAGGTGTGGAGCCCCGTGATCTCCCGGGGGGCGTGGCAGACGTCCTGGGAGGCGATGACGTTGGGAGACCCGAAGAGGTTGGCCAGGCGGATCAGGACGAAGTGCTCCAGCCCCTTGGGCATCCCGACGCCGAAGGCCACGGCCTTGGGACCGTGCTCGTCCCGGATCTTCAAGAGGCCTCCGGCGACCGCTTCCAGGGCCTCCTCCCAGGAGATGCGCTCCCACTTTCCCTCGCCGCGGCCTCCCTTCCGTTTCAGAGGGTACCGCAGCCGGTCCGGATGGGTCAGCCGGTCCGGTGAGGCCACCCCCTTGGGGCAGATGTAGCCCCGGCTCAGAAACCCCTCCGGATCGCCCTTGACCCGGACGATCTCGTTGCCCTTCACACCCACGAGCAGCGCGCAGCCGCCATGGTCCATCCTCGCACAGTGGGTCTTCACCCAGCGGACGCCTTCCTCCATGACTCCTCCTTGTTCTGGTTCGCGGAATCGGCGGCAGAATAGAGACCGCCGGTGGGCACCATACAACACGGGGTGGATCGGCACAACCAATAGTTGACCGCATTCCGCACGCTCCAAGGGAGAGATAGTTGCAATTTCCTGCCTTGCCCCTCCGAAGTTCCTCTTGAAACGGCTCGCTCCATCCGCTAACATGCGGACCGTCATGGCCCATGTAACCACACCCGGGCCCTTCGACCCATCCCGGACAATCACCGGATAGGACATGTGGAAGAAGCTTGAGCGGGGAGCTTCCCCGGAACAACTCTATAGCGCATCCTGGACCGCCGACGGGTTCGAAGGCGAGGGGTCGGTCACCCTTGCCGACGGGAGCACCTACACCGGCGCCTTCCTGAACGGCCGCTTTCACGGAACCGGAACCTACACCTGGCCGGACGGCAGCCGGTACGAGGGGGGCTGGGAGGACGGTCTCCCCCACGGTCCCGGGCAGCTGATCGAGACGGATGGGAAGGTCCTGGAAGGGGTCTGGGCCGCCGGAGTCGGCGCGGTCGAGGAAGCGGCGGCCGAGGAGGTCGACTTTTTCCAGGAGCAGGCCGACGAGGCATTCGGGGAAGCTGAACCGGTGAGGCCCCCGGAGGAGCCGCCCCCACCCGCCGAGCCCGAAGCACCACCGGAACTCGAGAAGCCCGCGGCGGTCGAGCCGCTGTCGGAGCCGGAACCCCCGCCGGTCGCCGCGGTCGAAGTCCCTCCCGAACCCGAGGTTCCAAAGGAGCCCGAAGAAGCACCCGTCGTCGAGGCCACCCCCGAACCGGAGCCGGAGATTGCCGCCCCGGCAGTTCCAACGGAAGAGACGGAAGCCGAACCCCCGGAGGAGGCCCCCGCCCCGCCCCCGGAAGAGGAGCATGCCCCTCCCGCCGAGGCGCCCCCCGCCCCGCCGAAGCCGCCGCGGAAGGGCAAGCGGGTCGTCGAGGAGGCCCCGCCGGAGCCGGAGGTCGTTCCCGAGGCGGAACCCGCCGCCCCGGAAGCGCCGGTGGAGGTCCCCGTGCAGGTGCCGAAGGCGGAGGAGGAGAAGCCCCCGGAGGAGCCGCCCGCACCGGCCGAGCCCGAGGCGCCCCCGGAGCCCGAGAAGCCCGCGGTGGTCGAGCCGCCGGCGGAACCGGAACCCCTGCCGGTCGCCGCGATCGAAGTCCAGCCCGAACCCGAAGTCCCAACGGAGCCCGAAAAAGCACCCGCCGTCGAGGCCGCCCCCGAACCGGAGCCGGAGATCGCCGTTCCGGCGGTTCCACCGGAAGAGAAGGAAGCCGCGCCTCCGGAAGAGGAGCCGGCCGCGCCCGTCGACGAGCCGCCCGCACCCGTCGAGCCCGAGGCGCCCCCGGAGCCCGAGAAGCCCGCAGTGGTCGAACCACTGGCGGAACCGGAGCCGCCGCCGGTCGCCGCGGTCGAAGTCCCGCCCGAACCCGAGGTTCCGCAGGAGCCCGAGAAAGCGCCCGTCGTCGAGGCCGCCCCCGAACCGGAGCCGGAGATCGCCGCCCCGGCAGCTCCAACGAAAAAGAAGGAAGCCGAACCCCCGGAGGAGGCCCCCGCCCCGCCCCCGGAAGAGGAGCCCGCCCCGCCCGCCGAGGAGCCCCCCGCCCCGCCGAAGCCATCGCGGAAGGCCAGGCGGGTGGTCGAGGAAGCCCCGCCGGAGCCGGAGGTCGTTCCCGAGGCGGAACCCGCCGCCCCGGAAGCGCCAGTGGAGGTTCCCCCGGAGGTGGCGAAGGCGGAGGAGGAAAAGCCCCCGGAGGAGCCGCCCGCACCCGTCGAGCGCGTGGCTCCGCGGGAGCCCGAGCGGCCCGCGGCGGTCGAGCCGCCTGCGGAACCGGAGCCGCCGCCGGTTGCCACGGTCGAAGTCCAGCCCGAGGCCGAGGTGCCGCCGGAGCCCGGGGAGCCCGTGCGGGTCGAGCCGCCGCTGGAGCCGGAGCCCCCGGCCAAGCCACCGGAACCCATCGAGACCAGAAAAATTCTAAAACTCGCGGAAGTCCGACCCGCCGAGCCGACCGTCGAACCGGCCCCGTCGCCGGCAGACGAGGTCCCCGCCCCTGCCAAGCCGAAAGCCCGGGGAAAGGCCCTTCCATTCGTGGAGGAAGAAGAGGCACCCCCGCCCCCGGAGGTCGAGACCCCCAGCGACCTGTTCGAGGACCTGGGAGTACCGGCCATGGCCCCCGGGGCACCCGCGACGGAACTCCCCGACGGCAGCCTCTACGTGGGCGACCTGGAGGCGGACCGCCCCCACGGTCGCGGAATCGCCACACACGCCGACGGACAGAGCTACATGGGGGAGTGGCGCGTCGGCTTCAAGGACGGCATGGGGATTCTCCGCTACACCGACGGGGCCGTCTACATGGGCGGCTGGCGCCACGACCGGAAAGAGGGGCTGGGGATGATGTCCTACCCCACCGGCCGGACCTACATGGGGGAGTGGCGGGACGACCGCTGCCACGGGCAGGGAACGGACATCTTCCCCGACGGCATGCGCTACGAGGGCCAGTTCGAAAAGGGCAAGTTCAACGGAAGCGGAACGCTCCTCCTGCCGGACGGGCGAACCTACAAGGGCCGCTTCGCCGAGGGGCTCTTCAGCGGAAAGGGCGTTCTGACCTTCCCCAACGGCGACCGGTACGAGGGGGAGTTCAAGAACAACAAATACCACGGGGTCGGCGTCATGACCATGACGGACGGTCGCAAGTACGTCGGCCAGCTGGAAAACGGGCGCCCCCACGGCGAGGGAAGCATGACGATGGCGGACGGGCGCCGCCTCCAGGGAGAATTCAAAAACGGCAAGTTCGTCTCGAAGAAATGATTCCCCCGGCACAGCGGCGGGGTGAACACGCAGTCCGGCGCAAGCGGGAAGACACATGGATGCAATCCTGAACAAAACAATCGACGGGCGAGGCGTCTCGTTTGCCTGGGAGGCCTACTCCCGGGAGGGAGAGCTCTCCCTCTCCGTTCCGGACGGTGGCAACTACACGGGCCGGCTGCGGGAGGGTCGGTTCACCGGACACGGCCGGTTCGCCTGGCCCGACGGAACCATCTACAACGGGGTCTGGGAAGACGGACTGCCCGGAGGTTCGGGCCTGATGATCCTTCCGGACGAACGGGTGTATGAAGGGGAGTGGCGGGACGGCAAGCCTCACGGCACGGGAACGGAGACCCTGCCCGACGGGGGACGCTACGAAGGCTCCTGGCAGGAGGGGAAACGCCACGGCGAGGGAACGGAGACCTCGCCCGACGGAGGCCGCTACGAAGGACAGTGGGCCGACGGCATGAAATCGGGCAAGGGGAAAATGGCCTTCGCCGACGGCAAGAAATACGAGGGGGAGTGGGAGAGCAACGTCTGCCACGGCAAAGGCATCCTGCACTTCGGCGACGGATCGAGCTACAAGGGGGAGTGGAGAAACGGGGACTTCTTTGGGAAGGGAACCCTGACCCTCTCCAGCGGTTCGTCCTTCGAAGGGGAGTGGAAAGGGGAGGAATTCGTCATGCACTGAGGGGATCTCGTCTTCAGTCGCCCCCCGCACACAGCACGATCATCGTGTCCCCCACGTCCACGGAATCCCCCGGCTCCACCAGCACGTCCGACACCCGCCCGTCCACCTCGGCGACGACGTGGGTGTGCATCTTCATAGCCTCCAGGTCGATCAGGATGTCCCCCACCAGAACCTCGTCCCCCACGTCCACGAGGACGCGGTTCACCTTCCCCTTGATGGACGACTTGATGATCCCCTCCCGCTTGAGCTCCTCGATTTCCTGGGTCGTGAGGATCCGCTTCTCCAGCAGGCGGCGGGTCCGCTCCTTCCGCTCCCGTTCGTCCGTGATGACGGCCTGCCCCTGCTCGTCGACGGTGACGGTCGTCTTGTAGACCGCTTCCTCGAGAATGTAGTGGTCCAGGTCGGGGTAGCGGAAAATGGACGGGTGGGTCTCCAGGTAGGAGGTGTCGAAGTTCCGGGCCAGGAAATCGGGCTCGTCGCAAATGGCCAGGTACAGGGGGATCGTCGTCTTGGGCCAGACGATGGTGAAGTCCTTCAGGGCCCGCTTCAGCCGCTGCACCGTCTGGTCCCACTGGTACCCGCGGACGATCAGCTTCACCAGGAGCGAGTCGTACACCGTGGGCACCCGGTACCCCTTGTAGATGGCCCCGTCCACCCGCAGCCCCGGCCCCTTGGGGGACTCGTAGATCTCGATCATCTTTCCGCCTTCCGGCAGGAAATGGCTCTTGGGATCCTCCGCGTTGATGCGGACCTCGATGGCGATCCCGTTGATCTGGATGTCCTCCTGCCGCAGTCCCAGGGGATGCCCCTCGGCGATCCGGATCTGGTGCCGGACGATGTCCTCCCCGGTGATCATCTCGCTGACCGTGTGCTCCACCTGGAGGCGGGTGTTGACCTCCATGAACCAGAACTCGCTGGTCTTCGCGTCCACGAGGAACTCCACCGTGCCGGCATTGACGTAGCCGGACGCCTTGGCCGCCTTCACGGCGGCGGCGTGGATCGCTTCCGTCACGTCGGGGGCCAGCTTCGCCGGGGCGATCTCCAGGAGTTTCTGGTGCCGGCGCTGGATGGAGCAGTCGCGGGTGCCGAGATGGACGACGTTGCCGTGCGCATCGGCGAGAATCTGGACTTCAACATGGCGGGGATTCACGATCAGCTTTTCCACGTAGATGCGGTCGTCATGAAAGGCCAGCAGGGCCTCCGCCCGGGCCAGCGGCATCTCGTCCTTCAACTGCTGCTCGTTCTCGATCTTCCGGACGCCGCGGCCGCCGCCCCCGGAGGTCGCCTTCAGGATGACGGGGAAGCCGCAGCGGCGGGCGAAGGCCAGGGCCTCCTCGACTCCCGCATCGCCGGGAGACAGGCTGCTCGTCCCCGGGATGAGGGGGATTCCCGCCCGGGCCATGGTCTCCCGCGCCAGGACCTTGTCTCCCAGGCCGCGGATCACCGAGGGCGGCGGCCCGATGAAGACGATGCCCGCCCGCTCGCAGGCGGCGGCGAGGTTCGGATTTTCCGCCAGGAAGCCGTACCCGGGGTGAATGGCGTCCGCGCCGGTCTTCAGGGCCGCGTCGATGATCCGCTCGATGTTGAGATAGCCGTGGTTCGGTTCATCGCTGACCTTGACGGCCCGGTCGGCGAAACGCAGGAAATAGGCGTCGTAATCGGGCTTCTCGTAGACCGCGATGGCCTCGATACCCATCTCCTTGAGGGTGTTCATGATTCGGAGAGCGATCTCCCCCCGGTTGGCAATCAAGACTTTCCTGATCGTCTTCATGGCGCATCCCGTTGTGTCTTTCGGATTGCTCGGAAAATCGAGCGGCGGCGATCGCGGGCCCCGTTTGCGTGCAATGCGGCCGGCAATCAACGGGCGTGGTGATAGCACATTTGATCCATCCTGACAATCGCTGAATTGACGGATCGGCGCAAACCCGCGCGAGGAACGGGATCAGGATTTCTGCCGCGTTTCACCGGGGTCGGATTTCGGAACGGCGGAACCTTCCGGCCCCCCTTCCCCGGAACCGGATTCCTGCGCGGAGGGAGGCAGCGGTTCGGGGGGAACCTCCGGGAGAGGCGAACGTTCCGGTGCGGGTGTGGCCTCGGCCAAAGGAGCCTCCGCGACGGGCCCGGGGGCCGCCGGCCGTGGCGGCTCCAGGTCGTCGATCCAGAGGGGGTGGCGGTGCCGCGCATAGTCGAGGCGGACCTTCCCGGTCAGGATGCCCCGGAACATGGGGCGGTTGGGCTTCAGGAGGATGGCGCCGATGTGGGCCAGGAACGCCAGGATGAAGAGCATGAAAAACACGTTGTGCGCCCAGGTGGCCCACAGGAGGACCGTGAGGGACATGTCGGGGGCGTAGAGGTTCTTGTAGGTTTTCACGAGCCCCGAGACGATCAGGCCCCCGATGATGAAGGCCATTCCCAGGTACGCCAGGCGCTGTTCCGGAAGATATTTGTGGAAAGGCGGCTCCTCGCCTTTGCCGAAGAAGCTCAGGATCACCTGCCAGGAGGACGCGAGATCGCCCTTCCGGGGCAGGAGGTCGAAGTCGCCCCGCATTCCGTGGTAGACGACGTGAAAGAGCGCCGCGGCAACGAAGACGACCGACGCCACGTAGTGGACGCTCAGGGAGGTGATGAAGTCGGAGGACCACGCCAGGCCGGGGACTTTGTCGATGGAATACCGGCCCGCCAGGGGCATTTCGAACATGCCCGAGAGCAAAAGCAAAAGGCCCGAGAGGGCGATCGTCCAGTGCTCCAGCAGCTCCACGATCCCGTGGCGGACCACCCGTCCCTGCTCCGCGAGGATTCGATCAGCCATTTCCTTCCTCCTCCCTCTTCACCCGCTCCTTCCGCTTCGCCAGGTAGCCCATGGCCCCGGCCACGCCCGCCGCCGCCCCGACCACGGGCGAGACGAGGACCGCGCGGCCCAGGCCGTCGGTATCCTCCATCCGCCTCTTCGCCGGTCCGAAGCCGGGCTTCCCCTTGCCCTTCGCAACCGCCTGGTCGAGGACGTCGAAGGAAACCGGGGACACGTACAGGGTGGAGGTCCCTCCGTTTTCGCTCTTCCCGTAGAGGAAGCCGCCGGTCTTCTGGGCCCGCTCCTCCGCCAGGGCGAAAATCTTCTCCCGCGGTCCGATCAGCAGGGCCTGGCGGGGACAGGCTTCGACGCAGGCGGGCAGGCCGCCGCTCCCGATCCGGTCGATGCAGAGGTCGCACTTGAACATGACGCCATTGCCGGCCAGCGTCGGCAGGATATGCAGGTAGATCCCCACGCCCGACTGGCGCTGGGGGATCTCCCAGGGACAGACGGTGCGGCACTTGGCCCCGCCGAAACAGAGGTCCGGGTTGATGACCACCGCGCCGCTTTCGTACTTGTGATTGGCCGCGAAGGGGCAGATGGTGGCGCAGGCGGGATTGTCGCAGTGCATGCAGCGCCGGGGGATGGAGAGGGTGCGCCTGGTCCCGCCGACCTCCACCTCCGCCTTCTGGACGAAGATCCGGTTGTAGGGCGTCAGGCGGTCGTGGACGTCCTGCTTCTTCGACCAGTCCTCGATGCCCTTCTTCCCGACGGGGAAAGGCACGGGGATGGGATCGACGGGCTTCTGTACCTGGGCGTTCCGGGCGGCCTTGCAGGAGGTGACGCAGGCCGGGACCGCGCGGTCCGGGCAGCCGTCGCAGAGATTCAGGTCGATCAGCGTCGCCAGCCTTCCTTCCTTCGGCCCGGCCGAGGCGCTCCGCGGGGCCGCGAGTCCTCCCGCGGCGGCCAGTCCGGCACCCACCTTGAAGAGGCTCCGCCGGGTAATCCCTTCCATCTTCTTCTTCATGATGTCCATCCTCGGGCGATTCGGGAAATCCATCCTTGCGCTTCCCGAAGGGAATCTGGAAAACCGCGCTCAGTCGTATCGACCAAGGTAGTGACGGACGGGAGGATTGTCAAACGAACGGAGGCCCCGCGGCGCGAAGAATGCAGAATCCGCTTGAATTTCCGGGGGAAACACGTTATTGGAAACGAAACCACGGGCAAGCAGCGGACAGGCGCTTTTTCAACGGCCTGCGAGGAACCCTCGAGCCAAGGAGGATGAACATGGCAGCGTTGAAGCTACCTTTCGGTCACGGGAAAAAGGCGGAGAAAGCCCCGGCGCAGGCAAGTGCCGGTCCTGCAAGAGGCAGGGCCAAGGACGTCGACTCGCCGGGTGAGGAGTGGCGGGTTCGGGGGCTTTCCTTCATGCTCAAGGACGATTACCACGGCGCCATCGAGGCCTTCACCCAGGCCGTGGGCGTCGACCCGAACCTGGGGCGGGCCTTTCACAACCGGGGATTCGCCAGCTACAAGCTCGAGCAGTTCGACGCCGCCGTCCGGGACTTCGACCAAGCCATCGAACTGGACCCGACGTACGCCGAGGAGGCGGGCAGTTACGTGTACCGGGGCCTCAGTTTCGAGAAGATCGGCCGGCACGATCAGGCCCTGGAAGACATGAAGATGGCCGTCACCCTCAAGAACAAGGACGCCGAACACTACCTGCTGTGGCTCAGCCGCGGCGGCGATTCGCAGCGGTAGGCCGCGGGGGAATGCCTTTGACCGGGATCCGGCGGGACGCGCCGCCGGAACTTCGGAACGGAAGAAACACCCGGATCGGAAGATGGGTCTTCGTCCTGGCGCTTCTTCCGTTTTTTTTCGCCTCCACCGCCGCGGCGGGCCCGGCCTTTCCCGAAGGACTCTGGGAAATCACCACGACCATGGAGATCCCGGGCCTCGATCCCGGCCTCACCAAGCCCCAAACCTACCGGCGGTGCCTCACCGGGGCGGACCCCATTCCCCGGGAGCCCGAGCGGGACCGCCAGTGCCGCCTCCTCCGGTCGAGCCTGGAGGGCGACGCCCTCACGTGGAGCGTCCAGTGCGCCCTGGACCAGGGAACCATGAACGGCAGGGGGCGGGTCCTGTTTCAGAAAGAGACGCTCCGGGGGGTGATGCGGGCCAGGATCGAGTCGGAAGGAAAGAAAGCGCTCTCCGTAACCCAGCGGATCTCGGGACGGCGGATCGGCGACTGCCCCCAGCCTACGGAAGGTCCGCGCAGATCCGGGCCACCACCTCCCTGACATCCAGCCCCGCCTCCCCCGCCGCCGCCAGGAAGCCCGCATCCGGCGACAGGCAGGGATTCGTGTTGACCTCCAGCACCCAGGGACGGCCGTTCCCGTCCACCCGGAAGTCCACCCGGGCGTAACCCCGCAGCCGGAAAACCCGCCAGCACGAGAGGGCGATCTCCGCGAGGGAGGCCAGGAGAGGGGCGTCCGCCGCAGCGAAGCGGAAGCTCCGCGGCGTCTGCCGGTACTCGAAAGAGCCGGCCTCCCACTTGGCCCGGTAATCCACCAGGCGGAGTTTCCCGGGGGGGAAGGCGTCGAAGAGGATCTCCGCCGGGGGGAGGACCCGGGGCCCTCCTTCGCCGGCCAGGAGGGAGAGGTTGAACTCCCGGCCCTCGACGTAGTCCTCGGCGAAGCAGGAGCCGCCGAGAAGCCCGCGGCGCTCCTCCACGGCCTGCCGGAGCGCTGCCTCGCTATCCGCGTGGAAGACCGAGCCCTCGTCTATGCCGACGGAGGCGTGCTCCCAGACGGACTTGACGATGCGGAGCCCCGGGCGGAAGGGGCCGGGCCAGAGGTCCTCCGTCGAGAGCCACGGCGGCGTGTCGATCCCCTCCGCGTGCAGGGTCCGCTTGGCCAGGAGCTTGTTCGACGTCAGGTATGTCGCGTCGGCGGGGGCCCCGGTGTAGGGAATGTTCAGGGCGTCCAAGAGCAGCGGCCCCAGGGCGATGAGCCTCCCGCTGCCGGCGACGGACTCGACGAGGTTGAAGGCGAACCGGGGCCGCAGAAGGCGGAGGGCGAGGGCGGCCGCTTCCAGGTCCAGGGACAGGGGGACGGGAACCGGCTTACGACCGAGTTCCTCCAGGGCCCGGCAGACGGTCTCCACCTCCACCAGGACGTCCTGCTCGTCCGGCGCCGATTCGCCGGAAACGGCCCCGTGCAGCACCGCCACGGTCATGTCCCGCATCCGCCTTCTCCCCCGGCGGTGCGCCGGAGGGCCGATTGCATGATCCTCGCGAGGAGGTCCCGGTAGGGGATCCCGCCGAGGGTGCAGAGAATGGGGAGGTCCGAGTGTTCCGGGTGAAGCCCCGCCAGGGGGTTCACCTCCAGGAAGTGGGGCTCCCCCCGCCCGTCGGAGCGGATGTCCACCCGGCCGCCGTCGCGGCAGCCCAGGCCGCGCCAGGAATCCAGGGCCACCCGCGAGGCCCGGCGGGCCTCGTCGTCGTCCGCCAGGTGGTACCGCACCAGGCGCTCGCAGTGCTCCTTGTTCCTGTAGGAGTAGACGTCCCGCTCCGCCTCCGCCAGCAGGATCACCTCCATGACGCCCACGGTCTCCGCGTCCTCCCCGGTCCCGACGACGCCCACGGTGAACTCCCGCCCCGGCAGGAAGCGCTCCACCAGGACGGGCTGGCGGTAGGCGCCAAGCAGGTGGCGGCAGACGCGATCCAGCGCCGCAGAGGAGCGGATCACGGAAGCCCCGGTGATGCCCTTTCCCGTCCCCTCCGAGACGGGCTTGGCAAACAGGGGCAGGGGGAGGGCCAGGGAGGCGATGTCCTGTGCCCTCTCCAGGACGGCAAACTCGGGGGTGGGAATGCCCAGGTCCCGGACGACCCGCTTGCACATGCCCTTGTGGAGGGTCAGGGAGAGGACGAGGGGATCGGAAAAGACGTAGGGGATTCCGTAGGCCTCCAGAAGGGCCGGCACGAGGCTCTCGCGGCCGTACCCGCGGAGCCCCTCGGCGATGTTGAAAACCAGGCCCCACCGGTCTCCCGCCGCGAGCCGGCCCACGAGGGCGCGGGCGTGGCCGATCCGCTCCGTCCGGAACGAGAGGGAGCGGAGGGTCCCCTCGATGGCGTCGATCGTCTCGGCCCGGTCGAACTCCGCCGTTTCCTCTTCCGAGTAGCCTTCCGCCAGGTAGTCGTCGCGGAGGTCGTAGGTGAGGCCGACGAGGAGGCCTTCCCCTGGAAGCGTCACGGGGCGGGCCCTAATGGATCTCGTGCCGCAGGGGCCCGCCGTCGGGGTAGCGGAACACCTTCCCCTCGTAATTGCGGATGAGGAGGTCCGGACCGTCCCGCCCGATCACGTATTCCGGCAGGAGGGGGATCTTGCCTCCCCCACCGGGGGCGTCGATGACGAAGGTGGGAACGGCGTAGCCGGAGGTGTGGCCCCGCAGGCCCTCGATGATCTCGATCCCCCGCGTCACGGGCGTGCGGAAATGGGCCGAGCCGGGGATGGGGTCGCACTGGTAGAGGTAATACGGCCGGACCCGGATCTTGAGCAGTCCCTGGAAAAGCCGCCGCATCACCTCCACGGAGTCGTTGACGCCCGCCAGGAGCACCGTCTGGCTGCCCAGGGGGATTCCGCCGTCGGCGAGGCGTGTGCAGGCCTGGCGCATCTCCGGGGTCAGCTCGTCGGGGTGGGTCGCGTGGATGCTGAGCCAGAGCGGATGGTAGCGCTTGAGGATCCCCACGAGCTCCGGCGTGATGCGCTGCGGGAGGGTCACGGGGACCTTGGTGCCGATGCGGAGCATCTCCACGTGGGGGATCCGGCTGAGCCGGGAGAGGAGCCACTCGATCTTGCGGTCGTGGAGCGTCAGGGGGTCGCCGCCGGAGAGGAGAACGTCCCGGATGGACGGGTTCGCGGCGATGTAGTCGATCGCCTTCTCCCAGTGGGCCCGCAGGCTGGTGGTGGAATCGGGGCGCCCGACGATTCGGGAGCGGGTGCAGTAGCGGCAGAAGGCCGCGCAGGTTCCGGTCACGAGGAAGAGGACGCGGTCGGGGTAGCGGTGGACCAGGCCGGGGACGGGGCTGTCCTTCTCCTCCTCCAGCGGGTCCTCGTTCTCTCCCTCCCCCGGGAAACACTCCTGCAGAACGGGGATCATCGTACGCCGCAGGGGATGGGACACGTCCACCGCGTCCAGCAGGCTCGCGTAGTACGGGGTGATCGCCACGGGCCGGGGGCCCGCCGCGTAGGTCATGGCGCTCCGTTCCTCCTCGGAGAGCCAGACGTATAGCCCCAGCGTCTCGGGATCGTTGATGCGGTTGCGCAGCTGCCAACGCCAGTCCTGCCACTCCTCCGGGGAAAGGCCGGGATGGAAGCGCTTGCGGAAGGACTGGGAGCGACGGCTGTCGGCAAAGCGGGAAGGGGGCCGGTCCGGGCGGGCGGGAATCACGGCCGGCGGTGCCGGAACGGGCTTGTGGGGAAGGATCAGGTCATGGGCGGCCTTCTCCAGACCGGTCAGGCCGGTCAGGAGGCCTGGGGGCTCCATTTCTTCACTGAAAAGGGACTCGATTTCCATCGTCCGACGCCTCCAGATCGCCCTGTCCTTTTTCCATTTTTTCGACCGGACCTTCCGCTCGGACCGGTTGTGTCGCTCAACCCCGGAATAGCCCGTTATCACGGGCGTTTTCTATTGGGTCACATAAGGCCAAGTGCGACATCTTGTCAACAAAAAATGCGCTCGAATCCGCACTTTTCTTTTCCCTTGACCGGGCCGTCCTTCTGACCGTACATGCCCCTTCGTTCGAAAGGAGATGTGACCCATGCCCGAACTGCCGGAAGTGGAAACCCTGCGGCGCCAACTGGCCCGGAAAATCAAGGGAAAAACGATCCGGGCGCTGATCGTGGAAGACCCGAGGCTGGGCTTCGACGCAGCGCTGGAGGGAAGGCGCGTGGACGGCGTCGGGCGGACGGGAAAATTCCTGGAAATCTCCCTCGACGACGGATCCATCCTGAAACTGCACCTCCGGATGACGGGGCGCCTCTTCTGGAGGGAGGGCGGAACGGACACGACAGGCACGAAAGACACGCGATGCCGGGACCTTGGCGAGGGCGGCACGGCCGCGGACCGGGGCATCTCCGCACACACGCGGTTCCGGATCGTCCTGGAGGGCTGCGAGATCCTCTGCGTCGATCCCCGGCGCTTCGCCACCCTGGTCCTGGAAACGGGGGCCGCGGGAAAAGGCCGGCGTGAGGATCCGCTCGAGGCCCCGGACCCCGCGGTGATTCATCGCGCCGCCCGGAACCGGCGCCTGGCCGTCAAGGCCTTTCTCCTGGATCAGGCAGTCTTCCCCGGCATGGGAAACATCTACGCCTGCGAGATCCTCCACGCGGCGGGGGTGGACCCTCGCCGCACTGCCTGCACCGTGACGGAAGGCGAGTGGGAAACGATCTGCCGCGAGACGAGGCGGATCCTGGCCCTGGCCGTCCGCTGCCGCGGCACCTCCATGTCGGACTGGCGGGATCTGAACGGCCGGCGGGGGACCTACCAGGACCGGCTGCGCGTCTATGGCCGGAAGGGAGAGGCGTGCCTGCGGTGCGGAGAGGCCGTCGCGCGGATCGCGCTGGGCGGCCGGGGGACCTGGTACTGCCCGGGGTGCCAGCGCTGACGGCCCCCGAATATTTTCTCGGGTGGGGCGCGCCGGCCGTCGGCGCGGGCGGCCTCAGCGGGCGAGGTCTTCGGCCATCGCCCGATGGCGGGCCGCCTCCTCCACCCGCCCCGTCACCGAGTACACCGCCGCCAGGTTCCGGTGCGCCGAGGAATGCCGCGGATTGAGCACCAGGGCCCTTTCGAAATAGCCGATTGCCTGCCCGTAATCCCCCACCAGCGCCCAGGCGCCCCCCATGTTGTTGTTCCAGTTGCTCCGGTCGCTGTCTCCCATCACGAGGGCACGGGCCTTCTCCAGGATGGCGATGGCCTCCCGCGGCCGCCCCGTGTCGTTCAGGAGGGCGCTGTAGTTGATGTAGTTGTAGGCCTGACGGGGATGGCTCGAAAGGGCCCGCCGAAAGTAGTGCTCCGCCTCCGCGTACCGCTTCTCGTTGAACAGGATCTCCGCGTAGTCCCCCATGTACAGGTCGTTCCGGAAATGCTGGACCTCCTGCTTCAGGAACGTCTCATGGTCGTGCCAGAGGTAGGCGTTGAGGGTGTAGGAACCGAAGGCGAAATAAGCCGCCACCACGACCAGGACGGCCCGTTGGAGCCTCCCGCGGTTTCCCGCCTTCCCGAGCAGCCAGGCCACGGAGACGGCGAGAAACATCATGGGAAGGTAAAGCCAGCGCATGGCGACCAGGGAGACCGAGGCCTTGGCAACGAGGTTGAGGACCGGCAGGAGGGCCGCGACGAACGCGGCCGCCGAGAAGATCACCAGCGGCTCCCGGCGCAGGACCCAGAGCAGTCCGGCCAGGCCCGCGGCGAGTAGGAACGAACCCAGGGCCCCGGGCGACGCCAGGGACGCCGGATAGGCGACGGAGAAGCTGTGCAGGTTGTGGGGGAGAAAGATGACCTTGAGGTTCCAGGCGATCAGGTACGGAACGAAGGCGATCCGCGTCCAGAGATCCTCCGGAAGGGCGAGGGGGGCGAAGACCACCGTCTTCCGCAGGATCAGGTAGACCGCCACGATCGCCAGGTAGGGAATGTAACCCTCCAGCTCCCGCTTCCAGTCCTTCCTGTCCGCGAGCAGCCGCTGGTAGAGAAAGAGGATCGGGACGGCCATCAGCCCGAACTCCTTGGAGAAGACCGCGCCGGCAAAGGCGACGAGCGAGACGGCGAAGGCCGTGGGGGAGCGCCGGTCCCACCAGGCGATGTAGCCGTGAAGGGTCGCCAGGATGAAGACCGCCGCCAGGATGTTGTTTCTGGCCACGATGATGGAGATGGTTTCCGTCTGAACCGGATGGAGGGCGAACAGGAGAACGGCCCAGAAGCTTTCCCGGCCGCGGCCCGTCAGCCGGAGGAGCCATTCGTACAGCAGGAAGCAGGCGACCAGGTGCAGGAGCAGGTTCGTCGCCCTGAACCCGTAAGCCTTCATGCCCCAGATCCGGTAGTCGAGGAAGTAGGTGACGTTGACCAGGGGCCGGTAATAGCCCGTGTGGAGGCGCCCCCGGTCCCGCTCGTCGACGATGCCGTCCTCCTGGGACAGGTACGAGGAGAGCGTCTGGAGCTGCCGGATGTAGGGATTGTCCCGGACGAGCGCCTGATCGTCGTAGATGAAATCGCCCGAGAAGATGGGCAGGTAGGCCACGAGGACAACCGCGGCGATGACACCGTAATGGGCGATTCTGCTTTGCATGATCCTTTCGGGGGCCGCCGGGTTCCACGACAGTCGGTCGGATCGCCGGCGGGCCACCGGCCGGTCATCGACCCGGGGAAGCAATAGGCCCACCCCGCGGCTTCCTTTTGCTTCTTGCTTTTGATGAACCAGTAGATGCCAAAGAGGAGCCAGCCCATCAGCGGGATGCCGGACAGCCCGATCCCGCCGCCGACCCCGCCCAGGCCGGCGCTCCGGAAGCATAAAACCGGGCGCACAGTATCATTCCCCGGGGGCATAGTCAAACCGGGCGCGGGGCAGCAGGCCCGCCGCATCGTACTGGAGGCGGGATGATCCCGGCGCCACACAAACCGCGGCGATCGGGACACGCAACCGGGCACGCCACAAAAAAGGCCGGGCCCTCCTCCGGGCCCGGCCGGTCTTGTCGGAACGAGATGAACGCAGCGACAAACGCAAAGACTCACCCGACCTTGAATTCCTTGATGGCCTGACGAAACGTCTTCCGCAGGGCGTCGAATTCGTCGGCGCGGGAACAGGCCTTCACGTCGTACAGCCGGTTGCCTTTCCCGGCGATGGCGGAAACCGCACGGAACGCGTTCCCCTCAACGGTGAACCCGAATTCGTAGACGACGGCCCGGTCGGCTCCCGGAACTTCGTTCGAAACGTGATCGGTCACCCGGTACTCTTGGTAGATGTTGCTCCGCCCGCGCAGGATTTCCTTCACATCCTGCGTCTCTCCCTCCGGGAGAACCCGTACGGCCATGCAAATGCCCGGGACCGGGATTTCGGCTCCGAGCTCGGGATCGATCACCGTGACGGCGGTTGGGGGATGGATGGAGAGAGACGCCGATCCCTCCCGGATGGTCCAGTCCGGTGGACAGGCAATCCGATATCCTTCCTTTTCCCTTGCGTGGGTTGTCCAATCCTTCGGTCCGAACAGCTTGTCAAGAAATCCCATGGTCTTACCTCCTTTCTCTCTTCTGATCCCGGGGAGGGAGAAGCATTTGCCCGTCCACGGCGGATACGGGCGTGGATCGTCGTCTGCTTGCAATACGGCCCATTGCGTCAAGCCATAGAGAGGAGGAGCGATCACACGAGAGGTCCGGAGTGACTCCCTGCCGGGGAGCCTGTTATCGATGAGGGAAGTTGGATCGCTGGGAACCGTGAACTGCGGAAAAACCGTTTGGCTTTCCTGGCGGAGCCGCAACCGCGATGAGCGGCGTATATGGCTCACTCATACTGGAAAAGGGCGGGCCCCGCAATCAGAAAATGGCCATGGTCGAGCCTCCCGGCGGACGAACACTCCTCGGCCCTTGTCCGAGAAGGCTTTCCTCGCGCATGAGGCCGGCGGCGGCTTTCCGAATTGGACAAAAAAAGGACAAGCCGTCAAAGCCCGTCCCTTTTGGTGGTTCGCACGATGGTGCCGGAGGTCGGAATCGAACCGACATGACCTTGCGATCGGGGGATTTTGAGTCCCCTGCGTCTACCAGTTTCACCACTCCGGCACGGCGGCGAGAGTAGCGACCGGGGTAGGCAAAGTCAAGAGAATTGTATTGACAACGCCGGAAACGCTGTGTTAGTTACCTGCCCTCTTTGAGACGTGGGGTTGTAGCTCAGTTGGGAGAGCGCTTGAATGGCATTCAAGAGGTCAGGGGTTCGACTCCCCTCAGCTCCACCAGAAAATGACAGGGCCGCAGATTCGTTCTGCGGCCCTTCTTGCTTGTGCGGTCATCCTGCCGCGATATTTGAAACATCTTCAGCACACCCGGCCATCCGGAAACATGATCATAACCGCGTGCCGACATCCGTATAAACCGACTTGCGGTGCCGGATGCCGAGAACCCACACTTCAAACTCCACCACCTTGAAAACGACCCGGTAATCTCCTACTCGAAGTTTCCAGTAACCCTTCAGGGATTTTCGCAAGGGATCCCCGTATTCATGGGGTGCGGTCTGCAATCGCTCTTCGATGGCCTTCCGGATCCGGTCTCTTGTCCTGCGGTCGATGAGCGGCAGATCTTGCTCGCGGACGGCGGGATGATAGTGCAGGGAGAAGGGCATCGTTCAGTCCCAAGTCTCGTCATGGGACAGCGCCTTCGCCCGGCGAAAGGTCTTCATCCGCTCGCCGGCGAACGCGGCAAGGGCCACATCTTCCCTCAATTCGATCGCCTCCCGGATCAGATCGCGGGCAAGCGTGGACATGGACACGCCCTGGGCAGCGGCCAAATCGTGCATGATGCCGTAAAGCGGAGGCTCAACGACGATATTGACTCTCGGATTCTTCGCTGGCATCTCTTCTTCCTCCCGATTCGTTTGGCAGAAGTGTAACACTTGTGATGCACCGCGTCAACTCCAAAGAGTTCCTGTTCCTGAGCGATGCCCCTTGTTCATTCAGCCCTGAGCATCCCGCCTCGACAGGATCCGCTGGATTTCCTCGCGGAGGAGCCCCTCACTTCCTTCATAAAACGTTCTTAAAACCCTATCCGCTTCCCTCCCCCCGATCCTACCCAGGGCCCACACCGCCATCCCCCGCACCCGCTCGTCACCGTCCTCGCTCAACACTCGCACCAGATCGGATATATATAAAGGATCGAGCGTATTCCCCATGGCCCGGGCCACGTTCATCTTCCAGCGCCACAGGTCATCCGGTGACATGTAGAACATGTGCGGCCAGACCCGACTTTGGAAGTAGTCCCGGTCCATGTGCAGGAGACCGGAGAGACCGAACGACGGGGCCTTGGCAACAACACGGGGATTGGGCGGCAGTTCCTGGGCGGACCAGGGGATGTTACGGGGGCAGACGTCCTGGCAGCGGTCGCATCCGTATATATACAACCCCATGGGCTCCCGCAGTTCCAAAGGCGTGATCCCCTCCCCGAAATAGGTGAGGTAGGAGATGCAGCGGCGGGGGTCGATCCGACCGTTCCCCAGGAGCGCCTTCGTCGGGCAGGCGGCAATGCAGACGTTCCTGCACCACTCGGGGCAGCCGATGGAGACGGTGGCCTCGTCGGGCGGATATTCGCGGTCGATGATAAACGTCACCGGCAGCACCCAGGAACTGCCCCGCATGGCCCGGTTGGCATAGAGGAGGCAGTTCTTGCCTAAGGTTCCCAACCCCGCACGGGCGGCAGCCAACCGGTGGGGAAGGTGGAAGGGCACGCGGGACTCGATGCCGTCCTCCCGCAGGAATCGCCGGAAGGCCTTGATCCGGGG
>JBFYXW010000030.1:0-2844 GCA_041310335.1 Syntrophaceae bacterium | reverse complement strand
CGCGCAAATCGGGCTTTGACTCGTTTCCCGGCTTTCGATATACTCCAGCCGCCTGTCCGGGTGTCTTATTTCACTGCAGGCCGCGATCTCCGGTTTCGCAATCTGCGCCGGGAGACCTCTGCACGACTTGAAAATCATCTCTCGGAAGCGCGCATTGTAGATTTTTCAGGGCGAAAATCACGCTCCCTCCGCACGCTGTACATTTTTCGACCTGAAAAATCTACAATGCGCGCTTCCGGGAGATGATTTTTAAGTCGTGCAGAGGTCTCCCGGCGCCGATTACGAAGACAACAGATCGCGGCCTGCAGTGAAATAAGACACCCGGACAAGCGGCTGGAGTATATCGAAAGCCGGGAAACGAGTCAAAGCCCGATTTGCGCGATTCGCCTGATGCGGATTGCACGGCATGCACGCGGGTTTTGGCCAAAGATTCCGCTTGACAAGGGCAGGAAGTCTGATTATAGGGGAGTCGTATTCCAGGGAAGGATCGTTATGGAAAGATTTGGGAACAGGGCAACCCCCGTAGAGATCGCCATCCTGATCGGGATAATTATTCCCTGCCGCATAGAGGCTGGGTGATGGTCTGTTCCTGAAAAAAGATTGAACATGAAACCGTTACCGGCCCCGGTAACGGTTTTTTTTTGGAGAAAGAAAGCGGAGGATTTAAGCCATGGAAGAGACGGGATCCCAGATCCTCTTCAGGGCCATGAAAGAAGAGAACGTCGACACCCTGTTCGGTTATCCGGGGGGGTCCGTGATGGACATCTATGACGAGATGTTCCGCCAGGAGATCCGCCATATCCTGGTCCGGCACGAGCAGGCCGCCATCCATGCCGCCGACGGGTATGCCAGGGCGTCCGGCCGGGTCGGCGTCTGTCTGGTCACGTCGGGACCCGGCGCCACCAACACGGTGACCGGAATCGCCAATGCCTACATGGACTCGATCCCCGTGGTCGTCCTCACGGGGCAGGTCCCCACGGCGATGATCGGCAACGACGGGTTCCAGGAGGTGGACATCACCGGCATCACCCGGACCTGCACGAAACACAACTTTCTGGTCCGGCATATCGGCGAGCTGCACGGCACGGTCCGGGAGGCGTTCCGGATCGCTCGTTCGGGGCGGCCGGGGCCGGTCCTCGTCGATCTTCCCAAGGATGTGATTCAGGCCGTCGCCGATCCGGAGGCCTGCCCCGCCGTTCCCGTCTTTTCCGGGGAAGAGGACTCCGCGGATCTGGAAGGACCCTGCCGGGAAGCCCTGAATCTGCTCTCGGCGGCGAAAAGACCGCTCCTCATCATCGGGGGCGGGGTGATCCTCGGAAAGGCCACCGGCCTCCTCCGGGACTTCGCGAAGAAACAGCAGATTCCGGTGGTGTCGACCCTGATGGGGCTGGGCGCCTTCCCCGGCACCGACCCGCTCTGGGCCGGCATGCCGGGCATGCACGGATCCTACTGCGCCAATATGGCCATCAGCCGGTGCGATCTGCTGATCGCCATCGGCGTCCGCTTCGACGACCGCGTCACCTCCAAGGTGGAGGCCTTTGCGCCCCATGCGAAGCTGATCCACATCGACATCGACCCGGTTTCCATCGATAAGGTGCTGCAGGCCAGCGTCTCCATGGTGAGCGACTGCGGTCCGGCGCTCGGGACCCTCCTCCGGCTCGCGGAGGAGGGCCTGACGCGGCCCGCCTCGGAAATCCGGGACTGGCATGAACAGCTCCGCCGCTGGAAGGAGGAAAGGCCCCTCCGCTATTGCCGCAGCCCGAAGATCAAGCCCCAGTACGTCATCGAAGAGCTCTACCGGCTCACGGGGGGCCGGGCGATCGTCGCCACCGAGGTGGGCCAGAACCAGATGTGGGCGGCCCAGTTCTACCGTTTCGACGAGCCGAACACCTTCCTCACCTCCGGCGGCCTCGGGGCGATGGGATTCGGTTTCCCGGCCGCGATCGGCGCCCAGGTGGCCTGCCCGGACCGGACCGTGGTGGATGTGGCGGGCGACGGCAGCATCCAGATGAACATCCAGGAGCTGGCGACGGTGGTCCATTACGACCTGCCCGTGAAGGTCGTCATTCTCAACAACCTCTACCTGGGCATGGTCCGCCAGTGGCAGGAGCTCTACTACGGGCGGCGCTACTCCCAGTCCGACATCGCCCAGTCCCCGGATTTCGTGAAGCTCGCCGAGGCGTACGGCGCGAAGGGACTGCGGGCCGTAAAACCGGAGGAGGTGCAGCGCGTTCTGAGCGAGGCCCTGGAGACGCCCGGGCCGGTGGTGATGGACTTCCAGGTGGAGCCGGAGGAGAACGTCTATCCGATCGTCAGGCCCGGGGCGCCGCTGACCGAGATGGTCTTCGGCCCGGCCGGAACGAACGCGTGAACCGGGGCGAAAGAGAGGGAAAATCATGACCGACCCGATGAAAGAGCGAGCGATCGCCATCCTTGTCCAGAACCGGCCCGACGTGCTGGCCCGGATTGCCGGGACCTTCAGCGCCAGGGGATTCAACATCGAGAGCATCTCGGCCAACGTCACCCGGAACCCGGCCGTGACCAAAATCATCATCACCACCCTAAGCACCCGCGAGACGATCGCCCGGATCATCAAACAGCTCAACCGCCTGGTCGATGTGCTGGATGCCCGGAGACTCCGCCGTACCCAGGCGGTGTGGCGGGAGATGATCCTGGCCCGGGTCCCCCTGACCGACGAGCGGAAGGCCCCGCTCCTCAAGCTTCTGGATGTTCACGGCGGGAAGATGGTGGCCCTCGAACCGGGTTCCGCGGTGGTTGAATTCAGCGGGGATCAGCAAACCATCGGGGAGATCCTGGATCGCCTGGACGGGCTGGGCATGGAAG
>JBFYXW010000028.1:0-10242 GCA_041310335.1 Syntrophaceae bacterium | reverse complement strand
TTTTGGGCTACGACATGGTCCGTTTCTTCGAAAGGAAACTGGACCGGGGTGAGCGCCCGTCCGGGGAGACCGACGACGCGGTCTTCCTGCTGACGGACACGCTCCTCGTCTTCGACAACGTCCGCCACACCCTGAAGGTTGTTTCCTGCGCCCACACGGACGGCGGGGATATCCGGCAGGTCTACGACAAGGCGGCGGGGAGGATCGGGGACGTGCTCGACCGACTGCAGGCCGCCCCCGTCCCCATTGTTCGGCCGCGGGAGGCTCTTGCCGGTGGATCCTTCGCGGGGACCGTCACGGAGGAGGAATTCCGGGCCATGGTCGTCCGGGCGAAAGAGTACATCGTTGCCGGCGACGTCATCCAGGTCGTCCTCTCCCAGCGCTTCGAGCGGCCCTGCTCCGTTGATCCCGTCGATCTCTACCGGGCGCTCCGCAACGTCAACCCGTCGCCGTACCTCTTCTTCCTGAAGATCGGGGGTCTGCACCTCATCGGCTCCTCGCCGGAGGTCATGGTCCGCCTGGAGGAGGGGATCGCGGAGCTGAAGCCCATTGCCGGGACGCGGCGGCGGGGCGCCACGGAGCAGGAGGACCGGCGACTCGCGGACGAACTGCTTCAGGACCCAAAGGAAAAGGCGGAGCACGTCATGCTCGTGGACCTGGGGCGGAACGACCTGGGGCGCATCGCCCGGACGGGGAGCGTCCAGGTCAGCCAGCTGATGGCGGTGGAGCGCTACTCCCATGTGATGCACCTGGTCTCGGACATCCGGGCCCAGGTGGCATCGGGGCGCGACGCCTTCGACGTCCTCCGGGCGGCCTTCCCGGCGGGGACCCTGACGGGGGCGCCGAAGGTCCGGGCCATGGAGATCATCGACGAACTGGAGAAATACCCGCGGGGCCCCTACGGCGGTGCCGTCGGGTACATCAGCTACACCGGAAACATGGACCTGGGCATCACGATCCGGACGATGATGCTCCGGGACGGGCTCCTGTCCGTCCAGGCGGGGGCAGGCATCGTCGCCGATTCCGATCCCCAATCGGAATTCGAGGAGACGATCCACAAGGCCGGGGGGATGTTCCGGGCCGTCGCCCTGGCGGAGAACGGGTTTCTCTTGAACGGAGGTGCGCAATGATCCTGATGATCGACAACTACGATTCCTTTACCTACAACCTGGTCCAGTACCTGGGCCAGCTCGGACAGGACGTGGTGGTCCGGCGGAATGACGAGACGACGCTGGAGGAGATCGAGCAGATGGCACCGGCGGCCATCGTGCTGTCTCCCGGGCCCTGTTCCCCCGACGAGGCGGGCATTACCGTCGACGTTATCCGGCGGTTCCACGAACAGATCCCCATCCTGGGAATCTGCCTTGGCCACCAGGCCATCGGCCAGGCCTTCGGGGGCCGGGTGGTCCGGGCGGCGCGGGTCATGCACGGCAAGACATCCCCCGTCACGAACGACGGCAGGACGACCTTCCGGGGGATGCCCAATCCCGTGACGGCGGGGCGCTACCACTCGCTCATCGTGGAGCGGGAGAGCCTCCCGGACTGCCTGGACGTCAGTGCCGAGACGGAGGAGGGCGAGATCATGGGAATCCGCCACCGGACCTTTCCCGTGGAGGGGCTCCAGTTCCACCCCGAGTCGATCCTGACGCCCAACGGGAAGCGGATGCTCCGGAATTTCCTCGAAACCTACGTGCGGAAGGAGAAACTGTCATGATGAAGACCGCGTTGAATAAGACCGTTCGGCGGGAGGACCTGCGGGAGGCGGAAATGATGTCCGTCATGGAATCCGTCATGGAGGGCCGGGCGACGCCCGCCCAGATCGGCGCCTTCATCACGGCGCTGCGCATGAAGGGGGAGTCGGTGGAGGAGGTGACGGGGGCCGCCCGGGTCATGCGGCAGAAGGCGACCCGTATCGACGCCCGGTCCGGCGTGATTGTCGACACCTGCGGCACCGGGGGCGACGGGCGGAACACCTTCAACATCTCCACCACCGCGGCCTTCGTTGTCGCCGCGGCGGGCCTGACAGTGGCCAAGCACGGCAACCGGGCCGTCTCCAGCGGCTGCGGCAGCGCCGACGTCCTGGAGGCCCTGGGGGTCGACATCGAGGCGGAGCCGGACGTGGTCGAGGAGTGCATCCAGCAGGCCGGCATCGGCTTCCTCTTTGCCCCGCGTCTCCACGGGGCCATGAAGTACGCCGCGGGGCCCCGCCGCGAACTGGGGATCCGGACGATCTTCAACATGCTGGGTCCCCTGACGAACCCGGCGGGGGCGACGGCCCAGCTCATCGGGGTCTACGCCCCGGAGCTCACGGAGACCTTCACGGGGGTGCTGAAGAACCTGGGAACGAAACGGGCCTTCGTGGTCCACGGGTCCGACGGCCTCGACGAGGTCACGGTGACGGGGGAGACGCGGGTCTCGGAGCTCCGGGACGGCCTCGTCCGGACCTACGACTTCGACCCCCGGGAGATCCTCGGGGACGTCCATCCTCCCGAGTCCCTCCTCGGCGGGGACGCGGAAGCCAACGCCCGCATCGTCCGCGACGTCCTGACGGGGGCCGCGGGGCCCTGCCGGGACGTGACGGTCCTCAACGCCGCCTTTGCCATCGTCGCCGGTGGCAAGGCCGGCACGGTGGCGGAGGGGGTCGCCGTGGCCCGGGATTGCATCGACAGCGGACGGGCGATCCGGAAGCTCCAGGTCCTGATCGAAATGAGCCACGCCGGAGGTGCCCCGTGATTCTCGACCGCATCGTGGAGGTGAAGAAACGGGAAGTGGCCCTGGCAAAGGAGAGGACGCCTCTCGGCGCCCTGGAGCGGGCCCTCGTCCATGCCCCGCCCGTGCGGGGCTTCCGGGAATCCCTGGAGAGGCGGGACTGCGCGGTCATTGCCGAGGTCAAGCGGGCCTCGCCCTCCCGGGGAAGGCTGCGGGAGGACTTCCGGCCCCGGGAGATCGCCGCCGCGTATGAAGCCGGCGGGGCCGCCGCCGTTTCGGTCCTGACGGACGAGACCTTTTTCGAAGGTTCCGGCGCCCACCTTGCAGAGGTGCGGCAGGCCGTGGGCATTCCGATCCTCCGGAAGGATTTCGTCGTCGACGCCTACCAGATCGTCGAGGCGCGGGCCCTGGGGGCCGACGCGGTCCTCCTGATTGCCCGCCTGCTGGACGAAGACGCGCTGCGGGAGTTCATCTGCCGAACCACCACCCTGGGCATGGAGGCCCTCGTGGAGGTCCACGGCGCGTCGGAACTGGAGCGGGTTCTCGGGGCCAGGGCGGCCCTGGTGGGGATCAACAACCGGGACCTGGCCACGTTCCGGACGGACCTGGCCGTGACGCTGGAGCTGGCGCCCCGGGTGCCGGCGGGCGTCACCGTCGTCGCCGAGAGCGGCATCCGCTCCCGGGGCGACGTGGAACGTCTCCTCGGGGCGGGGGTCCGGGCCTTCCTGGTCGGCGAGGTCCTGATGGAGGCCACGGACGCGGCGGCGAAACTCAAGGAGCTCCTGGGACGATGACGGAGATCAAGATCTGCGGGATCACGCGCCTGGAGGACGCCCTGGCGGCAGCGGCGGCGGGAGCCGACGCGCTGGGCTTCATCTTCGCCCCGGAGAGCCCCCGCCGCGTGACGCCGGAGCGCGTCCGGCGGATCACGGCCGAGCTGCCGGGGGGGATCGTCACCGTGGGGGTCTTCGCGAACCAGGACGCGGCGTTCGTGGAGGACGTCGCCGCCTCCTGCGGCCTCGGCCTGATCCAGCTCCACGGTGACGAATCGCCGGAGTACTGCCTCCGGTTTCCCCGGGAGCGGCTGATCAAGGCCGTGTGGCCTTCCGTCAAGGACGATATCGGGTCCCTGGCGGACTACCCCGTGAAGGCCTTCCTGTCCGACGGGCGGGACGGCCGCCGCCGGGGCGGGACGGGACGCACCGCTGACTGGACCCTGGCAGCGGAAGTGGGGCGGGCCTATCCCCTCGTCCTCGCCGGGGGCTTGGGGGAAGACAACGTCCGGGAGGCCCTTGCCCTTGTCCGGCCCCGGGCGGTGGATGTCAACAGCGGCGTCGAGCTTGCCCCGGGAATCAAGGACCCCGGGCGGATGCGGCGCCTCATCGCGGCCGTCCGGGAGTTCACCGGCGGCCGCGACGGGAACGAAGGGCGCGCGATCTTGCGTCGGACCCCCGTTCCGGGGGAGACCGGAAGTGCGAAAAGCGACAGGACAGAAAGGGATTCACCATGAGGATGAGAGCACAGCCGGACCGGCACGGCCACTTTGGCCCCTTCGGGGGGCGCTACGCCGCGGAGACCCTGATGCCGGCCCTGATCGAACTGGAGGAGGCCTACCGGGAGGCCCGGCGGGACCGTACCTTCCGGCGGGAGTTCCGGGAGTACCAGCGGGACTACGGGGGCCGGGAGACGCCTCTGTACTTCGCCTCCCGCCTGACGGAGGACCTCGGGGGCGCCCGGATCTACCTGAAGCGGGAGGACCTGAACCACACGGGGTCCCACAAGATCAACAATACCCTGGGACAGGCCCTCCTGGCCCGGCGGATGGGGAAGCGGAAGGTCATCGCCGAGACCGGGGCGGGCCAGCACGGCGTGGCCACGGCCACCGTGGCGGCCCTCTTCGGCATGGAGTGCCGCGTCTTCATGGGGGAGGAGGACATCCGCCGGCAGGCCCCCAACGTGTACCGAATGAAGATCCTCGGGGCCGAGGTCGTTCCCGTCTCCACCGGCACGGCCACCCTGAAGGACGCCATGAACGAAGCCATGCGGTACTGGACTGCCAGCGTCCGGGACACCTTCTACGTCATCGGCACGACGGCGGGTCCCCACCCCTACCCGAGGATGGTCCGGGATTTCCAGAGCGCCATCGGCCGGGAGACCCGCAGGCAGGTCCTGAAACGGGAAGGGCGGCTCCCGGACATCCTGGTGGCCTGCGTCGGCGGCGGGAGCAACGCCATGGGGCTGTTCCACCCCTTTCGCAACGACCCGGGGGTGGAGATGGTGGGCGTCGAGGCGGCGGGCCTGGGCTTGGCGACGGGGCGGCACGCCGCCAGCATCACCGCCGGCCGGGTCGGCGTCCTCCACGGCAACAAGACCTACCTGCTGCAGGACGACGACGGCCAGGTGCGAGACGCCCACTCCGTGGCCGCGGGGCTCGACTACCCCGGCGTGGGGCCCGAGCACGCGGCCTTTCACGCCGCCGGGCGGGCCCGGTACGTCGCCGTCGAGGACGAACAGGCCAGGGAGGCCTTCTCCCGTCTCTCCCTCCTGGAAGGCATCATCCCCGCCATGGAGAGCGCCCACGCCGTCGCGTACGCCATGACCCTGGCGCCAGCTCTCGGGAAGGACCGGATCATGGTGGTCAACCTCTCCGGTCGGGGGGACAAGGACGCGGAGGTCATGGCCAAAAGAGAGGGAAAGGAGGGCGGTCATGGGACGCATTGAAAGGGCCTTTGCCGGGAGAAAGGCGGAGGGACGGAAGGTCTTCGTGGCCTATCTCACGGCGGGGGACCCGGACCTGGAAACGACGGAAGAACTCGCCCTGGCCCTGGAGTCCGCCGGCGTCGACATCCTGGAGATCGGGGTCCCCTTTTCCGATCCCACGGCGGACGGCCCCGTCATTCAGGCGGCGTCGCAGCGGGCCCTGAAGCGAGGAACCACCCTGGCGGGCATCCTCGAACGGATCGGATCCCTGCGGCGGCGGTCGGAGGTTCCCGTGGTGCTCTTCGGGTACTTCAACCCCATCCTGAGTTACGGCCTCGAGCGGTTTTCCCGGGATGCCGCCGCGGCGGGCGTGGACGGGCTTCTCGTCGTCGACCTGCCTTTCGAGGAGGCCGGGGAGTTGAGGCGGTACACCGATCCGGCGGGGCTGGGCTTCATCTCCCTGGTGGCCCCGACGACGGACGCGGCGCGGGCGAGGAGGATCCTCCGCGGGGCGACGGGATTCGTCTACGCCATCTCTGTCACGGGGGTGACGGGGACGAGCTGTCCCCGGGCGGAGGACGTCCGCCGGGACCTGGAGCGGATCCGGGCGCAGACGGATCTGCCCGTCGTCGCCGGGTTCGGCATCGCCGGGGCGGAGCAGGCCGCCGGGATCGCGCCCTTCGCGGACGGCATCGTCGTCGGCAGCGCCCTCGTCAGGATCGTTGGTGAGGAAGCGGGTAACGCCGGCCCGGTCGGGGGGGCGGCAGCGTTTGCGCGGGAGATCCGGAACGCCATCGATGGAAGGCGATAGGGCCCGGAGGGGTCGGAGGATCGGGGGGAGGAGCGGCGGGCTTATTGAGGTTCCGCGTCGTCCCACTGCTCGGGAAGCGGCTGCGGGCCGGGGACGATACCCGCGATATCGGGATCTTCCGCCGGGTTCTCAGCCTTCGCCAAGGCCTTGGTTTCCTTTGCTTCGAGCCGGCGGACAGCCTTATCCTGCTGCTTTTTCTGCCGTGCCCGTTCCTTTTCCCGCTTGTGAAAGGTGTACCTGGATCGGACCATGAATGCCCCCCTGATCGCCGCTCCCCGAGGGAGTGCTGAAATGAAGAAGCACCCCCATCGCCGGTCTCGGCGCGGGAGTGCCTCTTTGTTTTGCGAATAATTATGCTTACAGGGGCTTTACGTTTTCCGCTGCGGGGCCCTTTTTGCCCTGCGTGACATCGAAACTCACACGCTGACCCTCGACCAGCGTCTTGAAGCCGGAACCCTGGATCGCACTGAAATGGACGAACACATCGCCGCCTTCATCCTTCTCGATGAACCCGAAGCCCTTCTGCTCGTTGAACCACTTCACCTTTCCTTCTGCCATCGTTTGCACCCTCCTTTCTAAAATTTTCCCAAAGTCGGATGGAACGACGGCAGAACGAAAAGGCCACCAGGACTCTAAAGAGCACGGTGGCCAACCTCTGCACTTCAAATGTCTCTATCCAACTTTTGCTGTACCGGCAGAACGAACGTAACTGCCAGGCACACTATGAATTGGCGCTCTCGTAGTACGATCGATTGCGGATGTCAAGATTTATTTCACTCTTTTCTATCTACAGGCGGATCCGGGCTGCGCGTCCCATCCTCCGGTCCAGGCGGAAGGCCACGATGAAGAGCGACGCCGCCAGGCAGGTCCAGCCGAGGCCGGTGATGATCCCGGAAACCGGGAACCAGTCAATCAGGAAAAAGGCTGTCAGGTTCGTTCCCACGAAGGAGCCCAGGGTCGACAGGAAAAGAACGAGCCCGGCGGTCTGGCTCGAGTCCCGGTGATGGTGCGTCAGGATGCCGATGATGTAAGGGGAGACCGTGGCCATGAGCGTGATGGGGACGAAAAAGAGGGCGTTCATGGCTGCCAGCGATCCGGCGCGGACGTCGACGATCCGGTCGGCGATGAAGTTGCACACGGGCGGGTACATCTGCGGGATGAGCAGCACCCAGGCCGAACTCACGGCCAGGAGCACGGCGAAGGAGGACACGCGGAAGGCCCTCTTCGCCAGGTATCCGCCCAGGACATAGCCGATGGACAGGTGAACCATGAAGGAACTGATGATGCTGCCCCAGATGTAGACGGAGCCCCCGAAATACGGGGACATCAGGTTCGACGAGAGGATCTCGAGGCTCATGATGACGGCCCCGAATGTGAAGAGCAAGAGACCAAACGCGAAGTAGGCAAATCCCATGGCGTCCTCCCTGGAGGATCTTCGTTCCGGTTATTTTCGATACAGGAGAAGGTTGGCGGGGTTGAAGTCGTCCGTCAGGATCTTTTCCCTGCCGATTCTGGGGTTCGGCTCGTATTTCCGCGCTTCCCGGGCCGGGTCGATCGGGCCGATCCAGCCGCCGCAGCGCTCCCCGCACAACCGGGGCGGAACGTGGAGTGGGTCCTGGGCGGCGACGATGACGGAGTTGCTGCTGCTCTTTCCCTCGAAGACGTACACGTGGCGGAAGACGCTCCGGTACGTGGTCACCTGGGCTTCGAAGAGCTGGTTCGAGTTGTGGACGTTCTGGACGACGAGACCGTTCTTGGTCAGCCTGGAGCGGCACAGCTCGAAGAATTCCCGGGTCGTCATGTGGGCCGGGATGTAGTCGGAGTTGAAGGCGTCGATCCAGATCTGGTCGTACTTCTCGGCGCTTCTCCGGAGAAACTGGCGGCCGTCGGTGACGGCCAGGGTATGGCCGGAAACGAGGCGGAAGGGGAAATATTCCTTCGCCAGCCGGACCACCAGGGGATCCACCTCCACCGACTGCAGCCGGACCTGCGGCCTGTGCATCCGGAACACCGTGGGGATGTAGCCGCCGCCGAGACCGATGAGGCAGACGCTCCGGGTCTCCGGGAGAAACTGGAACCCGACGAACATCATGGCCGTGTACTCGAAGACGGATTCGTCGGGTTTCGAAAGGTTCATGCAGGTTTGGCGCTGGTCCCGGTGTCGCCCGAAGAGCATGCAGCGGTTCGAGCCCGCCTGGCGGATCGTGATGTGGTTGTAGATCGAGTCCCCCTCGTAGAGGGTTGTTTCGTTTTCCGCCGGGGCCGTTTGCGGCGCCCCGAGAAGCAGGATGGAGAGGAAAGCGATGCCGAGCAGGCAGCGCGGGAGAAAGGGCTTTTGCATGACCGGGAGGGCGGGGCCTCGTCTCCTTGACGATTTTTTGGAGAATCCTGTATTGCCCATCCGGACCCGGGGGTCAAGCGGGTTTCTCGGGTCTCGGGGCAAAAACACGATGCGCTCCAAGGTGGCGGGATTGCACCCGAGGGCCCGCCGGAAGCGGGGGCGGGCGGTGGCAATCGGCGGCTGATCATGGTATGCAACAAGTCCTTTGCCGTCGGCCCTGCGCCGTGGAGGGGAAAAGCGGCGGTTTCCGCGGGGCCGGGGCGCAACCGCCGCCGACGAGGGGACCGATCCGCGGCTGCGGCCGTGGTGCGGCCTTTCGTGGCCGCTTCCGGACATCTCATGCACGGGGGGACTCATGATCATCAAGAGCGAGGGAAAACTGGCCGACGGGCTGTACGCCATCGGGGGACCTCATCTTCCGGCCTTCCTGCTGACCGGGGAGACGCCGGTCCTGTTCGATGCGGGCATGACCTTCATGGGGCCCGCCTATCGGAAGGACCTTCGGGGTCTCCTGGGAGACGCCGGCCGGCTCCGCTTCCTGTACCTGACCCACGCCCACTTCGATCACTGCGGCTCCGGCCCCTACCTGAAACGCCACATCCCGGGCCTCCGCGTGGGGGCATCCCCGCCGGCGGCGGAGACGTTGAGGAAGGCGAGCGCCGTGGAGCTCATCCGGAGCCTGAGCCGGGACTGCGAGCAGTTGTACCGGGACAGGGTCGGAGAGGAGGACATCTCCTTCGATTCCCTCGCGGTGGACGTCCTCCTGGAAGACGGCGCCGAAATCGACCTCGGCGGCGGACTGACGTTCCGGGTCATCGCCACCCCCGGTCACACCCGCGACTCCGTCTGCTTCTACATCCCCCGCCGGAAGGCCCTCATCACCGGCGAGGCCGTCGGCGTCTTCGATGAGCGCTTTGTGATCCAGCCGGAATTCCTGGCGAGTTACCGGGATTACGCGGTCTCCCTGGAAAAGCTCCTGCCCCTGGAGGTGGACCTGCTCATGATGAGCCACTACTACACCCTCACCGGCGAGGACGCCCGGGGCTACGTGGCCCGTTCCCTCGAACAGACGGTGGTCTTCCGGGAACGCATTGAGCGCCTGTTGAACGATGCAAACGGGGACCGCGATGCCGTGGTCCGGCGGATCCACCGGGAGGATTACGTGGAGACGGGGGCGAATCTCCAGGAGGAGCGGCCCTATCTCATCAACCTCCAGGCGAAGGTCCGGGCCGTGGCGGAGGGGAGGTAGCCCAAGACTCGAAAGCCCCGCCGGGCTGGGACCCGGGGGGCTGCTCGAGGAACACAGATCAGAAAAAGATCCGGTTGCGATATGTCCGGTGCCGCTTGGGGCACGTTTCCGTTCAGACTTCCTTCTTCTTGGACCAGGCCTCCTGGTAGAGGCGGCCGATGGTGGTCACCAGGGCCAGGAAGAAGAGGCCCAGCATGAAGTTTGGGGCCGTCCCGAGGAGGTTGTCCAGGAGGTGGCCCACGTAGAGGAACAGGAAGGAGGCGATGCCGATCACGAATCCCCAGGCGCTCAGCATGAACACGTGCCGGAGCTGGGTGTACTGTTCCGCCTGCTGTCTCCTGAGCGTTGCCATGATGTCCTCCTCCTTTCCCGATTGTCTTACCTGAAGTCTGCCGCTGGTTTTGTCTGCCGGCGGTCGGGGGAAGCCCCGAC
>JBFYXW010000025.1:0-10134 GCA_041310335.1 Syntrophaceae bacterium | reverse complement strand
TAGTCGCCGAGGAACCGGAAGTAATACTGGTCCCAGGCGGCGGCCTTGGGGAGCTGCATGGTTTCCACCAGCCTTGTCGTTTCGATGGCCAGCTTCATCTTCACGCCCAGGTTGTCCGTGGTGAGGACGAGGCTCCGGGCGTACTCCTGCCCGATCTTGGGGTCCTTCGTGAAGCTGCCCAGCTCGGTGTGCATGATGTTCGTCGACAGGACGATCTCGTTGCCCCGGGCAATGAGCAGGGGCGCGAAGACGGGCGCCTCGGGGTCCCGCGGCAGGACCCAGCCGTAGTCCAGGCAGTAGTCGCCGTGGTGGATGCGGCCCCAGTACCAGGAGGAGCAGATCTCGTGCATCCGCGCGTTCCCCCAGTTGTGGTCGTGGTAGGCGGCCCCTTTCACGGGGATTGTTCCTTCCTTGAGGAAGAGCTCGCCCTCCACCTCCGCGTAGGGCACGGGGACGACCCAGCCGGCCACCTTCCCCGTCTCCTCGTTCTTGTAGTTGAACCCGGAGCCCAGCTTCCAGCCGGGGACGACGTTCTTGAGGGTGAGCTTCGCGCCCACCTTGTTGATGATCATGGAGAGTTCGTAGCGGCCGCCGCCCAGGTCCCGGAGCCAGCTGTCGCCCATGCGGACGTCGCACCAGTCGGGCCCGGCGTAGGTCTCCTCGGGCTTCCAGACGGCGTAACGGGCCGTCTGCGTGCCGTCGGGCCGATAGATCATCAGTTGCGTCGTGGGGATGATGGGATTCATGAACTGGTTGCGGTAGTGGTACGTGAGCACCATATGGTAGCCGTTGTCGAAGGAGCAGTCCACGTACCACCACTCGTAGTAGTCGCCTTCCGTGTAGATGTGGCTCGCGTCGTCCCGGCGCTGGTAGTTCGCGGGGTTCCGCTCCGCCCCGGGGACTCCGTCGAAAGAGGCGAGAAAGCAGCGTTTTTCCTTTTCTTCCATGTTGTTTCTCCCTTTCTTCAGAGGGGCTTGAAGTACCGGATGTCGAGGATGTTCCCCTTGCGGTCCTTCGCGAACACGGGCTTCACCCGCATGCCGATGGTGACCTGGCCGAACTCGACCTCGTCGAGGAAGTGGGCCATCCCCGTGTCGGCGCCGTCCAGCCGGATCACCGCGCAGATGAAGGGCGCAGGCCGGGGGTGGATGGGCTCGGCGTAGGTCACGAGAGTGAAGGTCTCCACCGTCCCCAGGGGGCCGATCTCGACCAGATCCTTCAGTTCGCCGAAGCAGAAGGTGCAGACGGACCGGGGGGGCCAGAAGACCTTGTTGCAGGCCTTGCAGGGCGACCCCAGGATCTTCTTCCGGTCCCGGAGGGCCGTGTAGAAGCGGCTTCCCGCCTTGCCGGCCCAGTAGTTTCCGTGGGCCGTCAGGTGCTGGTCCACTTCGAAGGGCTTGTATTCCGTCTTGGTTTCCATGATGTCGTTCCTCCCCTCTGTCAGGATTGGGGCTTCTTCTGCCCCGGCAGGGGCTCGAAGTACCGGATGTCGCTCAGGTCGCCGATCCGCTCGTCCTTCGGGCGGAGGACCAGCCGGCAGCGCATGCCGACCCAGACCTTGTCCATGTCGGGCTCCACCTCGACCATGTGGTCCAGGACCGAGGTTGCGCCGTCCAGCCGGACGGAGCCGTAGACGAAGGGCGGCTCGTGGGGCTTGCCCGTGGTGGGGTCCGTGAGGGGCAGGTACATGATGGTGAAGCCCACCAGGGTCCCCTCGTGGGGCAGTTCAACCCAGCGCTCGTTCTTCACGTGGCACTCGGCGCAGACGACCCGCGGAGGCAGCTGAACCCGTTTGCACTTCGGGCACTCCACCGCGTAGATTTTCCCGCTGTCCCGGAGCTCCGTGAGGCACTTGGTCATGTACGACCCCGCCGCGAAGCGATAGGGCACATCCACCGTCATGGGAATGGAGATCCATTCCTTGTCTTTCGTTGCCATGGTGTCCTCCTCAATCGTCCAGCGTCTTGGACAGGGCCGTCATGACCGTCCAGTTCGTGCCGCCATAGCCCGTGGTCAGGGCCCGGCGCACGTCCTTCGGCACCTGGTGCTCCCCGGCATCTCCCCGGATCTGCAGGGCCGCCTCCCAGACGCGGAGCATCGCGGAGGCGCCGATGCAGTTCGTCGACAGGACGCCGCCGGAGGGGTTGACCGGGATGGGACCGTCGATGTTCGTCCTGCCCTGTTCGATCAGCCGGAAGCCCTCGCCGGGGCCGCAGAGGCCCAGGTCCTCGTACCAGATCAGCTCCGCCCAGGTCGCCGGCTCGTAGACCTCGAAGACGTCGAAGTACTTGGCCGGGTCGGTGATGCCGAGCTTCCGGTAGAGGCGGCCGGCGCAGGCCCGGGAGAAGATCAGGCGGTTCGTCTTCACGTCCCGCCAGTCCAGCTCGAACTGCTCGTTGTGGGCCGTGTCCGTGGCCCGGATCCAGACGGGTTTCTTCGAGCGGCTCTTGGCCGTCTTCTCGTCCGCCAGGATCATGGCGCAGGCGCCGTTGGAGGCGGGGCACATGTCGAGCATCCGGATGGGCCAGGCCAGCATCCGGGAGTTGAGGGCGTCCTCGATGGTGATGTCCAGCTTCAGGTGGGCGTACTTGTTTCTCCGGGCGTTCTGCCGGGCCTTGACGGCCACCATGGCGGAGTGCTCCTCCTTGGCGCCCCAGGCGGCCATGTAGGAGGACCCCATCATGGCGAAGTAGCCCACGGCCGCGCCGGCCATGGAACGGCCCCAGAGGGGGTTAGCCACGCCGCTCAGGATGGCCCCCGTGTCGCCCTCCTCCTGCTTCTCGAAGCCGATGCAGAGGACCTTGTCGAAGAGCCCGCTGGCCACGTGGTGGGCCGCGGCGCAGACGGCCGTGGCGCCGACCGTCCCCCCCGTGGTGATCTTGAGGCCCTGCTTCCCGTAGGCGCCCATCCCGTGGACGAGCCAGCAGTCCGTCATGTGGGTGCCTTCGAAGAACTCCATGTTTCCCAGGATGACCAGGTCGATCTCGTCGATGGTCATGCGGGCGTCTTTCAGGGCGGCGCGGACCGCCTCGTTGACCATTTCCGGCTCGTCCACATCGTGGCGGCGCGCCGCGTGGTAAGTCTGGCCGCCGCCGATGATGGCTACGTTTCGTTTCATATCATACCTCCGTCCTTCAGTTGCCGAGCACGACGACGCACTGGTGCTGGCCGCAGAACCCGCTGTGACCCTGGGCGACGGCGATGTTCGCCCCTCTGACCTGGCGGTCTCCCGCCTCTCCCCGGAGTTGGAGGACCGCTTCCGCCACCCGGTTGAGCCCTGCCACGTTGGCGGGGACGCCCGAGAGGACCCCTCCCGAGGGGTTGACGGGGAGCTTCCCCCCGAGGGCCGTGGCGCCGGAGGCGGTGTACCGTCCGCCCTCCCCGCGGTCGCAGAAGCCGAGGCCCTCCAGCCAGAGCAGTTCCTGGTAGGAGAAGTCGTCGCTGACCTCCGCCAGGTCCACGGATCGGCGGGGGTTCTTGATGCCCGCCATGGCGTAGGCGCGGGCGGCGGCCTTCTCCAGGGCGAAGACGCCCGACAGATCCCGGTCGCCCAGGTAATGGGCGTCGTAGCAGGTCCCGATCCCGAGGATCCAGACGGGCTTGTCGGTGATCTTGCGGGCCCGCTCCTCCGAGGCGAGAATCAGGGCCACGGCCCCGTCGGTATCCGGCGCGATGTCCAGCTTGTGGAGCGGCGGCGCCACGGCGGGGGAGGAGAGGACGTCCGCGACGGTGAGGTCGCCGGACTGCCAGGCGAAGGGGTTGCGCTTCGCGTTGGCCAGGTTCTTCACCACGACCCGGGCCGCGTCCTCCCGCGTGATCCCGTACTTGTACATGTATCGCCGGGCCTGGAGGGCCGCGGCGGAGGTGTAGTCGAATCCGAGCATCCGGGTGTAGATGGGGTCGAAGGCGACGTTGTTGACGATGTTGCGGTTGGTCTGGGACATTTTGGTGTGGGCCATGAGCAGGGAACAGGAATATTCCCCCGAGAGGATTCCAACGGCCCCGTAAAAGACTGCCGTCGATCCGTCCATGGCCATTTTTTCCTCCGCCCTCAAGTGTCCGCCGATGACGTCGGTGATGCCGATGTCCGAGATGGTCTGGCCGTCCCAGATGTCATGGGAACAGCTGATGGCGTTGTCGATGTCATCGGGCAAGGCCAGCCCCGTGTCCTGCAAAACCCGGGAGATGACCTCGTAGGCCATCTCGCCGTAGTTGACGTCGGGCCGCTTCGGCGCGAAGCGGGTCTGGGCCACGCCCACAATGGCGACTCGTTCGGTCATGCCTGCCTCCTTCGCCGGCGGCCGCACGCGCCGCCCCCGCTGGTGGATCCGCGGAAAGCGGTCCCGTTGGCGGAGGCCTGCGTCCGGGTGCCGGCCTTGCAAGAATTCCCCGGGGCGCCCGCCCGTGCGGGCGTACCGGGGCCTGGTGGGTTGTCGTACTCCTCTACAGCCGCTCGAAGATCGTCGCGATCCCCTGGCCGCCGCCGATGCACAGCGTGGCCAGGCCGTAGCGCCCGCCGGTCCGCTGGAGGTGCCGGAGCACCGACAGGGCCAGGCGGCCGCCGCTCATGCCGTTGGGATGGCCGAAGGCGATGGCCCCCCCATAGGGGTTCCACTTCTCCGGGTCCACGGCGTGGCCGTTCTTCTTCAGTTCCTTCATGACGGCCAGGGTCTGGGAGGCGAAGGCCTCGTTGCACTCCACGATGTCCATGTCCTGAAGCTTCAGGCCGGCCCGCTCCAGGGCCTTGGGAGTGGCGTAGGCCGGGGCGATCCCCATGTACTTCGGCTCCACGCCGGCCAGGGCGCAGGTGACGAAACGCCCCAGGGGCTTGAGTCCCATGGCTTCGCATTTCTCCCTGGACATGACCAGGACGGCCACGCCCCCGTCGTTCATGCCCGAGGAGCTTCCGGCGGTGACCGTTCCGCCCTTCTTGAAAACGGGCTTGAGGGCCGCCAGCTTCTCCAGCGTTGTCGCCCGGGGATGCTCGTCCCGGTCGAAGACGATGGGGTCGCCTTTCCGCTGGGGGATCGTGACGGGGACGATCTCCTCCTTGAAGTACCCCGCCTCGATGGCCTGGATGGCCAGCATCTGGCTCCGGAGGCCGAAGGCGTCCTGCTCCTCCCGGGAAATGCCCCACTCCTCCGCCAGGATCTCCGCGACGATCCCCATGGGGGCGTTCGTCTCCGGCGTCGGTCCGACTTCCTTGGTGATGAAGGCGTTGGGCGCCAGGGAGAAGGGCACCTTCTGGCGCTCCATCAGGTACGGGGCGTTGCTCCAGCTTTCGCAGCCGCCGGCGATGTAGGTGTCTCCGAAACCGGCCATGATGGCCATGGCGGCGGTGTTGATGGTCTGCAGGGCGGAGCCGCACTGCCGCTCCACCGTCTGGGCCGTCACGGTCACGGGAAATCCCGCCTTGACCACCGCCCAGCGGGCGATGTTGACGGCGGCGTTGTTTGTGCAGGCGTGGCCGATAAGGACGTCCTCCACAATGGCCGGGTCGATCTTCGTCTTGTCGATGAGCCCCCGGAGGGCAAAGGCGGCCAGCTCCTCGGGGCGGAACCCGGAGAGGGCGCCGCCCATCCGGCCGATGGGGGTCCGGACTCCGTCCACGATATAAACTTCTTTCATGTTTCTTCCTCCTTACCGTCCCTTGAATTCGGGCTTGCGCTTTTCCAGGAAGGCCTTCATGCCCTCGACGCGGTCCTCCGACCCGAAGCACATGCAGAAGCAGCGCGCTTCGATGGAGAGGCCCGTCCGGAGGTCCGCCTGGAGGCCCAGGTTGACGGCTTCCTTCCCCATGGCCAGGGCGATGGGGCTCTTGGAAGCGATGCGCCTGGCCAGCTTCGCCACGGCGCCGTCCAGTTCCGCCTTCGGGACCAGCATGTCCACCAGGCCGATGCGGTAGGCCTCCTGGGCGGTGATGTGCTCACCCGTCAGGACCAGCTTCTTGGCCATGCCCGCCCCGACGAGCCGGGGGAGGCGCTGGGTTCCGCCGTAGCCGGGGATGATGCCCAGGTTGATCTCCGGGACGCCCATGATGGCCGTGTCGGCGGCGACGCGGATGTCGCAGCAGAGGGCCAGTTCGGTGCCGCCGCCCAGGGCGATGCCGTTGATCCGGGCGATGACGGGCTTCCGGAAATGCTCGATGTTCCAGGTGATCTGCTGTCCCTCCGGGAGGGTGTGGAGGACGTCCAGGTAGCCCGCCCCCTTGGCCATGACGGAGATGTCGCCGCCCGCCACGAAGGCCTTGTCCCCGGTGCCGGTGAGGACGACCGCGCGGATCGCGTCGTCGGCGGCAATGCCGTCCAGGGCGTCCTGGATCTCGATCATGGTCTCGTAGCGGATGGCGTTGAGCACCTCCGGCCGGTTGACCGCGATCGTCGCCACCGCCCCTTCCTTCGTCAGAATGATGTCCTTGTACTCCATGGAATGATCCTTCCTTTCAGCTTGTTGTCGGAATCCGCCCGCCCCGTTCCGCTCCGCGTCCCGGGGTTCGTCCGCCTGTCTTGCCTCCTCGGCGGCGCCGGTGCGGTCCTAGAAAACCTTGAAAGGCTTCTTCGTCCCGTCCGGGAGGTAGTCGTAGAAGCCCTTGCCGTTCTTGTATCCCAGGCGGCCCGCCTCGAGCATCTTGCGGTAGAGGATGTTCAGCTTGTCCGCTTCCGAGTGCGTGTATTCGAAGACCGAGTCCTGGGCCATCTGGATGACATCGAAGCCGCCGAAGTCGGCCAGCTCGCAGGGACCCATGGGGTGCCCGGCGCCCAGCTTCATGGCCGTGTCGATGTCCTCCGCCGAGGCGGTCCCCTCGAGGACCATCTGGGCGGCCGTCATGTAGAGGGGGCCGAGCAGGCGGTTCACGATGAACCCGGGAGTGTCCTTCACCTTGATGGGGACCTTGCCCATGCGCTTCATCGTCTCCAGGGCGATCTCCACGGTCTTGTCGGCCACGCCCACGGGGCAGATGATCTCGACGAGCTTCATCACCGCCGCGGGGTTGAAAAAATGGGTGCCCACGACCTGGTCCTTCCGGTTGGTCGCCCCCGCCACGGCCGTGACGGACAGGACGGAGGTGTTCGTTGCCAGGATCGCCTCGGGTTTGCAGATCTTGTCCAGCTCGGCGAAGATCTTCTTCTTCAAGTCCAGGTTCTCCGGGACGGCCTCGATGACGAAGTCGGCGTCCTTCGCGGCCTCCGCCAGGTCCGTGGCGGTCTTCAGGCGGGCCAGGATGGCCTTCATCTGGTCTTCCTGGAGCTTTCCCTTTGCGACCCGCTTGGCGAGGCTCTTCTGGATCCGGGCGGCGCCTTTTTCGACGAACTCGGCGCTGATGTCGTAGAGAACCGCTTCAAAACCCGCCGCGATGGCGGCCTGGGCGATGCCGTGACCCATGGTTCCGGCCCCCAGGACGGTGATTTTCTTTACTTCCATTGGTTGACTCCTTTCTTGGGTTTTCCCGTCCCCGTCCGGGGGGACGGGCGGCGGGCATCTTCGGGCGCTCCCCGGCGGATGACGGGCGGAGGGCGGCTCCGGAGGGGTGGAGACCGGTCCCTCCGTCCCGTTCATCCAAAGAGGGTGGCGCAAAATCTTCGTTGGCGATCAGGTGTTCTTCTTGAACTCCTTTTCCATTTCCGCATACAGATCGAGCTTCTTCACCTTCCCCAGCAGGGTCAGGGGCAGCTGGGGCCGGAAGATCACGTCCTCGGGAATCTTGAACTTCGCCAGCTTGTCCTTGAGGAACTCCCTGATTCCCTCCGCCGTGGGGTTCGTCCCCGGCTTCGGCATGATGTAGGCCCGGCCCACCTCGCCCATGACCGGGTCGGGGCGCCCCACCACGGCGCTCATGAGAACGTCGGGGTGCTTCGCCAGGACCTCTTCCACCTCCGGCGGGTAGACGTTCTCGCCGCCGCGGATGTACATCTCCTTCTTCCGGCCGACGATGACCAGGGATCCGTCCTCCTCCAGGCGTCCCATGTCGCCGGTGTGGAAATACCCCTTCTCGTCGAAGACCCGCTTGTCCTCGTCGGGCCGCTTCCAGTACCCCTTCATGACGGGGTCGCCCTTGACGGCGATCTCGCCCACCTGCCCGACGGGCAGGATGTTGCGCCCTTCGTCCAGGATGACCAGATCCACCCCGGGGATGGCCTTGCCGACGGAGTATTTCAATTTCTCCTCGCCGTGGCTCGGGTGGGTGAAGGTGATGGCGCCGCTCACCTCGGTGAGGCCGTAGGCGTTCCGGGGCATGACGCCCATCTTCGCCTGGATCCCCAGGATCAGCTCCGAGGGGCAGGGTTGGCTGGAGACGATGGCCACCTGGATGGTCTTCAGGTTGTATTTCTCCACGTTCGGGTTCAGGAGCTCCAGGGCGTACTGGGCCGGCACCTGGCCGATGACGGTGATCTTCTCCTTTTCAATGACCTTCAGGGTCTCCTCGGGGATGAACATGTCCATCATGACGAGCGTGTTGCCCGCGTTGAGGCAGGCGATGACGGCCATGACGGCGCCGCCCACGTGGTTCAGGGGGATGTTCAGGAGGAGGCGGTGGTCCCCCGCAAAATCGGAGCTTACGATCTGGCCGTCGGTGTAGGAGATCAGGTTCCGGTGGGTCAGGACGGAGGCCTTGGGGACGCCCGTCGTGCCGGATGTGTAGAGGAACAGGACGGGGTCGTCGGGCCGCACGGACTGCATGGCCTGCTCCAGCTCCGGTCCGACATCGGCCAGGAAGTCGTCGTAGGGGATCATGCCCGCGGCGGCCTTGTCCCGCTCCAGGATGACGATCTGCCTGAGGCCGGGAAGCTCTCCCCGGACGGCGGCCAGATTGCCGACAAAGTCCATGCCCATGAATCCCGCCGCCATGACGAGGACGGAGATGCCAGCGTTGTCGATGACGAAGCGGACCTCCTGGGGCGTGAAGCGCCAGCTCACGGGGACTGCCACGGCGCCTATCTTCGCGGCTCCCAGGTAGGAAAAAATGTTTTCCGGCCAGTTGGGAATGTAGATGCCGACCCGGTCGCCCTTCTTCACCCCCAGCTTGAGGAGCCCGGCGGCGACGCGGTCCGTCTCGCGTTCGTAATCCCGGAAGGTGTAGCGCCGGTCCTGGAAGACGACGGCTTCCCGGTCCGGACGCTCCGCGGCGTATTTCGTGAGAAAATCTCCCAGCACCATGGTCTTGCCCTCCTTTTTCGGCTTTCCGGATGGATGTCGGTTGTTCTCTCCGTCTCGCCCCGGAACGGACGGGCGCCCCGCTTGGGGAGCAGCCCGCCCGCCGGGAAGGATCCTTCGCGCCGCCCGCCCGGGCCCAAACCCCGCGCCTCGGGGGGAAGCGGTTTCGCCGGAGACCGGTCGTCCGCTTCCCCCGTCGGTCGGGGAAGGGAGGCGATGGCGTCGCCTTGTTGCCTGCTTCTCTTGAGTCTTTTCGCTCCCCTTCGGACTTTGTCCGCGGGGGCGCGGCCGGGGGTTCCCAGAGGAGCCATTCGAAAACGTTTCCGGCTCCCAGGCTCTCCGGTTTCGGAAGGCGAAGAGCGGAAACGTTTTCGCGACGGCGGGAACCCCCGTGACAGCCCCCGCGCCCCGGACTTCCGTGCCGGGAGACGTCCCGGCTGAGCTTTATTCCTTCGGCCGCTGGTCGATGACGCGGGTGGCCTTCAGGGTCGCCCCGGGGTTGAAGATCTCCGAGAACGGCACGAACTCCACCTTGGGCGTCAGCTCCACGGCCCGCTTGACCTTCTCCTTCAGTTCCCCCTCCAGTTTGCCCTTGTCGGTGCCCTCGTCGGCCCCGACCTTGAGGATCAGCATGTCCATGGAGTAGGGATCGTCGGCCTTCTCCTTCGTGACGATGAACTGGTACTCGATGACCCCGGCGGTGTTCGCCACGGCGTCGCGCATGGTCTCGGGGTTGATGAGCGTCCCCTTGACCTTCATGAGCTCGCTGGTCCGGGTCCCGTAGGTGCTCCCCACGGTCGTCACGATCCGCTGGTCGTTGCGGCCGCAGATGGGGCAGGGCTCGTTCGAGATGGCCACGATGTCCCCCACCAGGTAGCGCAGGAGGCAGGTGCCCCGCCGGTCCAGGTGGGTGATGCACAGGAGCCCCGGCTCCCCGTCGGGTTTGCGCTTCCCGTTCTCGTCCACGGCCTCGAAGTAGTA
>JBFYXW010000016.1:0-50882 GCA_041310335.1 Syntrophaceae bacterium | reverse complement strand
CAGGAGAAGGAGGGGATCAAGGACTCCCCGGAACTGCTCCTGAAGGACATGCTCGCGGCGGGCCTGAACCTGAACCACGTGGAACTGGCCAAGATGGTGGCGGACCAGTCCGTCAGCACCGTCCTGTGGACCATCAGCGAACTGGATGTCAAGTACAAGGACAAGCAGACCCAGGAGGGCGGGCACTCGGTCCCGCGGATGTACAGTACCTACAACCAGAGCGGCTCGGCCATCGTGACGCAGCAGTTGCTCAAATTGAAGGGACTGGGCGTCGTCCCGCGGACCCAGGCCTACCTGACCCGGATCTACCGCGACGCCGACGGCCGGGTGAAGGGCGTCCAGGTCCGCGAGGGGTACGCCTTCCCGAAGGCCGACAGTGGGAAGGTCAAGGACATCAAGGCCCGCAAGGCCGTCGTCCTGGCCACGGGCGGCTTCGGCGCCGACGCGGCCTTCCGGATGATTCAGGATCCGCGGCTGACGGCGGAGATGCAGACGACGAACCAGCCCGGCGCCACCGCCGAGGCCCTGCGGGAGGCCTTCCGCATCGGCTGCACGCCGCTCCAGCTCTCCTGGATCCAGCTCGGCCCCTGGGGCAGCCCCGACGAGAAGGGGATGGGCCTCTCCCCCTTCTTCGCCCAGCTCTGCGCCGCCATGTACGGCCTCTGGGTGGACACCAAGACGGGAAAGCGCTTTGTCAACGAACTGGCGGACCGGAAGATCCGGGCCGACGCCATCATCAAGGCGGGCAACAAGTGCATCGCCTTCACGGACGCAAACGGCTATGCCATCGGCAAGAAACTTTTGGCGGAGTACATGCCGAAGCTGATGGAGCGGGGTGTCGTGAAGGAATACAAGACGCTGGAGGAAATGGCGGCGGCCTACAACTGCCCCGTCGAGCCCCTGAAGAAGACGATTGAAACGTGGAACAAGAGCGTCCTGGCGGGCAAGGACGAGGACTGGGGCCGGTACCTGCAAAAGAACCAGAAACCCCTGGGCCCCGGCCCCTGGTACGCCCTGCGGCTCATGCCCAAGATCCACCACTGCATGGGCGGCATCAACATGAACACCAAGGCCCAGGCCACGGACGTCTCGACGGACAAGCCCATCCCCGGGCTCTACTGCGCCGGCGAGGTGACCGGCGGTGTCCACGGCGCCGTCCGGCTGGGAAGCTGCGCCACGGTGGACTGCCTGGTCTTCGGCCGGATCGCCGGGAAGAACGCGGCGGCGGAGAAGGCGTGGGGTTGATCCCCCGGCGGTCCATGCCAGGTATGATAAGGGGGCGCCCGACGGGCGCCCCCTTTTTCCGGAAACACCACATCCACAGGGAGTTCGAATCGTGAAAACACGCGCATCGCACGGAAGGGCGTGCACGCCGGCCCTGGTTCTCCTGTGCGCCCTGATCCTGATCGGCCTTTCCCAGGCCTCCTGGGCGGCCCCCAAGCTGCTCCCGCAGGCGAAGGCCGGGGACTGCAAGGCCTGCCACGGGACCGAGAAGGTCCTCTCCGAGGGCCACCCCGACACGGCCGCCATGGCCTGGGAGGCCTGCGGGGCCTGCCACCGGGAGGGAAAGATGAAACTGGCCGGGAAGATACCCGGAAGCCACATCCACCAGCTCCGCGGGGTGACCTGCGTCAAGTGCCACGGGACCGCGAAGAAGCAGGCGGCCCCGACGATGGACCCGTGCATCGCCTGCCACGGCAGCCCCGACAAGCTGGCGGAGAAGACGGCGAAGGTGAAGCCCTCGAACCCGCACACCTCGCCCCACTACGGGACGACGCTGGACTGCAACTTCTGCCACAAGCAGCACGCGAAGTCGGAGAATTTCTGCGCCCAGTGCCACGACTTCAAGTACTCGGTGCCCTGAGACCGCGACCAACCTGCCCTCCGGCCCCGGGACGGCCTGCCCGCCCGGCGGCCGGAGCGGCATTCCTCCCGCGACATTTTCGCCCCCCCTCCCTGGAACCGGACAAAAACGTCAGGATCCGCTCCTATTTCCCGCACTCGTCCGTTTCCGCATTCCATTGTCGTTTCAAGTAATTGTCACCACGGCTCCCTCCCTGGCACGATCCTTGAGAAGACGGATTCATCCTGTTTCCAAGGAGGAATGCATCATGTCGTACGGAAAAATGATCCTGATCGTGGTTTGCGGCGCCCTTGCGGCGCTTTTCCTGGTCCAGCAGGCGGCGCTGGCGGCGGAAACGCCGGTGGAGGCAAAGGTACAGACCGCCGAAGCAGCCGCTCCCGCCGCAGAGGCACCCACGGGGGACGTCTCCGTCTCCTTCCTCAGCCAGTACATCTGGAGGGGCTACGAACTGAGCCGCAACAGCATCGTCGTCCAGCCCTCCCTCACGGTGGGCTGGAAGGGGTTCTCCGCCAACCTCTGGGGCAACATCGACACGAGGCCCTACGATGGAGGCAGCGACGAGCGAAGCTACCACGGGACCTGGAACGAGACAGACCTGACGCTGTCCTACACGAAGACCCTGGGGCCCGTGAATATCGGCGTCGGCTACATATACTACAGCCTGGCGTCGCTCAACCGGGACGCCCCGGACCGGGCCGACGCCCAGGAGATCTTCGCCACGGTCGGCCTCAACACGATCCTGTCGCCGACGCTGACGGTCTACAAGGAGATCGACCACTACCGGAACTGGTATTTCCTGCTGGGGGTCTCCCACGTCTTCGAACTCAACAAGATGGTGTCGCTGAAACTGGGCGCCTCGGCCAGCTACCTCCTGTCCACCTATGCCGACGCCGCCCTGTTCAACGCCGGGGCCGGCTACGGGGGCTACCCGCGCTTCGACGGCGACAGCCTGGCGACGGACGAGAAGTTCCGCAATTTCCACGACGGGGTCGTGATGGCCAGCCTGCCCGTCAAGGCCACGGACCGCATCACCATCACCCCGACCCTGTCGTACGTGTTCCCCCTCTCCGGCGATGCGCGGCTGGAGATGAAGGGCCAGGGCCTGAAGGGAACGGCGACGCCGGTCGAGCGGGACGCGTCGTACGTCTATGGCGGGGTGACGATGAGTTTCACATTCTGATTCCGGACCGATCCCGCCGCCGGCGCCCCGGCAGCGGGATCGGTCACCCTCTTCCGCCGTCGCGGCATGCCACCCGGGACGCCGGCCGGCGGGCGGACAGATCCCTATCCGGTTATGTTACCCGCTCCACGCATTTCCCGGACCTCACAGTTTTGCTTGTAATGGGCTCCCCGGACTGATATAGGGCGCGCTCCGCAATCGGAAAGAGGAGCATTTCATGGAGTTGGGAATCATCGGGCTTCCCCGGAGCGGGAAGAGCACCCTGTTTGAGATCATGACCGGCACGAACAGCCGGGACGCCTTCGGGGAGACCTGCGTCCGCGGCCAGGCCGTCGTGCCGGACGACCGTTTCGACCACCTCGTGTCGATCTTTCACCCGGCCCGGGTATCTCCCGCCCGGGCCCCTTTCGTGGACGTTCACGCCGCCGGGGAAAAGGCCTGGCAGACGATTCGCCAGAGCCTGGCCGGCGTCGACGGACTCCTGCACGTGGTGGACGGCTTCTCCGCCGCGGACGCGCACGAAATGACCAGCCGGTGGCGCCGACTGGAGGACGAGCTGATCCTTTCGGACCTCCAGGTCGTAGAAAACCGCGGGGAAAGGCTTGGCAAGATCCCCCGCAAGGCCCTGAATCCCCAGGAGTCGCTCCAGGCGGACCTGCTGCCGCGGCTGCGGGAGCACCTCGAGGAGGGCAAGCCGCTCCGGGAGCTGGACCTCGCCCCCGAGGAAATGGTCGCCCTGCGAAGCTTTTCCTTCTGGACCCTCCGGCCGGAGCTGGTGGTCCTGAACCTGGCCGAGGGGGACATGCCGTCCGTGGAGGACTTTCAGCGGCTGGCCGGCCTGAAGGATCCCGTCATCGGCATCTGCGGAAAGCTGGAGGCGGAAATGCTCGAGCTTCCGGCGGAGGAACAGGCGGACTTTCTCGAGGCCCTGTGCCTCTCCGAGCCGGCCTTCACCCGCATCATCGAGGCCGCCTTTGCGATGCTCGGCAGGATCCGGTATTTCACCGTGGGCGAGGACGAGGTCAAGGCCTGGGTGATCCCCGCGGAATCGCGGGCTCCCCGGGCCGCCGCCGCCATCCACAAGGACTTCGAGCGGGGCTTCATCAAGGCGGAGGTGGTGGGATACGAAGACTTCATCGCCTGCGGCGGGGCCCTGACCGCCGCGAAGGCCGCCGGCCGCCTGCGCCTGGAGGGAAAGGACTACGTCGTCCGGGATGGGGATATCGTGAGCTTCCGCTTCAACGTATAGGCAGGCTGCTGCAAAGGGGCATCTGCTGCGTTCCCCTCGTGAGAAAGGGGACAGATTTGAAATCTGTCCCCTTTCTCATTTTCCGCGTTTCCGGCCGTGTTACCGGTTCTCCCAGACCCGCCGGAGGCGCAGGGAATTGGTGACTACGGAGACGGAACTGAAGGCCATGGCAGCGGCGGCGAATTCCGGGGTCAACAGGACACCGAAGAAGGGGTACAGGGCGCCGGCGGCAATCGGAATGCCGACGATGTTGTAGATGAAGGCCCAGAAGAGGTTCTGGCGGATGACCTTCATGGTCGCCAGGGAGAGGTTGATGGCCCGGGGAACGAGGGTCAGGTCGCTCCGCATGAGGGTCAGGTCGCTCGCCTCCACAGCCACGTCCGTACCCGTCCCGATGGCGATCCCGATGTCCGCGGCGGCCAGGGCCGGCGCGTCGTTGATCCCGTCCCCCACCATGGCCACCACCTGCCCCGCCTCCTGAAGTCGTTGGATCTCCCGGGCCTTGTCTCCCGGCAGGACCTCCGCCAGGACCTCGTCGATCCCCAGCGCGCGACCGGCCGCTTCCCCGGCCGCCCGGTTGTCCCCCGTGATCAGAGCGATCCGGAGGCCCATCGACTTCAGCCGGGCGATGGCCGGCCTCGCGGATTCCCGCGGCGTGTCGGCCAGGGCGATCACGCCGGCGACCCGGTCGTCGACGGCCACAAAAACGGATGTCTTCCCCTCCCCCGACAACCGCTCCGCCTCCTCCCGGAGCCCGGCCAGGGCAATTCCTTCCCGCTCCATGAGGCGGAGGTTGCCGATCATCAACCGCTTGCCCGCAAGGATGGCGCGGGCGCCCAAACCGGGGAGGGCCTCGAACCCTTCCAGGGCCAGCGGTGCCACCCCGTCCGCCTTCCCCTTCGCCAGGATGGCCGCCGCCAGCGGATGCTCGGAACCGACCTCGAGGGAGAGAGCGGCCTGAAGCAGTTCCACCCGTGAAATGCCCGTCGCGGTGACAACATCCGTCACCTCCGGCTCCCCCGTTGTGAGGGTTCCCGTCTTGTCGAAAACCACCGTCGTCAGCCGGCCCGCCCGCTCCAGGCTCTCCCCGCCCTTGATGAGGATGCCGTTTTCCGCGCCGAGTCCCGTTCCAACCATGACCGCCGTGGGGGTGGCCAGGCCCAGGGCGCAGGGACAGGCGATGACGAGGACGGAGACGAAGTTCAGGAGGGCCAGGCTGAAGAGCGGGTCAGGGACGAAATACATCCAGACGACAAACGTGGCGGCGCCGATGGCGAACACGACGGGCACGAAGACGGAGGCCACCCGATCGGCCAGGCGCTGCACCGGGGCCTTGGATCCCTGGGCGGCCTCCACGAGCCGGATGATCTGGGCCAGGACGGTCTCCCGCCCCACCCGGGTCGCCCGGAAGGTAAATGTTCCCGTCCGGTTGAGCGTGGCGGCGAAGACCTCCGCCCCCTCCTCCTTCCCGACCGGCAGGCTTTCGCCGGTGAGCATCGACTCATCCACCGTGGAGGCCCCCGAGAGGACGACCCCGTCGACGGGGATCTTCTCCCCGGGCCGAACCCGGATCCGGTCCCCCGGGACGACAGCCTCCACGGGTAGGTCCGTTTCCTCTTCCTCCCGGAGAACCCGGGCCGTCTTCGGCTTCAGGCCCACGAGGCGCTGGATCGCCATGGACGTCCGCCCCTTGGCCTTCGCCTCCAGGAGGCGCCCCAGGATGATGAGGGTGACGATGAAGGCGGCGCCGTCGAAATAGACATGGGGCGCGACCCCGGCCGTGGCGAAGAAGCCGGGAAAGAACGTCGCCCCGGAGGAATAGAGAAATGCCGAGAGGGCGCCCACGGCCACCAGGGTGTTCATGTCACTGGTCTTCTGCAGGGCCGCCTTCCAGGCGCCGGTAAGGAACCGGTCTCCGACCCAGAAGATCACCGGGACCGTCAGGAAAAAGAGGGCGATGCGGAGCGGCGCGGGGGGGATCCCCTGGAGAACGGGAAACCAGTGCTGCATGGAGCCCATGAAAATGATGACGCTGAGCACGATCCCCACGGCGAAGCGCCGCGTCAGGTCCCGGACCTCCCGCTCCCGGGCCTCCTTGATGGGATCGTCCCGATCTTCCTCGGGGACGCCCAGGTAGTCGTATCCGCTGTCGGTGACGACCTCCCGGACCGCCTCCACGCCGGCCCAGGACCGGTCATGGACCAGCGTGGCCCGGGCGGTTGCCAGGTTCACCGAAACCTCCGTCACGCCGGGAATCTCCTTCAGGGCGTTTTCCACCCGGCGGACACAGGCGGCGCAGGTCATCCCGCCGACGGAGACGGTGGTCGTTTCCATGTTCGCCTCAAGGCGCCTTGAAGCCGGCCTTGCGGACGGCTTCCCGCAGCACGGCCAGATCAACGGGACCCTCCTCCTCGAAGGCCGCCTCGCCCCGGGGCAGGTCGACCTTCACGTTCCGGACACCCGCCACCCCGCTCAGGGCCTTCGTAACGGCCATGACGCAGTGCTGGCAGCTCATTCCCTCGATGCGAATCGTCCTCATGGCTTCCTCCTTTGCGGATCAATGTACGCTAGAAGATAGGCCCCGGGAATCCCAATGTAAAGGAGCAGGCCCGCACGTTTTGCCCTTTTCAGCGGGAAGCCGGTCTGCTACAGGGGGGCACTTTACAGGGAGGTTGCTCATGAACACGCACGAAGAACTGGCCCCGGAATTCCGGGACGTCCTGATCCGGAAGATGCAGACCGCCTCGCCGTTCTGGGATCTCCTGGGCCTGGAACTGACGGATGTGAGGAAAGGCTGGGCCCGGGTCCGCCTCGCCTTCGACCGGAAGCTCGTCCACCCCCTGGGCATCGCCCACGGCGGAACCATCTTCTCCGCCGCCGACTCGGCGGTGGCCATGGCCCTCATCGGGATGGTGGACCGTTCGGAGACGTTCACCACCGTCGAAATGAAACTGAACTACCTGAAGCCTTTCGAGCGGGGGGCCATCACGGCGGAGGCCGTCATCGTTCACAAGGGCAGCCGGACCGCCCTGGGGGAGGTGGACGTCCGGGACGACGAGGGAAACCTCGTGGCGAAGGGCCTGGCCACGTACATGATCCTGGAAGCCTCCTGGCGCACCGGCTTGCCGAAACCCTGAGGGAGGCGCCGCGGACTGCGAGACCGGCCCGCCCTGCACCCGCTTCCCGCGATGACGGGGCAGGCATCCCGATCGCTTCAGATATACGGAAACACGTTCCGGATCACGACCTCGAAATTCCGCTTGACCGCCTGGGCGCCGTCGACCATTCCCATGTGCCCCGGCAGGAGGGCATCCAGGTCCAGTTCCGCCAGGGACCGGATGCTCTTCTTCAGGAGGGCGCCGCTTCCGCCGGGGAAATCCGTCCGCCCCACGTTCTGGGCGAAGATCACGTCGCCGCAGAAGACAACCTTGCGCGAGGGGCTGTAGAGACCGATGGATCCGGGCGAATGCCCCGGCAGGAGAAGCACCCGGAAGGTCTCACCCCCCAGGACCACCTCCTCGCCGTCCAGGACCAGGTTCACCTCGACCCGGGGCTTCGGCATCCCGAAAAGGGAATAGAGATGCCCGCCGGGCCCATTCAGGAAATCCAGTTCCTCCGCGTGGAGGGCGATTTTTACCTCCGTCCCGCTGAACAGCGACGAGCCTTCAAAATGATCCGGGTGGGAGTGGGTGTTGATCACGTACCGGATGTCGTCCGGATCGATCCCGTCCGCCCGCATCTGCTCCAGCAACTGGGGCACGTAGCGGGACAGACCCGGGTCGATGAGGGCCCGGATCTCGCCGCCGATGTAGAAGCTGTTGCAGTTGTTGTCGAAGTAATCGTTCCACTCGTACACGTAGACGTCTTCCGAAAATCGCATCGTTCCTCCTTGCCTTCGATCTTCTATCCTTTGCCTGTTCCTCGCAGCGGGGAGCCCTCCAGCCGCGGGGGCGCGGCCGCTCGGACTGGCAGAAGCCGGTCAGGGCTTGTCCGCCCAGATCCAGGAGCGGAAGTTTCCTCCCCGCTCGATGGTGGCGTCCAGGCCGTGGGCCTCGATCCGGTCCCGGATTGCCTCGGGCATCTCGAAGCGGCTCCGCATCAGGAACAGCTTCTCCAGGACCGCCACGGCCTTCACGGCGGGGAGCCGCAGGTCCGGCTCCTCGATGAGGAGGCGGCCGCCGGGTTTGAGGACCCGGAGCAGGTCGGTGACGGACTCTCCCGGATCGCAGAAATGGTGCAGGGCGTCGACCACCATGACGCGGTCGAAGGTCTCGTCGCGGAAGGGAAGGCGCTCCGCGTGGGCCCGGACGGGGTCCACGACCCTCTTTCTCCTCGCCTGCTTCAGCATCTCCCGGGACAGGTCGCTCACCACGACGCCGCCCGTCCAGGGCCGCAGGTGGGCCGACACGCGACCCGTTCCCCCTCCGGCGTCGAGCAGCCAGCCCGGCGCCGGGAGGCGGAGGAGCCGCCGGAAGCGCTCCGCATCGGGCGCTCCGATGATCCGGTCGTAGGCAAAGGCGATCCAGTCGAAGTGGTCAAACATGCGCTTCAGTGGAGACGGACGGGCCGGGCCGCCGGGGCGGCGTCCGCGGTGAACGCGCAGCACGCTCCGGCTTTTTCCGCCCCGCGGAGCCACGCGGAGAGGATCCGGCTCTTTGCCTCGCAACGCTCCTGTCCCCAGCAGGAACGGTAGACCGACCGGAGGACGCCTCCCTCCAGGATCCGGATCTCGTAGGGCTTCCCCATCAGGACGGTGTGGACGAAGGTCGCGAAGGCCTCGGCGAAGTCGTCGTAGGGATTGGTCGCCCCGTAGAGGGTTGCGAAGTTCGTCTCCCCGAGTCTGCGATAGACTTCCCCGATGGCCGCCCCGTCCAGCTTCGGCTTCCCGTAGAAGACCACCTCTTTCCGCTGCGGAAAGGATCCCTCGAAAAGGGACACAAAGTCCCTGCCGTCGGGGGCGACCCTCCAGGACAGGTCCAGGAAGGGGTATTCCCCGATCCGCCGGACGGCGGCGGGGCCATCGAACCAGAACGGGTGAAAGCGTTCCCCCACGGACAGCAGATGGCCGATCTCGTGGAGAAGGATGAACCGGATGGCGCTTTTCCGGTTGTCCTCGCCGGGCGCCTCGAGGATTCCTTCCATGCGGAAACGCGGGTCGGACCGGAACGGCGTGCCCTCCCTCCAGGTGAACCAGGCATTGGCCGTTCTCGCCAGGACGGCCTGATCCAGGACGATGAACCCCGCCGCCGGACGGCCCTGTTCGTCCAGCACCGCCTCCATGTATCCCGTCCCGCCCAGGTTGCGAACGATGAAGACGCCCGCCAGTTTCGGTTCCATCAGGGTGCGGACGGCGGCGGGCAACTCCCGCAGGGCCGCGTGCAGGTCGACGGCGAAGTCGGGAGGCAGGTCCACCGGTTCCGGCGTCTCCGGGTATCCGTTCAAGCGGTTGTCCAGGGTGAGGTACTCGATGAGGTCGGGCGGCGCCCGGTGGATCCGCTCCAGCACACCGCCCTTCATATTCGGCTTCCAGAAGGAGAGGCGCCTCGCCGGGTGGGCTTCCACGGCCCGCTGGAGGCAATCGCGGTCCGACTCTCCGCAGGGGAGGGCCTGAACCGGGGAAACCGCGGTCAGGACGGCGGCGACGATCAGAAAAGCCAGGGTCCGGCGGAGGGTCATGGCGGCGAGGGATCCCTTGTTCATCCGGGGCCGCTCCCAGCCCGAAGGCACTCTGCCGAAAGACTGGACGGGCAACGGAAGAGGTTATTTCCTTGGGTAACCTACGGACTGGGCCAGCAGGATCTTCTGATCCGGCCGGAGGCCCATGGCCGCCGCCAGGACCGGGCGGTCGATGGAGGACCGGACGACCGTGCCCAACCCTTCGGAGGCGCTGTAAAGGTAGACGTTCTGGACCATGGCCCCGGCCGTCGTGGCGGAAAGGAGATCCCGGTCCTCCGGGACCATGGCTTCCATCCGGTGGCCGTCGGCCACGAAGATCAGGTTCACGGCGGCATCCTTCACGTAGGACTGGGTGCCCGTGAGGGACCGGATATCCTGCTTCGACACGGGGCGCAGGACATGCGCCTTCCCGTCGTACATGTACAGGCCGGTGGCGGTGGCCACGTAGACATCCACTTCCTGCAGGTTCCGGGCCGTAGGAACCGTGCGGCCGCCCGTGGACGGACGGTTGACGCCGTTGGCGGCCCAGAGGAGATTGGAGAGAACCCGGATCGGCAGTTTTTCTCCTCTGAAGGCCCGGATGGATTTGCGCTCCTTCAGGACGTGCATGAGCAGACGGCCGCTGTCCATCTGGGGCTTGACCAGGGAAACGGGCTTCCACTCCTCCGCTCCCGCCGCTCCGGCCAAGAAGAGTCCGATCAGGACGGCAACGGCGAATCGTTCAGGCACCCTCATTGCGCGCTCTCCTCCACGAACTTTGGTCCCGCCCCGGACGGGCCGGCGGACGGGACCGGTTTCGCCAACCTACTTGGTCCAACCGGCGCGGTCAAGGGAAAACCGGGAGTCCGGATCTACAGGAAATCCATGGGATCCACGTCCACCCGCAGTTCCACGCCCCGGAATCGGCGGGCCACGAGGGCCTCCGCCACGGCATGGAGCGCCCGGCTGTCCTTTCCTTTCAGCAGGATCTGCCAGCGGTGGCGGTTTTTCACCCGGGCGACGGGGGCTTCCGCGGGCCCCAGGATTTCCACCCTGTCCGCCAATCCCTGCGCAACGACAAACCGGGACGCCAGGTCTGCAGCGCCGCCTGCCCCCTCCCGGGTTTTCCGCGCATCCAGACCCGAGATCCTCACCTGGGCCATCCGGGCGAAGGGCGGATAGGACAGGGCGCGTCGCTGCGGAAGCTCCTCCCGGTAGAAGGCCTCGTAGTCGTGGGCCCGGGCGTGCCTGACCGCGTAGTGTCCGGGATTGTAGGTCTGGATGATCACGCGGCCCGGCGCCTCGCCGCGGCCGCTGCGGCCGGATACCTGGGTGAGCAGCTGGAAGGTCCGCTCGGCGGCGCGGAAATCGGCGGTGTGGAGGCTCGTGTCGGCAGAGACGACCCCCACGAGGGTAATGCCGGCTATGTCGTGTCCCTTGGTGATCATCTGCGTTCCCACGAGGACGTCGATCTCCCCCTTGAGGAGCTTCCGCAGGATCTCCGCCGAGGCCCCCCTCCGGGCGGTGGTGTCGCTGTCCATGCGGCCCACCCGGGCATCCGGGAACAGGGCCCGGACGGCCTCCTCGACCCGCTCCGTCCCCAGTCCGTGGCGGACAAGCCCGGGGCTGCCGCAGGCCGGGCAGGCCGCCGGCGCCGGCATGGAGAAATCGCAGGCATGGCAGCGAAGCATCGCGGCCCGGGCGTGGGAGACGAGGGAAAGGCTGCAGTTCCGGCAGGCGAAGACGTGCCCGCAGGCGGCGCAGAACAGGTGGGTGTGAAAGCCGCGACGGTTGAGGAAGAGGAGGGTCTGGCCGCCGGCGGCGAGGTTTTCCCCCAGCGCGCTTCGCAGCGCGTAGGAAAGGACCGGCACCTGGCCGTCCTTCAAACCCTCGATCCGCATGTCCACAATCTCCACGCGGGGCAGGTCCCGGTCTTCCACGCGGGCCGGAAGGTCCTGGCGCAGATAACGCCCCGACTCGGCATTGAAAAACGACTGGATGGAGGGGGTTGCGGATCCCAGGATGACCAGGGCGGAAGCCATCCTTCCCCGGACGACCGCCATGTCCCGGGCGGAGTAGCACATCCGCTCGTCCTGCTTGTAGGACGGGTCGTGCTCCTCGTCCACGATGATGAGCCGCAGGTTTTTCAGGGGGGCGAACAGGGCGGAGCGCGCCCCCACCACGACATCCGCCTCTCCCCGCTGGATGCGCCGCCACTGGGAGTAGCGCTCGGCCCGTGTGATCCCGCTGTGCAGAACGGCGATCCGCCCGGCGTCGAAAAACTCCGCCACCCGGCCGAGCAACTGGGGCGTGAGGGCGATCTCCGGCACGAGGATCAGGACGCTTCCGCCCCGCTGGAGGACCTCCGCGGCAGCCCGCAGATAGACCTCCGTTTTCCCGCTCCCGGTGACGCCGTGGAGCAGGATGACCGGCGGGTCCTCCCGGAGGAAGCCGGCGCGGACGGCCTCCAGGGCCGAGACCTGGTCCGGGTTCAGGGAAAAAACGGTCCGGGGACCTTCGACGACGGGGACAAGCCCGGGCAGGCGGACGAGGGGCCGCTCCTCAACCGCGACCACACCCTTTTTCCTCAAGGCCGCAAGGATGGAGGAACTTCCCGGAAACAGTCCCGAGAATTCGGCGGCGGGTACGGGACCGAGACGCCGGAGAAGGCGCACGGCCTCCTGCTGCCGGGGAGACAGCCCCCGGGGATCCGTCTCCGCCAGGGACAGGACGCGTTCCGCCCGGATGCGGATCTCCGGGGCCCTTGCGCCCTCGGCAAGGCGGATCCGCCGGCGACCCGCCAGGTCCTCCAGGGCCGCGGCGACTTCCCGGACTTCGAGTCTCTCCTTCAACCGGCGCAGGGAAAGGCCCCGGGGATGCTCCCGGAGGATATCCAGGATGCGCTCCTGCAGGGGCGTGCCGGTCGCAGGTTCGGCGGAAAGGGGATGACCGTCCAGGTACACCCGGGTGCGGTCCCCGGCAGGGATGCTGCCCGGCAGGATCTCTCCCAGGGCCCGCCCGACGGGGTAGAGGTAATAATCGGCGACCCAGGAATAAAAGCGGAAATCAGCGGTAGAGAAGAGGGGGGCCTCGTCAAAAACCTCCAGGACGTCCCGGGGGGATTCGCAATCCGCCTCCGGCAGGGTCTCGACGATGTACCCGGTCTGGCGCCTCCGCCCCAGGGGGACCAGGACGCGCCTGCCCACGGCGGCGGCATCCTCCATCCCTTCCGGCAGACGGTACGTGAATGCCTTCCGCGCTGGAACGTTGAGGGCCACCCGAAGGAAGGTCATGGTATGTTTCCGGAGACGAATTCCCGCGGGGGACGCCGGGGGAAAGGAGCGGGAAGAGACAGGCGGCTCAAAGGCTCCGGTCCGAAGCCCCTTCCGGCGGCAGGGACGGTTTCAGGCCCTGCCGGTGCCGCATGCCGCTGCGAGATCCGGCAGGAATTACTCGCCCTTGAGTTTCTCGAGCCTCTCCTGCTTCGTCTTGCAGTCGATGCAGGAGGTGGTGACCGGTCGGGCAAGGAGGCGCTTTTCGGAAATGGGATTCCCGCACATTTCGCAGATGCCGTAGGTGCCGTCGTCGATTCGCTTGATGGCTTCCTGCATCTTGGCGATCAGCTTCCTCTCGCGGTCCCGGATCCGCAATTCGAAATTGCGGTCCGCTTCCAGGGAAGCCCTGTCCGTGGGGTCGGGATAGTTTTCCTTGCCGTCGGTCATCTCAGAAACGGTTTTCTCGGCCTCGTTGAGAAGCTCGCTGATTTTCATCATCAACATGTTTCTGAAATAAAGCAGTTTTTCCGGCTTCAGGGAAGACATGGTCTGCACCTCACGCAAATGGAACCCCAAAAGGGGAATCCGTCATACATAAACGAAGTTTTTTTGTAAAGAAAAAAATCCATCTGCCACAGCCCTGTCATTATGCTGACAATTCCGGGGATGCGGAAACCGTCACCCTGAAAAAGTTCTTGATGAAAAGGAACCATTCGATTAGATGTAAATACTTTATTGAAGCTATATTCAGGAAGGAAAGGGAGGTCCCTGTGACGGTGCCTGATTTCGACAAGGGGCAAGGACTCGTCCCGGCGGTGGTCCAGGACGCCCGGAGCGGCGAGGTCCTCATGATGGCCTACATGAACCGACTGTCCTGGCAAAAGACCCTGGAGACGGGTGTCGCCACGTTCTGGAGCCGGTCCCGCAGCGCCCTGTGGGTCAAAGGGGAGACGTCCGGGAACATCCAGAAAGTCCAAGACATATTCATCGATTGCGACAACGACACGGTCCTCCTGAAGGTCGAGCAGGTAGGAGGCGCGGCCTGCCACACGGGCTACCGGTCCTGCTTTTATCGCCGGATCACCCGGGACGGCGAGGAAATCGTGGGGGAGCGCGTGTTCAACCCCGAAGAGGTGTATGGATGAAGACGCTGAAGCTCGGGATCCCGAAGGGAAGCCTGGAAGCCAGCACGGTCGATCTCTTCCGGAAGGCGGGATGGCGGATCACCTACGACAGCCGCAGCTATTTCCCCGACATCGACGACGACGAGATCTCCTGCTCCCTCGTCCGGGCCCAGGAGATGTCCCGCTACGTGGAAGGCGGGGTCCTCGACCTCGGCCTGACGGGCCGGGACTGGATCCTCGAGAACGAATCGGACGTCGTCGTCGTGGAGGACCTGGTCTATTCCAAGGCCACGGCGCGCCAGGCCCGGTGGGTTCTCGTCGTCCGGGACGACTCCCCGGTCAGGACCCTCCAGGACCTGGAGGGAAAGCACATTTCCACGGAACTCGTCCACTTTACGAAAAGGTACTTCCAGGAGCGGGACGTCCGCGTCCACGTCGAATTCTCCTGGGGCGCCACGGAGGCGAAGGTGGCGGAGGGCCTCGTGGACGCCATCGTGGAAGTGACGGAGACGGGATCGACCCTGCGGGCCAACAAGCTCCGCATCGTCGAGGAGATGATGAGGACCAACACCCAGCTCGTGGCCAACCGGGCTGCCTGGGAAGACCCGTGGAAACGCCAGAAAATCGAGCAGATCCGGACGCTGCTGTTGGGATCGCTCCTGGCCATGGGCAAAGTGGGCCTCAAGCTGAACGTGTCCAAGGAAAACCTGGGCCGGGTGATTCTCCTGCTCCCGTCCCTCAAGGCCCCCACGATCTCGGGCCTGTTTTCCGAGGAATGGCATGCCGTGGAAACAATCGTGGACGCCAGCATTGTCCGGGATCTGATCCCGCTGCTCCAGGAGGCCGGGGCGGAGGGGATCATCGAATACTCTCTCAACAAGGTGATCTGAGAGGCGCGCCATGGCGAGGAAGGCGAAGATCAAGCGCAAGACGGCGGAGACGGACATCACCCTGGAATTGGGCCTGGACGGTTCGGGCAAGGGGGTCCTTTCCACCTCGATTCCGTTTCTGGACCACATGCTGAACCTCTTCAGCCGTCATGGCCTGTTCGATCTGACCGTGAAGGGCAAGGGGGATCGGGAAGTGGACGACCATCACCTCGTGGAGGACCTGGGCATCTGCCTCGGGGAGGCCCTGCGGCAGGCCCTCGGGGACAAGCGCGGCCTGGAGCGCTACGGCGAGGCCGCCGTTCCCATGGACGAGAGCCTCTGCCGGGTGGCGCTGGACCTGTCGGGCCGGACTTTCCTGGTTTTCCAGGCGGATTTCGGCGGCGGCCGGATCGGGGACTTCGATCCGGCGCTGATCCGCGAGTTCTTCAAGGCCTTCGCCGACCACAGCGGAACGACCCTCCACATCGAGGTGGCCTGGGGCAGCAACGGCCACCACATGGCCGAGGCCATGTTCAAGGCCTTCGCCCGGGCCCTGAGAAGGGCCGTTACGCTCAACGAGAGGGTCCGCGGGATCCCGTCCACCAAGGGCAGCCTCTGACCGGTCCCGACCGTCGGACCCGCCCGCCCGCAAGGAGGTGACCATGTTGCACCGAGCGACCATCCACAAAGGGCGGGCTTTCACCATCCTGCTTGCGTTCCTGCTGGTTATCCCCATCGCCGGCTGCGCCCCCCCTCCGGCCCCGACATCGGACCCGGGAGCGGGGGGGACCGTTCACCGGATCGCCGTTCTCCCGTTTCAGCAGGCCTCCCCGGCGGACGCGGCGCTCAAGATGGGCAAGGGACCGGTCATCCTGGCGGAAATCCGGACCGATCGTCCGGACAATTCGCCGGAGAAGATCACGGAGCGCCTCTTCCTCGAGCGCCAGAGGGCGGCGGGAAAGGTCCGGATCGTTTTCCCGGACCGCGCCGGGGCCGCGTACCAGGGCGCCGCATCCGGTTCCTTCAAGGCCGGCGCAGCGGAGATTCTGCGGAAGGTGGGACAGGACCTGGAGGTAGACGGCATCGTCGCCGGGTACGTCTACCGGTGGCGCGAGCGGAAGGGCCTTCCCTACTCCGTCGAAAAACCCGCCTCGGTCGCCTTCGACATCCACCTGTACCGGGCCTCCGACGGCGTGCTCCTCTGGCGGGGCCACTTCGACCAAACCCAGGAATCGCTGATGGAAAACATGCTCCAGATCTCCTTTTTCTTCCGGGAAAAGGGGAGATGGCTCACCGCGGAAGAACTGGCCGCCGCCGGCATGGCGGACGTATGCAGGACATTCCCGGTGGCGCCTTGACGACACGGGAGGTTTGCCCTTGATCATCATTCCCGCCATCGACCTCAAGGACGGCCGGTGCGTGCGGCTGGCGCAGGGAGACTTCCGGAAGGTGACCGTGTACGGGGAGGACCCCGCGCAGGTCGCCCGGCTCTGGAAGGAGAAGGGGGCGACCCGCCTGCACCTGGTGGACCTGGACGGGTCCCTGGCGGGGAAACCGAGAAACGGCGACGCCGTCCGGGCCATCGTGAACACCACGGGTCTGCCGGTCCAGGTCGGCGGGGGGATTCGCAGCCTGGAAACGATGGAGTCCTACCTGGAGGCGGGCGTTTCCTGGATCATCCTGGGAAGCGCGCTCCTGAAGGACGAATCCCTCGTCCGGGAAGCCTGCCGCCGCTATCCGGACCGGATCATCCTGGGCATCGACGCCCGGGGCGGAAGGGTTTCCATCGAAGGGTGGACGGAGCAGTCGGACATCACCGCCGCGGAGCTGGCGGACCGCTATCGGGAGGAAGCCCTGCACGCGATCGTCTACACGGACATCCAGCGGGACGGCATGGAGCAGGGCGTCAACGTCGAGGCCACCCGGGCCCTGGCGGAAGCGACGAACCGGCCGGTCATCGCCTCGGGGGGCGTGGCGGGGATCAGGGACATCGAACGGCTGCTGGAATCCGGAGGACCCGGCATCCTGGGGGTGATCACGGGACGCGCCCTTTACACGGGCGCCCTCTCCCTGGAGGAGGCCATCGCCCTGTGCCGCCGGACACCGGCTTCTGCAAAGCGAAAGGAGGATTGAAACCATGGAGGACTGCCTTTTCTGCAAGATCATCGGCGGATCGATCCCCTGCACCAAGGTATACGAGGACGAGTGGACCCTCGCCTTCGACGACATCCATCCGGCGGCGCCGGTCCACGTGGTCATCGTCCCGAAGGAGCACGTCCCCACCCTCCTGGACATCCGGGACGCAAAGACGAGCCTGCTTCCGCCGCTCGTCCACGCGATCCAGGAAGTGGCCCGGATCAAGGGAATCGACCAGCGGGGATTCAAGACCGTCATCAACTGCAACCAGGAAGGGGGGCAGGTGATCTTCCACCTCCATGTCCACGTTCTGGGGGGAGGCAAGGTCCGCATGGCGGATCTCTAAGAGAACTAGCCGGCCCCTGTTGACAAGAGGGGCGACGGGAACCAAATTTACAGGAATAGGTGAGCGTGATGACCATGAAGAAGCAGGTGGAGCAGGACATGATCCAGGCGGCGAAGGACAGGGACAAGATTCGGCTGTCCGCGTTGCGCCTGATCAAGACGGCCATGCACAACCGGGAAATCGACCTCAAGCGGGACTTGAACGAGCCGGAGCTGCTGCAGCTCCTGTCCGGGATGGTCAAGCAGCGGAGGGATTCGATCGAGCAGTTCGCCAAGGGCGGACGGGCGGACTTGGTGGCCCAGGAGGAGGCCGAACTGGCGATCATCCAGTCCTACATGCCGCAGCAGCTGTCGCGGGAGGAGATCGAGGCGGAAATCGACAAGGCGGTCGTCGAAGCGGGCGCCCTGTCCGTGAAGGACATGGGCAAGGTCATGAAAGTGCTCATGCCCCGGATCACCGGCAAGGCCGACGGCAAACTGGTGGGGGACCTGGTCAAGGCCAGGCTCGCCGGCTAGCCGGACCGGCCCGCTGGCGAAAAAACAGGGCAAACCGGACGTTCCGGCCGGCGGCGGGTCGATCCATCGTCGGGACCCAGGCAGGGGGGATTCCCGTTCATGGGCCTGATACCCGAAGAAAAAGTGGAGGAGATCAAGAGCCGGGCGGACATCGTGGAGGTCGTGTCGGATTTCGTGACCCTGCGGAAGGCCGGACGGAACTTCGTCGGCCTGTGTCCGTTTCACAAGGAAAAGACCGCGTCCTTCACGGTCAATCCGGACAGGCAGATCTTCCATTGCTTCGGCTGCGGCGAGGGGGGCAACGCCGTCACCTTCCTGATGAAGGTGAACGACATGACCTACCCGGAGGCCCTGCGGCACCTGGCGGGGAAGATGGGCATCGTGATCCCCCGGAAAGAGCGCCCGCCGGGAGAGAATCGGGGCCAGCGGCCGGCGGTCCTGGACGTGAACGAGCGGGCCGCATCCTTCTATGCGGCCAATCTCCGGGGGCCGGCGGGGAGCGAGGCGAGGTCCTACCTGGAGAAAAGGGGCATCCGCAGCGAAACCCTGCAGGCCTTTCGCCTCGGCTACGCCCGAAACGACTGGACGGGGCTCCGGAGGTTCCTGGAAAAGGAAAAGATCCCGCTGACGGCGGCCGAGCAGGCGGGGCTGCTCCTGTCCCGGGATGACGGCAGTCTCTACGACCGGTTCCGCGGACGCGTCATGTTTCCCATCGAGGACGCCTCGGGCCGGGTCATCGCCTTCGGCGGACGCGTCATCGGGGAAGGGGAGCCGAAGTACCTGAACTCGCCGGAGACTCCCGTATTCGTGAAGGGCCGCAACCTCTTCGGGATCCGGCAGGCCAAGGAGATGATCCGCAAGCGGGGTTACGCCGTCCTTGTGGAAGGGTATTTCGACGTCATCTCCCTCTGGAACGAGGGCGTCCGGAATGCCCTGGCCTCCCTGGGGACGGCCCTGACGGCGGACCAGGTCCACCTGCTCAAGCGGTATACGAGGGACGTGGCGGTGGTGTTCGACTCCGACCCGGCGGGCCGCAAGGCCTTGGACCGGAGCCTGGAACTCTTCCTGGCGGCGGACGTGGAGGCCCGGGCCGTGCTCCTGCCCGAGGGCGCGGACCCGGACGACTTCGTCCGCGCTTCCGGGGCGTCGTCCTTGGAGGAGCTGGTGCAGCGGTCCCCGACGTTCGTGGATTATTACCTGGATACGCTGGCGGGAAGCGAGGCGACCCTCGCCGGGAGGAGGACCGCGGCCAGGAGCGCCGTGGCCCTGCTGGCCAAGGTCGAGGACCCCATCAAGCGGAACCTGCTCATGAAGCGGGTGTCCGAAAAGACCGGCCTGGACCAGGAGGTTCTGAAAGGGCAGGTGGGAAAGACCGTCACGGCCCGCGAATCTCCCCGGGACGAGCCGAGGGCCGGCGGTGCCGGAGCGGAACCGGACCCCCTGGAGTTGAGCCTGGTCCTCCTGATGCTGGAATACCCCTTCCGGATCCCCGATGTCGCCGGGTCGGGAGTCCTGGGGAAATTCGACGCCGGGTCCCTGAAAGCCTTCGCACAGACCCTTGCGGACACCTACGGCAGGGACGGCCGGATCGACGTGTCGACCCTGGCGGCGGACATGCCCGACGAGGCCGTCCGGAGGAAGATCATGGAAGCGCTCGTCCGGAAGGGGACGCTGGACGAGACCCAGGTGGAACGTTTCCTCTGGGACAGCATCGGACAAGTCCGGCGGAAATGGTTCCGCCGGCAGCACGAGCAGTTGAGAAGGAACCTCCTCCTGGCGCAGGAGCGGGGGGACGGAACCCTTTGCGAGGCCCTGCTCCGTGAGAAGGAGCGGCTGCTGAGCGAGGAGCGGAATCTGGCGGCAAGAGCCCTTCCGGATTGATCGTCCGAAAAAGACAGGGAGAAAGACATGGCGAAAGAAATCCAGTCAGACGAGTTCAAGAAGCTGATTTCCCTCGGCGAGGAGAAGGGTTTTCTCACCTACGATGACGTGAACGACCTGCTGCCTTCGGACATCGTATCCTCCGACCAGATCGACGACATCATCATGCTCTTCGGGGAGAAGAACATCGACATCATCGACACGGACAAGGGGGACAAGCTGATCGTCAAGAAGGCCGCCGAGGAAACCATCGAGACGAAGGAAGAGGACGTCCTCAGCCTGATGCCCATTGCCGGGAAGACCGGAGACCCTGTGAAGATGTACCTTCGGGAGATGGGCATGGTCTCCCTCCTCAGCCGTGAGGGAGAAGTGGAGATCGCCAAGAAAATCGAGGCCGGCGACAAGGTGGTCATGGACTCGGTCTTCAGCGTGGATTGCTGCGTGAAATACGTGGTCGACCTGGGAGTGAAGCTGAAACGGGAAGAGATCCGGATCAAGAGCATCATCGACAACATCGAGGACGAGGACGGGTTTGTCGAGGAAGACCTGCACAAGCAGAGGGTCGTGAGACTGATCGACCGGGTCGCCTCGGTGGACCGGAAGAACGACCAGATCCGAAAGCGCCTCAAGGAAAAGGGGCTCGAAGAGGAGATCCGCCGGGAACTCCGGGATGACATGGAGAAGAACCGGAAGAACATCGTCCGCCTTTGCCGGAAGGTCCGGTTCAGCAAGAGGCAGACCCACGCCATGGTGGCCATGCTCAAGGAGTACCTGATCGAAGTGGAGGAGGCCGATTGGCTGATCCGGCAGTGCAAGGAGAAAACGGGGCTTCCCGTCAAGGAGATGGAGAAGACCTGGTCCCGGCTGCGGCAATCCCCCAAGGAGGCGAAGGCCATTGCCAAAAGCCTCCGGATCTCGGTGGAGGCGCTCAAGAAGAGCGACGAGCAGTACCGGGAGGCGACCCGCAAGATCAAGGCGGTCAGCCAGGCCAGCGGCCTTCCGGCAGCCACCCTGAAGAAGGTCCTTTACCTGATCGAAACGGGAGAGCACGACGCCGAAATCGCCAAGAGAAAGCTCGTCGAGGCCAATCTCCGCCTCGTGGTCAGCATCGCCAAGAAATACACCAACCGGGGCCTTCAGTTCCTGGACCTGATCCAGGAGGGAAACATCGGCCTCATGAAGGCGGTCGACAAATTCGAGTACCAGCGGGGATACAAGTTTTCCACGTATGCAACCTGGTGGATCCGCCAGGCCATCACCCGGGCCATCGCCGACCAGGCGCGGACCATCCGCATCCCGGTCCACATGATCGAGACGATCAACAAGCTGATCCGGACATCCCGGTATCTCGTGCAGGAACTCGGACGGGAGCCCACTCCCGAGGAAATCGCCAACAAGATGGAGTACCCGCTGGAAAAGGTCCGGAAGGTGCTGAAAATCGCCAAGGAACCCATCTCCCTGGAAACGCCCATCGGAGAGGAGGAGGACAGCCATCTCGGCGATTTCATCGAGGACAAGAAAATCATGTCGCCCTCCGAAGCGACCATCAGCATGGACCTGGCGGAGCAGACGAGGAAGATCCTCGCGACCTTGACCCCGCGGGAGGAGAAGGTGCTCCGGATGCGGTTCGGAATCAGCGAGCGCATGGACTACACGGACGAAGAGACCCGGGAACTCCTGGAGTTCTCCCGGAGGGAGGCGCCCCGGCCTCTGCCGGCGGCCCCGGGCAAGAAAATGATCAATCCGCCCCGGCGGAGGGTCCTCAAACTGGTCTCAAAATAGACCATTGACAGGGCCTCCCATCGGGTATAGCAAACAGACGCATCGCAGAAGGCCAGCCCTTGCGGAAGGCGAAGGTGTTCACGGATGCGGGAATGGAGAGAAGGGCCCATAGCTCAACTGGTAGAGCCACCGGCTCATAACCGGTCGGTCCCTGGTTCGATCCCAGGTGGGCCCACCATTGATTCAAAGCCATGAGGACGGCAAAACCGATAGAGGCGGATGGATCCGCGAACAGCCAGAAAGGGCAGACCATCGGGACAAAAACCGCTGGCGGTGCAGGTTCCCGCCAGGGATTCCCTGCCCCGCACGATTGAAACCATGCACCGGCTCCGGTGCATTTTTTTTGCGCATGAATTTCGTTTGAAAGGGGAAAAGCCTTGAAAGAACTGCTTTCTCTCTTGCGAGAGCTGCAGGACGTCGATTCCGCCATCGAGAAAATCCAGAGCCGCAAGGCCCGGTTGCCCGGCTTGATCGAGGCGCTGGATGAAACGTTCGCCGCAACCAGGGATCAGATGGAGGAACAGAAGAACAGGCTGCAGGAAGCAACCCGGAAACACAAGGAAAAGGAGGAACTCTTTCGCAAAGGGCTGGAATCCATGAAGAAGGCCAAGGCCCGCCAGTTCGAAGTCAAGACCAACAAGGAATACGAGGCCGTCCTCAAGGAAATCGAGAGCCTGGAAATCAAGAACAGCCAGGCGGAGGATGACATCCTCGAGGCCATGGAGGAAATCGACCGGGTCCGGGTGCTCCTGCAGGAGGTCGAACGCGACTTTGAACGGACGCGGCTGCATTACGAGTCCGAGCGAAAGGAACGGGCCGCCGAGCTCTCCGTTGCCGACGAGGAACTGCGCATGGCCAGGGAAAAAGGTCAGGCCATGCGGGGCACGATCCCGCCGGACATCCTGAAGAGATATGACGCCATCCGGAACGTCAACGCCGGCGTAGCCGTCATCGGCATCTGGAAGGAAATCTGCCAGGGTTGCCGGATGAACGTACCGCCCCAACTCTACAACGAAATCCAGAAGGAAAAGGAAATCCGGTTCTGCCCCAACTGCAACCGGATCCTTTACTGGGACGACCAGAGCGCGGGCGGTAACAATGGGGAAAAACAACCGGCCGCTTGATTCCCCGCTCCCGATGGGATAGAGAGGGTATGGGGCGGGTTCGGCATTGCGGACCGGCCTGGAAGGGATCTTTGAAAAGGTGCCGGAGCAGATCAGGTGACCGCCGTTCCCCTCGAGGGAACGGAGGAAAGTCCGAGCTCCACAGGGCAGGATGGTCGCTAACGGCGACTGGGGGCGACCCTAAGGAAAGTGCCACAGAAAAGATACCGCCCGGCCGCGCAAGCGGCAGTGACAGAAGGGAACGGATCGTCCCGGCGGGCAACCGCCGCGGAACGGATCCTCCACCCGGTCATGGCGGGGCTTTCGCCCCAGCGGGTAAGGGTGAAAAGGCGAGGTAAGAGCTCACCAGTTTCCCGGGTGACCGGGAAAGCTTGGTAAACCCCATCCGGAGCAAGACCGAATAGGAGAACGTTTGAGGGCGGCCCGTCCGATGTTCTCGGGTAGCGTCGCTTGAGGCGGCAGGCAACTGCCGTCCCAGATGAATGGTCACCGCCGCCTGGCCGGCAACGGCCGCGCGGAACAGAACTCGGCTTACGATCTGGTCCGGCACCCCCTACCAAATCCCGTCGAAGGCATCCCGGAAGATCTCGAAGCAACTCCCCGCAGGGCCCATCCTCACCGAAACCACGTCGAAGCGGACGGCTTCGTTCCGCACCCCCCTCCCATGCAGGTAATGGAGGGCTACCTTCGTCAGCCGCCGCTGCTTCCGGGCATCCACGGATTCCTCCGGTTCCCCGAAGTCCCCGGAACGACGGGATTTGACTTCCACGAAGACCAGGGCGTCACCCTCCCGGGCGATGATGTCCACCTCGCCCACAGGACACCGGTAATTCCTTTCCACGATCTCGTAACCGGCCTTTTTCAGGTAAGCCGCCGCCAGGTCTTCCCCGAGCGAACCGCTCCGGGATGTCGGTGCCGTTTTCGGAACGGAGGGTCGCTTCATAAAAAGGGCAGGGGTTCCGACGGGAAGGAGACCGTTTTTCTTTTGAGGTGGAAGGATTTCCGGTGAATCTTGGAAGCCCCGAACACCAGGATGGCGTGCCGGTGCTCCTCCGTGCCGTAGCCCTTGTTCCGGAGAAAATTGTACTGCGGAAACTGGTGGTGATAGATCTCCATGATCTTGTCCCGGGAGACCTTGGCCACGATGGAGGCGGCGGCGATGGAGACGCTGAGGCGGTCTCCCCCGACGACGGCTCGCTGCCGGACCTCCAGAGGAATGGCATTCCGGCCGTCGACGAGCACATAATCCGGCCGGCGGGAAAGGCCGAGGACGGCGTCTTTCATGGCCTGCAGGGTTGCCCGCAGGATGTTGATCCGGTCGATCTCCTGGGATTCGACCACGCCGATGCCGACGGCCAGGGCATCCTCATGGATCCGGTCATGGAGAGCCTCCCGGACCGGCGCGCGCAGCAACTTGGAATCTTTGATATCGGGATTGCGATAACCGGGCGGGAAAATCACGGCGGCGGCGACGACAGGACCGCAAAGGGCTCCCCGGCCGGCTTCGTCCACGCCGGCAACCAGGGAGAAACCCTCCCCTTGGACCTGCCGCTCGAAACGGTCCATCGCTGTCCTTTTCGGACGAACGTCCCCACCGGAGATCCCGATTCGGCGGGACCGGAGGGGCGGAAGCGGTCCCGTTGCCTCAGGACCTGCTCGCGTCCTTGATCCGCGCCTTCTTGCCTCTCAACTCCCTGAGGTAGTAGAGCCTGGACCGGCGGACCTTGCCGCGGCTGATGACCTCGATCCGGTCGATCACGGGGGAATGAAGCGGGAAGGTCCGCTCGACCCCGATGCCGTAGGAAATTTTCCGGACGGTGAAACTGGAGCGGTTGTTGCCGCGCCTCCTCCGGATCACCACTCCCTCGAAGGCCTGGATCCGCTGCTTCTGACCTTCCACGATCCGGACATAGACCTTGACCGTATCTCCCGGCTTGAACTCGGGGATGTCTCCCCGCATCTGTTCCTTTTCAATGGATTCCAGCACATTCATGGCAAAATGCCTCCTTCTATCATTCCAAAGGCTATCCCTTTTTCATGTCCTCTCGACGACCCGACGCCGCCCCGCCTCCCTCCGTTTCCGAATGCGGGTCGAAGCGGCCTCCATGGTCAATGCCGATCGCCTTCCCCGTCCTCATCGACCAGGTCCCGGAGAATCATCCGGTCCCCCTCCGACAGCGGGGCGTCCCCAATGAGGTCCCGGCGTCTCTTCCAGGTCCGCCGGAGGGCTTCCCGCCTCCTCCAGTCCTCAATGACCCTGTGATGGCCCGACAGGAGAACGTCCGGGACGTTCCACCCCCGGAAGGACTCGGGTCTCGTATACTGAGGGTACTCGAGGAGCCCGGCGGAAAATGAATCCGCCGCGGGCGAATCGCTGTTTCCCAGCACCCCCGGGACCAGCCGGGCGACGGCATCCACCAGGACCATGGCCGCCGGCTCTCCTCCCGTCAGAACATAGTCCCCGATGGAGAACTCGCGGTCCGCCAGGTGGGTCCGGATCCGCTCGTCCACACCTTCATAGTGCCCGCAGATGAGGACCAACCGGGACCAGGTGGCCAGTTCCTCCACCAGGCCCTGCCGGAGCGTCTCGCCCTGGGGCGTGAGAAGCACCACCAGGGCCCCCTCCCGCTCGGGGAGGATGGCGTCCAGTGCCCGGGCCACGGGCTCCACCTTCATGACCATCCCCCCGCCGCCGCCGTAGGGATAATCGTCCGTCATCCGGTGCCGGCCCTCGGCATAATCCCGGATGTCGTGGAGATGGATTTCAATCGTCCCCTTATCCTGGGCCTTCCGGAGGAGGCTGGCGTCAAAGGGAGACCGGAACATTTCCGGGAAAATCGACAGGATATCGAAGCGGAGCATGGCGAATCAAAGCCCCTCAAGGAGCCGAACGGTGACGAACCCCTTCTCCGTGTCAATCTCCCGGATCACGTCCGCGATGGCCGGGAGCAGGATCTCCCTCTCCCCTCCCCTGCAGACGTAGACATCGTTGCTCCCCGTGGAAAGGATCTCTTCGATGATCCCCAACAACCGCCCTTCTTCCGATCGGACCTGAAGGCCGATCAACTGCCACCAGTAATATTCCCCGTCCGGAAGCGCCTCCAGCCGGTCCGCCGGGATCCAGACGCTGCATCCCAGGAAGGATTCCGCCTGTTCGGCCTGCTCGACACCCTCCAGTTTCAGGATAAATGCCCGCTTGAGCGGCTCGATCGCTCTCAGCCGGTAAGAAACGGCATGGGCCTCGTCCCTCCCGACATGCACCTCGTGAATGGTTTTCAGAGTCTTGTCTCCGTCGAGGAAGGAGACGGCCTTCAGGGATCCCTTAAACCCGTGACATTTGACAATTCGACCGATTTCCAGGAGTTTCATGCATCATTCGATGATCTCAAGGACCGTCCTCTTGCGGATCTTCGTCGATGCGGCGCTCAGGATCGCCCGCATCGCCTTGGCGGTCCGTCCCTGCTTTCCAATGACTTTGCCCAAGTCCTCCTTGGCCACTCTCAATTCGATCACCGAGGTCTGTTCGCCGACAATTTCGTTCACTTCCACCAGATCGGGATGATCCACCAGTGCCTGCGCCATGTACTTGATGAGCTCCTTCATCGTCCCCACCTCCGTGATGTCTGCAAAGAATGTAGCGTCACGAATATCGATTCAAACCGGCTGCACATCCACAGCCTGGGATCTCTTGATGGCGAAATCGTGGGTAGGAAGCGTCCGAGTCATGACGTCCGGCCGGGGACACCAGGCGGACGTTATCCTTTCAGTGGAATTCCCTTTTTCTTCAGCAACTGGGAAACGGTGAGCGTCGGCTTCGCCCCCTTGGAGAGCCAATCCCGGACGCGATCATCCTTGACGGTCACTTCCGCCGGCTCCTTTTTCGGGTCGTAGTGGCCCAGAATCTCGATGAATCTTCCATCCCTGGGCGATTCCGTATCGGCTACCACGATGCGGTAGAAAGGCTTGCTCCGGGTTCCCATGCGTGCCAGTCTGATCTTTGTTGCCATCCTGTCTGCTTGCAACCTCCTCCGGAAATGGTTTGTCTAACGAAAAGGGTGCTTGTTTAACATATCTTTTTCAGGATGAAAAGGGAAAATTGCCTCTGCGGAGGGCCTTGATTCCGTCCTTGGAGGTCATCCTTTTCATCATTTTCCTCATTTCGATATAATTTTTCAACAGCCGGTTCACCTCCTGAACGGAGGTCCCGCTGCCGCGGGCGATCCGCTTGCGCCGGGAGCCATCGATGACCAGGTAGTTCGCCCGCTCCTGGCGGGTCATGGAGTCGATGATGGCGGTGATCCGGACGAGTTCCTTTTCGTCGGGCATCGCGTTCTTCATGGCCTTCATCCGCCCGAGACCGGGGATCATCCCCAGGATGTCCTGGAGGGACCCCATTTTGCGGATCTGCGCCAACTGGTCGCGGAAATCCTCCAGGGTGAACTCGTTCCGGCGGATTTTCCGCTCCAGTTCGAGGGCTTTCTTCTGGTCAACCGCTTCCTGCGCCTTCTCCACCAGGGTCAGGATGTCCCCCATCCCGAGAATCCGGGAGGCCATCCGCTCCGGGTGGAACGGCTCCAGGGCTTCCACCTTTTCCCCGACACCGACGAACTTGATGGGCTTGCCGATGACCGCCTTGAGAGACAGGGCCGCGCCGCCCCGGGCGTCCCCATCCATCTTGGTCATGATCACGCCGTCGATCCCCAGGCTCTCGTTGAACTTCGCCGCCACGTTGACCGCTTCCTGGCCCGTCATCGCGTCGGCGACGAAGAGGATCTCCGAGGGGAGCACGGCCTGCTTGATTCTCTGCAGCTCCTCCATCATGTCCGTGTCGATGTGCAGGCGGCCCGCGGTGTCGATGATGAGGACCTCGTAGCCCTTCGAACGGGCTTCCTCGACAGCCCGCTGGCAGATCTGCACCGGATCGCCCAGGTCTTCGGACGGGTGAAACCCGGCGCCGATGGACTCGGTCAGCACCCGGAGCTGCTCGATGGCGGCGGGCCGGTAGACGTCCGCCGACACGAGGGAAACCCGCTTCCCCTGGGAGGCGAGCATCCGGGCCAACTTGACGGAGGTCGTCGTCTTCCCGCACCCCTGGAGCCCCACCATCATGACCGGCGACGGGATGCGGCTGCCGAACCGCATCATGCTGCCCGTTCCACCCATGAGGTCCACGAGGCGCTCGTGCACAACCTTGACGACCTGCTGCCCCGGCGAGAGGCTTTCCAGGACTTCCCGGCCCACCGACCGGGCGCGGACGTCCTCGACGAAATCGCGGACGACCCGGAAGTTCACGTCCGCCTCCAGGAGCGCCATCCGCACCTCCCGCATGGCCTCCCGGATGTTCTCTTCCGTGAGAACGCCCCGGCCCCTGAGCTTCTTGAATATCCCGTCCAGCTTTTCCGTCAGGTTCTCAAACATGGTCGACAGCCTTCGTCCAATCTTTTGCCGGGTCCTTTACCCGGTCTCTTGCCACGCCTCGTCCGGGAGGAGGCGGGGCCCCCACCGCCGGGGCCGGATGCGCCGGTACCGGGACCGCGCTTCGCAAACGGCGGCGTCAAGACTTGCGGATGATGCAGCTTGCGCCCTTGATTTTCTTCGCGATCCGGTCCGCCGCCTTCTGCGCCGATTCCCGGGAATCGAATCCCCCGATGACGACGCGGTACCAGCGTCCCTTCGCCGGCAGGTCCACCGCCAGGACGCGGGGCTTGAACCCGAGGGGGCCCAGCTTTTTCGCCGTTTCGTCGGCTTTCGCCCGCTCCCTGTACGAGGCGACCTGCAGGTTGTACGTCTCCTTGGTCGCCCCGGACGCCTTCGCCCCTTCGGTCGCTTTCGCGGGTGCCGGGGCCGCGGGGTTCCCCCCCCGGGCCGCCGCGGGAAGAGCCGGAATGACGGCCTGTTTCCGGCCGTCCGCCTCGTTCCGGACGGCCGCCGTGCCTCCGTTCGTCCCGGCGGGCGCCGCAGCCGCTCCCGTCTGCGGCGGCGTGCCTTGCGGCGGGGCCACGATCCGCGGAGCCGGGGCGTTTGCGGCCGGGGGCACCTTCTCCGGAGCGCCGGGAGGTGCCGGGCGGGCGGCAGCCGGTCCGGAAGGCACGACGGGGACAGCCGCGGCGGGTGGCACGGAGGCCGACGGCACCCCTGTCGCCGCTCCGTCGGCGGGCCTGGCGGGCCCCGTCACCGGCGCATGGCCCCTGTCGACGGGCGCCGGAGGCGAAACCCGGCTCACCTGGATCGCCGGGGTCTCCATGTTCCGACCCATCTGCAGGCCCACCCAGAAGGACGCGAAGAGCAGACTCGCCATCCCGAAGGCGAAGAGAAGGAGGCCCCGCTTTCCCAACCGGAATTCGAATCGCTTTTCGTTCCTGGAGGGCATGGTATCGCGTTCCTCTCCGCCGCACGGTGAAGCCGGCTACATTGCCTCCGGCGCCGTGACGCCCAGGATTCCCAAGCCGTTGCGGATCACCGTCCGGATGCAGGTGACCAGGAACAGCCGGGCCCTGCTCAGAGACGCATCCTCGGACAGGACCTTGTTCCGGTTGTAGTAGCTGTGGAACAGTCCGGCGAGGTCGTTCAGGTAAAAGGTCAGGCGGTGCGGTTCCAGGGCGAGAGACGCCGCCTCCACCACTTCCGGGTAGCGAACGATAGCCTTGATCAGGGCGATCTCCTCGTCCAGATTCAGCACCGACGGATCCACGTCCCCCCAGGCAGGCCTGGCGACACCCCGCTCCGCCGCGGTCCGGAAGATGCTGCAGATCCGGGCGTGGGCGTACTGGACGTAATAGACGGGGTTCTCGTTGGACTGGCGCTTCGCCACTTCCAGGTCGAAATCCAGGTGGCTGTCGGAACGGCGCATCAGGAAGTTGTAGCGGGCCGCGTCCTTGCCCACCTCGTCCACCACCTGCCGGAGGGTGACGAACTCCCCCGCCCGGGTCGACATGGCCACGGGCTTCCCGTCCCGGAGCAGGCTGACGAGCTGCACGAGGATGACCCGCAGGTCCTCGCGATCGCGGCCCAGGGCCTGGACGCCCGCCATCATCCGGGGAATGTAGCCGTGGTGATCCGCACCCCAGATGTCGATGACCGTGTCGAACCCCCGGGCGAACTTGTTCCGGTGATAGGCGATGTCGGCGGCGAAATACGTGGGCTCGCCGTTCTGGCGGATTACCACGCGGTCCTTCTCGTCCCCGTAATCCGTGGTGCGGAACCAGAGGGTCCCGTCCTCCTCGTAAATGAATCCCTTCTGCCTCAACTCCTCGAGAAGCCGGGCGACGCCGTCGTCCCGATACAGTTCCCGCTCGCTGAAATACAGGTCGAAGACCACTCCGAAGGCCCCGAGATCGCCCTTGATCCCCTCGAGAATGATGCCCCCGGCCTCGGCGGACAGGATCGGCACGGCCTCCCGCTCTCCCCGGACCCGGTGGCCCTCGCCGTCCCGCTCCAGGATCTCCCGGGCCAGGTCCGTGATGTAGTCGCCCTGGTAGCCGCTCTCCGGGAACTCGACGTCTTCTCCGAGGAGCTGGAGGTAACGATGGTACACGGAACGCCCCAGGTTGTTCATCTGGTTGCCCGCGTCGTTGATGTAGTACTCCCGGAAAACCGAGTGCCCCGTGGCGGCCAGGATGTTGGCGATGACATCCCCCACCACGGCGCCGCGGGCGTGGCCGATGTGGAGGGGCCCCGTCGGGTTGGCGCTGACAAACTCGACCTGGATGCTCCGGCCCAGCCCCAGGTCCGACCGACCGTATCGCTCTCCCTTCTCCTCGACCTCCCCCATGTGCTCGAGCCACCGGGCCGGTTCGATGTAGAAATTGATGAACCCGGGACCGGCGATCTCCGTCTTCAGGACGATTCCTCCCGGGTCCCGGAGTTCCGCCAGGAGGGTTTCCGCAATCGTGCGGGGCTTTCTCTTCAGGCGGGAGGCGAGGACCATGGCCGCGTTGGACGCATAGTCCCCGTGGAGGGGATCCTTCGTCCAGTCCACCTCGAGAGGGGGATATTCGCAGGGCGGCAGGATATCCTTGCGGAAAGAGGCCTCCAGGGCCTCCGACAACATGTTCTGGAGCGTTCGCTTCATGGAGTCAACCACGGCAATCAACCTGTTCAGGACAGCAAAAAGGTTGGCACGGGGCCAACCTTTTCAAAACTATCGGTTCGAACCGGAGCGGTTCGGGGCCGGACGCTTGTCCCGGCTTGTTCCGGCCGAATCCGGCCGGACAGCGGACCCCTATCCGTCGTACTTCTTCTTCGCTGTTTCGATGTCATGGTCCTTGATCGCCAGATCCCTCGTGTAATCAGGACAGTGCACGTTTCCCGAGGCATCCGTCGAGACGCTGAACCGCTTCTGGCAGGTCCCACGCCACGCGCAGATCGCGCAGTATTTTTTATCCGTTCCCATCGACAGCCCCCTTTTTGACCTTTGATTAACCGGCATGCCCGGGAATCGGCGCTCTCCCGGACCCGGCTTGTGTTTGCTTCGGGCGATACATCTATCCGCACCACCCGATGAAGTCAAGCCTTTTTGAGCCTCACCCGCGGGTCAACAGCCAGCGGAGGAACGGGTCCCCCGCGAAGAGGTAGCCCAGGGCTCCCAGGCAGAGAAAGGGGCCGAACGGGATGGGCGTTTCGCGGCCTTTCCCCTTCAGCAGGATGTACCCGAGGCCCACGAGGGCCCCGGAGAAGGAACTCAAGAGGATGATGAACAGGAGCGATTTCCAGCCGAAAAAGGTCCCCAGCATGGCCAGGAGGTTCACGTCCCCCCCGCCCATGCCCTCCCGGCCCGTGACGGCCTCGAAGTACACCGCCACGAAGTAGAGGGTGCCGGCGCCGATCATCATCCCCAGGAACGAGTCCACCGCCGGGACCCGCATGATGAAGACGGCCAGGAGGAAGCAGACCGGGATCCCCGGCAGGGTGATGGCGTGGGGGATGATCTGGTGATCCAGGTCGATGAAGGTGATGACCACGAGGGCACAGACGAAGACGAAGGCCGCCAGGAACGGCAGGCCGAGACCGAAGAACTTGAGGAGCAGCCACCCCAGGAGGGCCGTCAGCCCCTCCACCAGGGGGTAGCGGGGGGAAATGGGCTCCCCGCAGTCCCGGCACCGCCCCCGGAGGAGAAGCCAGCTGATGATGGGGATGTTGTCATAGAGCCGGATGGGGTGCCCGCACTTCGGGCACCGGGAAGCGGGCTTCACGATGGACTGGCCCTCAACGGGCATGCGGGCGATGCAGACATTGAGGAAACTGCCCACACAGGCGGCCGCCACGGTGATGAAAATCTCCATGAATAAGGCCATGCTCGCCCTTCGCTACCCGTCCTTCCGGTCCCAGTCGTAGGGAATGTCGTTGTCGTGGGGATCGACGCGGAATTCGTCGGGTTCGTCGTAGCGGTAGACCCGGTCCGGCACGTTCACCACGATGGCCTCCTCCGCGGAGACGCACTTGAAGCCATGATAGACGTAGGGCGGGATGTGGACCAGGATCGGATTGTGCTCCCCGGCAAAGAACGGGTTCACCTCCCCGCGGGTCGGCGAGCCCTCCCGGGCGTCGTACAGGACGATCTTCATCATTCCCCGGACCACGGCCATGTTGTCCGACTGCTCCTTGTGATAGTGCCACCCCTTGACGACTCCCGGGTAGGCGGTGGTCATGTAGACCTGGCCGAAGGCCCGGAACATCTCGTCGTCCGCGCGGAGAATCTCCATGAGCCGCCCCCGCTCGTCGGGAATCACCCGCAGTTTCTTGACCTTCACCCCGTCGATCATGCCGCCTCCCGATGAATCTCGGCCCCGCCCTCAATCCAGGCGGTTCGCCCCCGTTTTCGCCACCATGTTGGTGGCGTACAGAAGGGACTCGAAGGTCCCCGCGTCGGACCACCAGCCGTCGAGGACGTCCCACTCCATCTTCCCTTCCCGGATGTAGAAGTTGTTCACGTCCGTGATCTCCAGTTCTCCCCGCTGCGACGGCTTCAGGGTCTTGATGAAATCGAAGACCCGGCGGTCGTACATGTAGATGCCGATGACGGCGTAGGAGGAGGCGGGGTTCGCCGGTTTCTCCTCCACCCGCACGATGCGGTCGCCCTCGAAGACGGGAACGCCGAACCGCTGGGGATCGGTCACCTCCTTGAGGAGGATCCGGGCGCCCTCCTTCTGCTCCCGGAAGGCCTGCACGGCCCGGCGGATGTTTTTCTCGATGATGTTGTCCCCCAGGACGACGACGATCCGGTCCTCGTCGGCGAAGTACTCCGCCAGGCTGAGCGCGGCGGCGATGCCCCCCTCCCCTTCCTGGTAGGTGTAGTTGATGTGCTTCAGGCCGAAGTCCTTGCCGTTGCCCAGGAGGCGCAGGAAGTCCCCCGAGTTTCCCCCTCCCGTGACGATGAGGATCTCGTCGATGCCCGCATTGACGAGGGCCTTGATGGGATAGTAGATCATCGGTTCGTTGTACACGGGCAGGAGGTGCTTGTTGGTCACCTTCGTCAGGGGATGCATCCGGGTCCCCAGCCCCCCCGCCAGGACGATGCCTTTCATGAACGATCTCCTTTCCTTGGACACGCTCTCGGAATTGCGCGGCTTGTATACCACAAAACCCCCGGATCCCCAACAAAAAGCGTTTTCCCTTCCCCCGGGGGGCGTGCTATACCTCGGCAACCGCCCGCCGGGCGGAGAGGAGAGCCGGATGAACAACGACGAATCGTACATGCAAAGGGCCCTGGCCCTGGCGAGGAGGGGCGCCTGCCGGGTCAGTCCGAACCCGATGGTGGGCTGCGTCATCGTCCGGGAGGGCCGGATCATCGGGGAGGGGTATCACCGCTGCTGCGGCGAGGAGCACGCGGAGATCAACGCCCTCCGGAAGGCCCGGGGGCCCGTGGAGGGGGCGACGGTCTATGTCACCCTGGAGCCCTGCAGCCACCACGGCCGGACCCCCCCCTGCGCGGAGGCCCTGATCGCCCGGAGGCCGGCCCGGGTCGTCATCGGCAGCCGGGACCCGAATCCCCTCGTCTCGGGCAAGGGCATCGCCGCCCTGGAGCGGGCGGGCATCGGGACGACCGTGGGCGTCCTGGAGTCCCGGTGCCGGTCGCTGAACGAGCCCTTCTTCCACTACATGGAGACGGGACGGCCGTTCGTGACGCTGAAGTTCGCCCAGACGCTGGACGGCCGGATCGCCACGGCCACGGGGCATTCCCGCTGGATCAGCTCCCCCGCCTCGCTCACGTTTGCGCACCGGCTGCGGAGCACCCACGACGCGATCCTCGTCGGTATCGGCACGGTCCTGAAGGACGATCCGGAACTGACGGTACGCCTGGTCCGGGGACGCAACCCCCTCCGGGTCGTCGTCGATGCGCGCCTCCGCATTCCGTTGGAGGCAAAACTGCTCCGGGATCAGGACCGGGCGGGCACCCTCATCGCCGTGACCGGCCGGGCACCGAAGCGGAAGATCCGGCAGGTTCTCGGGAAAGGCGCCCAGGTCCTGGAGGTACCGGACGACGGGAAGGGCCGGGTCGACCTGGCGGGCCTCTTCGCCCTCCTGGGACGACAGGGCGTCACCTCGGTGCTCGTGGAGGGCGGGGCCCAGGTGATCACGACGGTTCTCAAGGACCGGCTGGCGGACCGGATCGTCTCCGTCGTGGCGCCGAAGATCCTGGGCAGGGGAATCGAAGCGGTGGGAGACCTGGACATCCGGACCATGGACGAGGCCGTCGGCCTGGCCTGGCGGAAGATCTTCCGCCGGGGGGAGGACGTGATCTTTGACGGCGTGTTCCGGAACCGCACGGCGTCCCCGACGGGCACAGGGAAGCCGTAATCATCCGGCCCGTTTCGCAAGGAGCCTCCGGGCGGCCCGGATCCCGTCCAGAGCGGAACTGACGATCCCGCCGGCGTACCCGGAGCCCTCCCCGCAAGGGTAGACCCCCTCCAGTCCCATGCTCTGGCCGCTCTCGTCCCGCAGAATCCGGACCGGCGAGGACGTCCGGGTCTCGACGCCGACGAGGACGGCCTCGGCCGAGACAAAACCGCGCATTTTCTGGTCGAAAAGCCGCAGTCCCGATTTGAGGGCCTCGACGGCAAAGGGGGGAAGGGCCTCCCGCAGGGGCGCACCCCGGACACCGGGGCGATACGTCGCGTCGCCGACGGGCTCTCCCGGCCCATCCGCGAGGAACTCCGTCAGGCGCTGCGCCGGGGCGAAAAAACCGCCACCGCCCAGCCGGAACGCCCGCTCCTCCCAGAAGCGGCGGAAGTCGAGCCCCGCCAGGGGATTCTCCCCGAATGCCCGGAAGTCATCGGTCCGCACGTTCACCACGACGGCGCTGTTCGCCCAGGCCCCATCCCGGCGCCAGGCACTCATGCCGTTCGTCACGATGCCGCCCTCCTCGGAACTGCAGGCGATGATCTCCCCGCCGGGGCACATGCAGAAGCTGTAGACGGAACGGTCCCCCGCGGGCGCCTTCACGGCGACGAAATAGTCCGCGGGGGGCAGGTCCGGATGTCCCGCCCAGCTGCCGTACTGGACACGGTCCAGCCAGTCCTGCGGGTGCTGGACCCGGAGCCCCATGGCGAAGGGCTTGGCCTCCAGGCGCGCTCCCCGGCGAAGGAGCAGGCGATAGACGTCCGGGGCGCTCTGGCCCGCCGCCAGGATCAGGTCCTCCGCGGGGGCTTCCTCACCCGTCCCGAGGACGATGCCCGAGAGGCGGCCGCGCCGGACGAGGAGGTCCGCGAGAACGGTCCCGAACCGGATTTGGCAGCCCAGCCCGAGGAGGCGGCTTCGCAGGGAAACCAGGACCTGCCGCAGGCGGTCCGTGCCGATGTGGGGCTTGGCGTCCGTGAGGATCGTCGCGGGTGCCCCGGCTTCCACGAGCGTCTCCTTCACCCAGGGCGTCCAGGGGTTCTTCGCCCGACTGGTGAGTTTGCCGTCGGAAAAGGTCCCCGCCCCACCCTCGCCGAAGTGTACGTGGCTCTCCGGATCGAGGATGCCGCTTTCCCAGAAGCGCCGGACGTCGGCCACCCTTTCCTCCACAGGCCGGCCCCTCTCCACGACGAGGGGCGGCAGGCCGCTCAGGGCCAGGGTCAGGGCGGCGAAGAGGCCCGCCGGGCCGGCCCCGACGACGACGGGCCGCAGGCCGCCCCGGGCGGGCGTCGGGACCGGGGGAGGAGCGTGGACAGGGGCAACGGGCGTGACAGTCACTCCTTCCCGCCCCGCCGTGGACAGGCCCGCGTCATCCGGGACGCTCACCTCGAGGACATACACGAACCGGGGAGGCCTGGACCGGCGGGCGTCGACGGCGCGGCGGAGGATCCGCCAGCGGGATATCGCCGCGGCGGGAACGCCCAGGATGCGCGCAGCGGCTTCCTTCAGGGATTCCTCCCCGCTACCGAGACGGCGTTCCACCCCGCTGATCCGGAGGTCCATGATCCGATCCTCGTTGCAAAAAGAGATGCTTTGATATAGACGGCCCTGATAACGAATGGAACCTGCAGGGAGAGTCGAGGCATGCCCTGGTACGCCATCCACACGAGAAGCCGTCACGAGGACAAGGCCTGCCTGGGGCTGACCCAGAAGGCAATCCACGTCTTTCTACCGAAGATGGAGGTGTGGAGCAAGCGCAAAGACCGGCGCAAAAAGATCCTCGTCCCCATGTTCCCCGGGTACCTGTTTGCCGAAACGGCGGAGATGGACAACCGGGCCCGCCTCGACATCCTGAAGACCTCCGGGGTGGTCCGGATCCTCGGCCGCCCCCAGGGCCAGGAACCGATCCCTGTCCCGGACGAGAAAATCGATGCCATCCAGCGTCTCGTCGCCTCTCGGGTCGAAATCCACCAGATCCAGTATCCGAAGATCGGGGACCGGGCCCGCATCATGGACGGCCCGTTCCAGGGAATCGAAGGCGTCGTGCTCCAAGCCGACTACGATCAGGAACTGTTCGTCGTCTCCATCGAATTGCTCCAGCGTTCCGTGGCCATCCGGCTGGAGGGCTTCCAGGTAGCGAAGCTCTGATCCGAAGTTTGGCCTTGACTTTCGGAACGCTTTTTGAATAAAGCCCCTCCTGTTTTACCTAATCTTTCCCTACAGGAGACGGAATGGCACCCAAGGGAATGATCGTCATCGACCGGAACCTGTGCAAGGAATGCCACCTCTGCATCCAGGCCTGCAAGCAGGGAAACATCCGTCCGGGCAAGGAGTTCAATCCGAAAGGCTACCGTCCCGTGGAGACCGTGGAGAACGGGAACTGCACGGGCTGCGCCCTCTGCGGCATCATCTGCCCGGAGGTGGCCATCGAGGTGTACCGTGAATAAGGTCCTGATGCAGGGAAACTGCGTGATCGGTGAGGCCGCCATCCGGGCGGGCTGCCGCTTCTACGCCGGCTATCCCATCACGCCCCAGAACGAGTTGACGGAGTATATGGCGGAAAACCTCCGCAAGGAGGAAGGGGGCGTCTTCATCCAGTCGGAAAGCGAGATCGCCGCCATCAACATGATCGCCGGGGCCAGCGCCGCCGGCGCCCGCGTGATGACGTCCTCCTCCAGCCCCGGCATCTCCCTCAAGCAGGAAGGCATCTCCTCCATGGCCGCCTGTGAACTCCCCGGCGTGATCGTCAACATGATGCGCGGGGGACCCGGACTGGGCAACATCCGCCCCTCCCAGGGGGACTATTTCCAGGCCACCCGCGGCGGGGGACACGGGGACTACCGGACGATCGTCCTGGCGCCCGCCACGGGACAGGAACTGGCGGACCTGACCATGGACGCCTTCGACCTGGCAGACCGCTACCGGACCCCGGTCATGATCCTGGCCGACGGAATGATGGGCCAGATGATGGAGCCGGTGGTCTTCAAGAAGCCGAAGCCCCGTGAGTACGCGGATTGCTACGTCCTGAAGGGGGCGGGAAACGGGAAGAGCAAGTTCATCCGGGGGCTCATCCTGGACGCCATCGAGATGGAGGAGCACAACTGGAAACTGGCCCGGAAATACAACCTGATCAGCCAGCGGGAGACCCGGTGCGAGATCCACCAGGCCCAGGATGCAGAGATGATGATCGTCGCCTATGGAACCGCCGCGCGGGTCGCCAAGGGGGCCATCCGCCGCCTCCGGGGCATGAACCGGAACGTGGGGCTGTTCCGGCCCGTCACCCTGTGGCCCTTCCCCACCCGTGAACTCCGGGAACTTTCGGAGCACATCAAACACTTCATCGTTTTCGAAATGAGCACGGGCCAGATGCTCGACGACGTCCGTCTCGCTCTCCAGGGCTTCGCCAACATCGATTTCTTCGGCCGCCCCGGCGGCGTCGTGCCCACACCGGCGGAACTGTCCAACGTGGTCTCCCGCCGGTATCCGCAGAAGGACGCGTACGTGGATCGCTTCCTCCGCTTCAAGGTCGCGGAAGGTCCCTTCGGGCCCTGATCCCGAATCACCCGGTCAAGGTTGCGACAAACCATGAAAAAGATCTTTGGAAGACCCAGAAGCCTGAAGCCCGTGCCCACCCATTACTGCCCGGGGTGCGGCCACAGCATCGTCCACCGCCTGGTGGCCGAGGTCATCGACGACATGGATCTGCACGGCGTCGCCATCGGGGTTCCGCCGGCAGGATGTGCCGTCCTGGCCTACTTCTATTTCGACGTCGACATGATCGAGGCCCCCCACGGCCGGGGCCCCGCCCTCGCCACGGGGCTCAAGCGGATGCTGCCGGACCGCCTCGTCTTCTCCTACCAGGGCGACGGGGACCTGGCGGCCATCGGCACCTCCGAGAGTTTCCACGCCGCCAACCGGGGCGAAAATATCACGATCATTTTCATCAACAACGCCGTCTACGGGATGACGGGCGGGCAGATGGCCCCCACGACCGTCCTCGGACAGAAGACCACGACCTCCCCGCCCGGACGGACGGCGCTCCTGGACGGGTATCCCGTCCAGATCAGCGAGATCCTGGCCCAGCTTCGGGGAACGGCCTATGTCGAGCGCTGCACCGTCAACAGCCCCGCGGCGGTGATGAGGACGAAACGGGCCATCCGGAAAGCCTTCCAGTACCAGATGGACAACCGGGGATTCAGCATGGTGGAGGTGCTCTCCCCCTGCCCCACGAACTGGAAAATGAGCACACTCGATGCCTGCAAGTGGATCGACGAGGTCATGGTGAAGGAATTTCCCCTGGGCGTCCTCAAAGACGTGGGGGCTGCCGTGGCCAAGAAGGAGAAGAAGCCATGAACGTCAAGGTCATCTTCTCGGGTTTCGGCGGCCAGGGCGTTCTCATGATGGGATACAGCCTCGCCCACGGGGCCATGACGCAAGGTTTCCACGTGACATACCTGCCCGCCTACGGCGCCGAGATGCGGGGTGGAACGGCCAATTGCACGATCTCCCTCGGGGACGAGGAGATCGCCTCCCCCATCGCATCGGAGCCGGACTACCTGGTGGTCATGAACGCGCCGTCCCTCTACACCTTCCAGAACCGCCTAGCCAAGGGAGGCATCCTGTTCCTGAACGCCTCCATCATCGAGGCCCGGCCGACCCGGGAGGACATCACCTTCCACGCGGTCCCCTGTGCGGAGATGGCAGAGGAGGTAGGCAATCCCCGGGCGGCCAACATCGTCATGATGGGGGCCTTCCTCCAAAAAACGGGAATCATCAAGCCGGAGGGATACCTGAAGAGCCTGGAGACCATCATGGGGAGCAAGAAGAAGACGATGCACGAGTCGAACCGGAAGGCCTTCGCCGCCGGTTTCCGCTTTCTCGAATCCGCGGGCGGGAGGACGGACCGATGAGGGTCGTCAAGCAGATCTCGGTCCTTCTGGACAATGTTCCGGGAACGCTCCTGAAGCTGTCGAACATGCTGGACAACGAGGGGATCACCGCCATGGCCATGCTCACCGCCAGCACGGCCGAGAGCAGCATGGTCCGGCTGGTGGTGAACGAACCGGAGCGAGCCGCCGCCATCCTCACCACGTTCGGCTACAATTATGAAGTAACCGCGGTCTTGGCTGCAGAAGTACCGGATCACCCGGGCGGCATGAACGCCATCCTCAAGCCGCTGGCCGGCAGCGACGTCAACGTCCACTACCTCTACACGACCATCAACCGCATCGGCCGGGAAACCATCGTCATCCTGGGGGTGGACAAGCTCGAGGATGCGGCCCTGATCCTGAAGCAGAACTGGATCCGCATGGTGGGCGACGAGATTTATTCGCTCTAGGACACCCGCCTCCGGATCTCCCGCCACAAGTCATTCTTCCCAGCCCCCGTCCGGGCGGAAACCGCCAGCACGGCAGCGTCGGCAACCCCGAGGGCGGCCTTGATGGCGCGCTCCCGTGCGTCCTGCTGCGTCCGGGAAAGCGTGTCGGCCTTGGTGAGAACGACCAGGGCGGGCAAACCATGCAGGGACAGCCATTCCAGGAGGGCCCGGTCGTCCGCGGCGACGTCGCGTCGGATGTCCAGGAGGAGGACCAGGAGCTTCAGGGAATCCCTTCCCGTCAGGTACTGCTCCACCAGGGGGCCCCAGTCTTCCCGGAGGGTCCGGGCGACCCGGGCGTACCCGTATCCGGGCAGGTCCGCAAAGAGAAGGGCGTCGTCCACCCGAAAAAACTGGATGGCCCTCGTCTTTCCGGGCGTCTTGCTTGTCCGGGCCAGGCTCCGGCGGTTGAGGAGGGCATTGATCAGGGAAGACTTCCCCACGTTGGAGCGTCCGGCGAACGCGACCTCCGGCAGGCCCTCCCGGGGAAACTGGGAAGGGTCGGCGGCGGTTCCGGCAAAGGCGGCCTGAGTCATCCTGTCAGCTCTCCCCGTTTCGATCCCCGGCCCGGCCGACCGGAGCGGATCACTCCTTTTCGAACTGGATCCCGTACTTCTCCAGTTTCCGCTCAAAGGTTGGGCGGGAGATGCCGAGGCTCTCGCAGATCTCCCCCTTGTTCCGCCCGCCGTCGGCCAGGATCCTCCGGATCTGGTCCTCTTCCAGCTCGTCCAGCGTCATGACCCTTCCGGACGGATCCCGGTACGGCATCGCCGGCCTGTCCGTTCTGGTTGATGTTTCCGCACCGGCCTTCCCGTCCTTCAGGAGTTCCGGAAAATCGTTTCTCCCCAGGACCTGGCCCTTCGCGACGACGGCCGCCCGGACCAGCAGGTTCTCGAGTTCGCGGACATTTCCGGGCCAGCCGTACTTCATGAAAACGTCCATCATCTCCTCGGAGACACTCACGATCCGCTTGTGCAGGTCCACGTTGATCTTCGCCAGCAGGTAGTCCACGAGGAGCGGGATGTCCTCCCTCCGCTCCCGGAGGGGAGGGATCCGGATCGACACGATGTTCAGCCGGTAATAGAGGTCCTCCCGGAATTTTCCCTCCTCCACCAGGGTCAGGAGGTCCCGGTTCGTGGCGGCGATGACCCGGGCGTGGACGTACACCCGGTCCTTGCCCCCGACCCGCTCGAACTCCATTTCCTGGAGGACCCGGAGGAGCTTGGCCTGGAGATTGAGGGACATCTCGCTGATCTCGTCGAGAAAGACCGTTCCCTGCCGGGCCAGTTCGAACTTGCCCAGTTTCCGGGTGAACGCCCCGGTGAAGGACCCCTTCTCGTGTCCGAACAGTTCCGATTCCAGGAGGGTCTCCACGATGGCGGAGCAGTTGATGGCGATGTAGGGTTCGTCGGGAGAGGTGTTGTTGTGGATGACCCGGGCAATGAGCTCTTTTCCGGTCCCGCTTTCCCCCTGGATCATGACCGTGGTCTTGCTCTGGGAAACGACCCCGATGATCTTGAAGATCTCCCGCATCAGGCGTCCCGCGCCGATGATGTCGCCCACCTTGAAGCGCCGGGAGGGCTCCATGAGCAGACCATCGATCTTCTTTTCCATCTCGTTGGTCTTGAGGGCCTTCTTGATGGCCACGTCCAGCTCGTCCACGTTGACGGGCTTGTGGATGTAGTCGAAGGCGCCGCCCTTCATGGCCTTGATGGTCGAGTCCATGTCGTGGTGCGCCGTGATCATGATGACCTTCACGTTCTCGTTCTCTTCCCGGAGGTCCTCCAGGACGGTGAACCCGTCGATGTCGGGCAGCCGGATGTCCAGGATCACCACGTCGGTGGGCCCTTCCACGTAGCGGTTCAGCCCCGACGTCCCGGTGTTGGCCGTCACCACCTCGTACCCTTCCTCCGTGAGGTACATCTCCAGGGTTTCACAGATGGATGTGTCGTCGTCGATCACCAGAATCTTGGCCATCCCGCAGGTCCTCCGGACTCGGCTCAACTCCCGTTGCGCTCAACCGCCGTACCGGCCGGTCTCGCATTTCCCGCTCCGAAAGGCAGGGTCACGATCACCCGGGTGCCCTCTCCCTTGCTGCTCTTGATATCGATGCTTCCCTGGTGGAGATCCACGATTTTCTTGACCTGCGTCAGCCCGAGGCCCGTCCCGTAGCTCTTCCGGGTGAAAAAGGGATTGAACAGGTGCGGCATCTCCTCCTCGTCGATGCCGCAGCCTTCGTCCCGGACCTCCACGATCAGGATCGTATTCCCGTTTTCCTGCTGGCTGCTGGCGCCCACCCGGAGGGTTCCGCCCGTCTCCATGGCGTCGATGGCATTCCGGTACAGGTTCAGGAACACCTGCTCCAGCATGGCGCCGTCGACCGCCACGGACGGGAGGCCCTCAGACAGGTGGTATTCCACCCGGATGCCCTTGTCCGCCAGCCCTTTCTCCACCATCTCCATGGCGTTCTCCAGGATCCGGCGGATGTCGGTCAACCTTTTCCGGGGCTCCTCGGGGCGGGCGAAGATGAGCACGTCGTTCACCAGGTTCTCCAGGTGCTCCACCTCCCGCTGGGCAATCTTGAAGCGCTTGAGGTCATTCCCGGCGGGCTGCATCCGCTTCTCCAGGATCTGGAGGCTCATCTTGATGGAGGAAAGCGGGTTGCGGACCTCATGGGCGATGCCGGCGGAAAGCTGGCCCACGGCGGCCAGTTTCTGGCTCTCGTAGAACTTCTTTTCCAGTTCCTTGAATTCCGTGATGTCCCGCTGGACCACCACGAGCCGGTTCGTTCCCTGCAGGGGCCGGGCGGTGAGAAGGAGGTTGCGCTTCGTTCCGTCGTCCAGGGTGACCTCCATCTCGAAGGGGGTGAAGACCCCCCGCTTCGCGTCCTCGAACCGCGCCGTGACCTCCTCCCGCTGGTCCGGTGCCACAAGATTCAGAAAGTGCCCGCCCTGGATTTGTTCGGCCGTCATGCCCTGAAGGTATTTCGGAGTCCGGCTGATGAAGTTCACCGTCCCGTCGGGACCCAGGTCGAAGAGGTTGTCGGGGGAGCTTTCGACGATGGACTGGAGATACCTGTGGACCGCCTCGATCTGCTGGCGCAGGTTCACGTTTTCCGTGACCTCGTTCTCCAGGGTCTCGGCGTATTCCTTCATGTTCAAGGTCATCTGCACCTCCCGGGTCACGTCCTGGAGGGTCTCGATGGCCGCGATGATCTCCCCTTTCTCGTCGAAGATCGGGGCCGCGAGAAAATAGAGATGCCGTGGCTTTCCCCCCAGGTTTTCGTAATAATCCCGGGCCTCGTAGGCACCCTGCACGACCGTGGAGGGACGGACCATCTTTTTGCCGTAATACCGCTCCAGTTCCTCGATGTCGTTGTCCACGATCAGGTCCGCGATGACGGGGCGCTTCTCCTTGTAGAACGGGAGGTACTGCCGGTCCGTCCCGATCATGTCCCTGCCCTCGTAGCCGCTCATTTCCGTGAAGGCCCGGTTCCAGAAGATGATCCGGTGGGACCGGTCGATGACGAACATAGGGATGGGAGACCCCTCGATCACGCCCTCGATGGTCTTCTTCTCCCGGGAAAGCTGCTCCTGGGATTCCCGGAGATTTTGCGCCATCTCCACTTCCTGGGAGACGTCCTGGAGGGTCTCGATGGCGGCAATGATCTGCCCCTTCTCGTCGAAGATGGGCGCCGCGAGAAAATAGAGATGCCGGGGCTTTCCCCCCAGGTTTTCGTAGTAATCCCGGGCTTCGTAGGCCCCCTCCACCTTGTCGGATAAACGGACTTTTTTCGAGCCGTAGAACTGCTCCAGCCCCTTCATGTCCTGATCCACGATGAGGTCGGCGATGACCGGACGCTTCTCGTCCGGCCCGTAGAAAGGAACGTACTGCCGGTCCGTTCCGATCATGTCGGCCCTCTCCAGGCCCGTCAGTTCGGCGCAGGCCTTGTTCCAGAGGATGATCCGGTGATCGCGGTCGATGACGAAGGTGGGAATGGGAGACCCCTCGATGATTCCCTCGACGGTCTTCTTTTCGCGGAGAAGGCGCTCTTCCCAGGCCTCCGCTTCCCTCAACCGCTCCCCCTCCTCCCGGACGAACTGTCGTTGCCGGCTCATATAGGTCAGGATGAGCCCGCCCGCAGAGAGGAGCAGAACGAGCCCCGCAGCGGCCAGGGCAAAGGTCAGTTCCTGACGGCTGAAGGGCTCTGCCGCATCCTTGCGCAGGGCATGATGAACCGCCAGCGCCATGAGGACCAGGAAAAGCAGGATGAAAAAGGTCGTCAGCCAGACGGGAAATTTGATATGGGGTCTTTGCGGCATCCGATGGTCGGGTTTTTCCATGGCGGCATCCAGGGTGATCCGGTCCCGACGGGCCAGCCTCTGCCTCCGCTGTTCCCGACGGATGGCGGGCTCCGCCAGTCCCGGCATACTACAGGGGGGACTCCAAAAATTCAACCGAAATCGCTGCGGGAATTCAGTAAAACTGCTGCCTTCCGCCGCATGGGACGACCCGGATGCCGGCCCCGGTCGCACGTCGCGACGAGGGAACGTCCCTTCCGTTCACAGGCCAGCCAGGCCGTCTGACTCGGACGAGCCGACGGAGAGGAGAAAACCGGTCATGCCGGTACGTCGGGAAAAATTCCAGGAACTGGCCGAACGAATGGCCCGGCTCGGGGTGGCCGAGAGCGATCTCCGAGAGCACTTCACCCGGTCTTCGGGACCCGGCGGCCAGAAGACCAACAAGACGTCCACCTGCGTCCACCTGGTCCACGTTCCCACGGGGCTTGCCGTCAAATGCCAGGAGGAGCGCTCCCAGGCGCTGAACCGCTTCCTGGCCCGGCGGATCCTGCTGGACCGGATCGAGCGGCAACAGGAAGGCTTCCAGAGCGAAGAGAGACGGCGGCGGGAGCGGATCCGCCGGCAGAAGCGACGCCGTTCCCAGCGGGCCAAGGAAAGGGTGCTCCGGGAAAAGCACCTCCAGTCGGCCAAAAAGCGCCTGCGCTCGTCCGCTTCGGACTCCGAGGGATAAAGGCAAAAAAAACGGGAGCAAGGGGCATTATTTGCGGCGCCCCTTCTCCCGTTTTTTCTATGATAACAGGATCGCTCTCTTGCTACGCAATGAGCTTCAGCAGCGGATTCGCGTAAAGCAGAATCAGCGCGATAACCAGGGCGTAGATGGCCAGCGACTCGATCATGGCCAGACCCACCATCATGGTGAGAAGGATCTTACCCTGGGCTTCGGGGTTACGACCAACGGCGCTCGTGGCTCCGCCGAGACCATGCCCCATACCGGTTCCGGTTCCGTTCGCCGCGATTCCGACACCCAGGCCGGCCGCCAGCACGCTGCAACCGATGATGATGGCCTTCGTGTAGTTCACCGCCGCTCCGGGAGCCGCCGCTTCCGCCGCCATGGCCAGCGGGGCCCACAGCAGTACGACCAACAGACCAACAGCCGCATAAAACATTCTCTTCTTCCTCATCATCTACCTCCTTCGATTGGATTCCCGCCCCGCAAAGCCAGCGCCAGGCCCGCCTGGCGGCGCTTCGGGTGAGGGTGGCACTCCTGTAGCCCCAGTTGACATGAATGTCAAGCGATATTTCCCGGGCGGGGAACGGAGCGGAAAGCGGAAAATCTTGCCCGCCCGGCCTTGACAGTTGCAAATTGATGTTTAATATATGCGCGATTTACCATATCCTGTCTGAAATACTCGTAAAAACAAGAGATTAATAAATGAAAGGAGAGGGTTGAGCATGAAGATCAGACCGCTTCAAGATCGCGTCATCGTCGAGAGGATGGACGAGGAGCAGAAGACCAAGGGAGGGATCATCATCCCCGACACGGCCAAGGAAAAGCCGATGGAAGGCAAGGTCGTAGCCGTCGGCAAGGGCCGCACGGCGGAGGACGGCAAGCTCGTGAAGCTGGATGTCAAGGCCGGCGACCGGATCCTCTTCAGCAAGTACGCCGGCACCGAAGTCAAGGTGGAAGGCAAGGAGTACCTCATCATGCGAGAGGATGACATTCTGGGAATCATCGAAAAGTAAATACAGCCGAGAAGGAGGAGGATAAGAATGGGAGCAAAGGTTTTGCAGTACGACGAGGAAGCCAGGAAGTCGATCCTCAAGGGTGTCAACACCCTGGCCGATGCCGTAAAGGTCACACTGGGCCCCAAGGGCAGAAACGTCATTCTGGACAAGTCATTCGGCGCGCCCACCGTGACGAAGGACGGCGTCACCGTGGCCAAGGAGATCGAACTGGAGGACAAGTTCGAGAACATGGGCGCCCAGATGGTCCGTGAAGTGGCCAGCAAGACCAGCGACGTAGCCGGTGACGGAACGACGACGGCCACCATCCTGGCCCAGGCCATCTACCGCGAAGGTGCCAAGACCGTCGCCGCCGGCAGCAACCCCATGGACCTCAAGCGCGGCATCGACAAGGCCGTGGAAGTGGTCGTCGGGGAGCTCAAGAAGCTCAGCAAGCCCACGAAGGACCAGAAGGAAATCGCCCAGGTGGGAACCATCTCCGCCAACAACGATGTGGGGATCGGGAACATCATCGCCGAGGCCATGAGCAAGGTCGGCAAGGAGGGCGTCATCACCGTGGAAGAGGCCAAGGGCCTCGAGACGGAACTGGAGATCGTGGAAGGCATGCAGTTCGACCGCGGCTATATCTCCCCCTACTTCGTGACCAACCCCGAGAAGATGGAGGTGGTCCTCGAGGACGCCCTCATCCTCATCAACGAGAAGAAGATCAGCAGCATGAAGGACCTGCTGCCGATCCTGGAGCAGATCGCCAAGATGGGCAGGCCGCTTCTGATCATCGCCGAGGAGGTCGAGGGCGAGGCGCTGGCCACGCTGGTGGTCAACAAGATCCGCGGAACCCTCCACGTGGCGTCCGTGAAGGCCCCCGGGTTTGGCGACCGCCGGAAGTCCATGCTCGAGGACATCGCCATTCTCACCGGCGGGAAAATGCTCTCCGAGGACATCGGCTCCAAGCTCGAAAACGCCCGCCTGGAAGACCTGGGGCGTGCCAAGAAGATCATCATCGACAAGGACAACACCACCATCATCGACGGGGCGGGTGACCGCAAGTCCCTGGAGGGCCGCGTGAAACAGATCCGGGCCCAGGTCGAGGAGACCACGTCGGACTACGACCGCGAGAAGCTCCAGGAGCGCCTGGCGAAGCTCGTCGGCGGGGTGGCCGTGATTCGCGTCGGCGCCGCCACGGAAACGGAGATGAAGGAAAAGAAGGCACGCGTCGAGGACGCCCTGAACGCAACCCGCGCGGCCGTGGAAGAGGGCATCGTCCCCGGCGGCGGCGTAGCCTACGTCCGCTGCATCCAGGCCCTCGACAAGATGAAACTCGCCGGGGACCAGCAGGTCGGAGTCAATATCGTCAAGAAGTCCCTGGAGGAGCCCCTGAGGATGATCGCCTCCAACGCCGGCTGGGAAGGCTCCATCGTCGTCGAGAAGGTCAAGGAGAAGAAGGGGTCGTTCGGTTTCAACGCCGCCAACGAGAAGTTCGAGGACATGATCCAGGCCGGCGTCATCGATCCCACCAAGGTGACCCGGTTCGCCCTGCAGAACGCCGCATCGGTGGCTTCCCTCATGCTGACCACCCAGTGCATGATCGCCGACAAGCCCGAAGAGAAGGGCGCCATGATGCCGCCCATGCCCGGCGGAGGCGGATACCCCGGAATGGGCATGTAAACCCGTCCGACCATTCCTTTCCCTGAGCAATAAGAGCCCCCGGCGACCCGTCGGGGGCTCTTTCTTCTTCTTGAAAATCCATACCTTCTGTGGTAGGGCTCAACGGTCATAAAATCCCCGAAACAGGAGCGGATCATGGACTACAAGGCCACCCTCAACCTACCGAAAACCGACTTCCCCATGAAGGCCAACCTGGCACAGAGGGAACCGGACATGCTCCGCGCCTGGGACGAAGCGGGCATCTACGGCAAGATCCGCGAGGTGTCCAAGGGACGGCCGGTGTACATCCTCCACGACGGTCCTCCCTACGCGAACGGCAACATCCACCTCGGAACCGCCCTCAACAAGATCATCAAGGACATGGTCATCAAGTCCAAGAACATGTCCGGTTTCGACAGCATCTACGTGCCGGGCTGGGACTGCCACGGCCTTCCCATCGAGCACCAGGTCGACAAGGAACTGGGAGACAAGCGCTACGACATGCCCCAGGCGGACAAGCGGCGGTTCTGCCGCGCCTACGCGGAGAAGTTCGTCGACGTCCAGCGGGCCCAGTTCAAGCGTCTGGGGGTCTTCGGGGACTGGGAGAAGCCCTACCTGACCATGGCCTTCGACTACGAGGCCGTGACCGTGGCCGAATTCGGGAAACTCTGGCTGGGGGGCAGCGTCTACAAGGGCAAGAAGCCCGTCTACTGGTGCGCCACCTGCAAAACCGCCCTGGCGGAGGCGGAGGTGGAGTACGGGGATCACACGACTCCGTCCATCTACGTGAAGTTCCCCATGATCTCCGACATCGGCGCGGTCCGTCCCGCCCTCAAGGGGGAGAAGGTCAGCGTCGTCATCTGGACCACCACCCCCTGGACCATCCCCGCCAACCTGGCCATCGCCTTTCACGAGGAGTTCCTCTACATCGCCGTCAAGGTCGAGGGGGAGGTCCTGATCCTGGCCAAGGAGCTCCTGGATTACTGCCTCGACGCCTTCGGCTGGAAGGGGAAACCCCATGAAATCCTGGACGAGTTCCCCGGCAGTGTCATGGAGGGCCTCAAGACCCGCCACCCCCTCATCGACCGGGAGAGCGTCCTGATCCTGGCCCCCTTCGTCACCCTGGAAGCGGGAACCGGCTGCGTCCACATCGCCCCCGGCCACGGGCAGGAAGACTACGAGATCGGCATGAAGTACGGCCTGGACAACTACGCCCCCGTGGACGAGGATGGAAAATTCACGCCCGACGTGGCCGACTTCGCGGGACAGTTCGTCTTCGACGCCAACGACGCCGTCAATGCGAAGCTGAAGGAGCTGGGCGCGCTCCTGGGGCTGGTGGACATCGAGCACTCCTATCCCCACTGCTGGCGCTGCAAGGAGCCCATCATCTTCCGCTCCACGGAACAGTGGTTCATCTCCATGGAGCGCAACGACCTCCGGAAGAACGCCCTGACCGCCATCGACACGGTGCGCTGGTTTCCCTCCTGGGGCCGGGACCGGATTTACGGCATGGTCGAAAACCGCCCGGACTGGTGCATCTCCCGCCAGCGACTCTGGGGCGTGCCCATCACCATCTTCTACTGCACGGCCTGCCAGAACGAACTCCTGACGTCAGACATGGTGGACTACGTGGTCTCCCTCGTCAGGCAGCACGGGGCGGACGTCTGGTACGAGCGGGACGCACAAGACCTGATGCCCCCGGGAACCGTCTGCCCCCACTGCCAGGGCACGGAATTCCGCAAGGAAACGAACATCCTCGACGTGTGGTTCGACTCCGGCGTCAGCCACGCCGCGGTCCTCGAGACCTGGCCCGATCACCGCTCCCCGGCGGACATGTACCTGGAGGGAAGCGACCAGCACCGCGGCTGGTTCCACTCCTCCCTTCTGGAGTCCGTGGGCAGCCGGAACCGGGCCCCCTACCGGAACGTCCTGACCCACGGGTTCGTCGTGGACGGGGAGGGAAAGAAGATGTCCAAGTCCGTCGGCAACGTCGTCGACCCCCAGGACATCATCGACCGGTACGGTGCGGAAATCCTTCGCCTGTGGGTGGCCGCCGAGGACTACACGATGGACATCCGGATCTCCGAGGAGATCCTCAAGCGCCTTGTCGAGGCCTACCGGAGAATCCGCAACACCGGCCGGTTCATCCTGGGCAACCTCTACGATTTCGACCGGGGACGGGACGCGGTGGCCCCCGACGAGATGGAAGAGATGGACCGCTGGGCCCTGCACCGTCTCCAGGAAGTAACCCGGCGGGTGACGGAGGCCTACGAAAACTTCCAGTTCCACGTGGCCTTCTACACCCTGCACAACTTCTGCACGGTGGACTTGAGCTCCCTGTACCTGGACGTCCTGAAGGACCGTCTCTACACGTCCCGGCCGGCGTCCCGGGAACGCCGCTCGGCCCAGACGGCCATGACGGTCATCCTCGATGCCATGGCTCGCCTGCTGGCCCCCATCCTGACCTTCACGGCGGAGGAGATCTGGTCCGCCCTGCCCGCCTGGGACGGCAAGGCCGGCAGTGTCCACCTGGCGGAGTTCCCGAAGGTGGATCCGGCGCTTCTGAACCCGGACCTGGGCGAACACTGGAAGTCGATGATTGCCGTCAAGGGGGAGATCGCCAAGGCCCTGGAACAGGCCCGGAAGAGCAAAGCGATCGGGCACTCCCTCGACGCGAGAGTACGGGTCGCGACGCCGGAGGGTCACCGGTCGCTCCTGGAGTCCCACCTGGAAGACCTGCGATCCCTCCTGATCGTCTCCCAGATCGAGCTGGTGGGACGGGAAGCCCTGGACAATCCGTTCGAAAGCCAGGAGATCGAAGGCCTGGCGGTGGGGGTCGTCCGGTCGGCGGGGACCAAGTGCCATCGCTGCTGGAACTACAACGAGACCGTGGGGACCGATCCCGCGCATCCCGACCTGTGCGACCGCTGCCGGCAAAACCTGCCGTGAAGACGGGGTGGCCGACACGGCGCGGGTCGGGAAAGG
>JBFYXW010000001.1:0-2515 GCA_041310335.1 Syntrophaceae bacterium | reverse complement strand
CCTTCTTCCTGGCGGTGGCCGGGGGCGGGGTCCTGATGTTCGTGACGGGTTTGATCATGTGGGTCCCCCTGAGTTTCCCGTCCGGACTGGTGCGGTGGATGTTCGTGCTGCACGCGCTGGGGTTCGTGACGATCTTCGCGTTTTTCTTCGTTCACCTGTACCTGGGGACGGTTGGTTCCCCGGGGTCTCTGCCGGCGATGCTGCACGGCTGGGTGACGCGAGCGTGGCTGGTGAAGCAGCACCCGAAGTGGCTCAAGGAGATGGAGCACGAGGGGAAGCTGGTGGTCTACGGCGAGGAGAAGGCCGGCGGCGGGCACTGAGGCCCGGTGGCGGAACAGTGAACAAGGGGGCAGATTCGGAATCTGCCCCCTTTTCTGTGTCTCTTTTCCAGTTCCCGGTGCGGGGTTGCTCCTTGGCGCGGGGACTGTCACGGGGGTTCCATCGCGCGTTTGAAGAGGAAGACAGGGATTCCGGAAAGGACCCCTGTTCGGACCGGAAAAGGATCCCCGAATCGCAAATAAAATGAGGAGAATCGCACGATGGGTGTTGCGTTTGGCCGGCACTTATGCTATTTGCGACATACCTTTGAGAGGCCCCTTCGTTCCCGCTGGAAAACAACACTCCCGCAAGGAGGAAACGGAAGATGAAGACTCCCCTGCCGACGCCGCGATTTTCCCTTTTCACCCTTTTTTCCCTGCTGTGCCTGTCCATCGCCTTTCCCTCCATTCAGCCGCTTCACGCCGCTGAGCCCCTGCGGGTGGCCGTGGCTGCAAACTTTCAGCAACCCTTCAAGGAAATCGCCGCCGCCTTCACCGGTGAAACGGGCATCCCCGTGGAAGGCGTGTTCTCCTCCTCGGGAAGCCTCTATCACCAGATCACGAACGGCGCGCCCTACGACGCCTTTCTCTCCGCCGACGAGGAGCGTCCCGCAGACCTTTTCAAAAAGGGTCTCGGCGGGAAGCCTTTTGTATATGCCACGGGCAGCGTGGTCCTGTGGGCTGAGGGCAAGAAATTCTGCGGCGCCACAAACTGGCGCGAGGTCATGAAGAGAAAGGACGTCCAGAGGGTCGCCATGGCGAACCCGGCGGTGGCGCCCTACGGGGCCGCCGCGGAGGCGGCCCTGCGTCGAGCCGGCCTCTGGAACAGTCCGGAGAAGAAATGGATCACGGGCCAGACGATTGCCCAGGCATTTCAATACGCAGCCACGGGCGGAGCGGACGTCGGCTTCTGCGCCCTTTCCTCCGTGCGGGGCGCCAAGGCGAGCGGCTGCCACTATGACATCGAGGAGGCGCCCCCGATCCGGCAGGGAGCCTGTCTCCTGAACCGCTCGACGAACCGAGCCGGAGCCGACCGGTTTCTCCAATACCTCCAGTCCCCGGCAGCGCAAACCGTCAAGAACAAGTACGGCTATCGATAGATGGAGTGGATCCCTCTTTACCTCTCGGCGAAGCTGGCCCTGATCACGACGCTGGTCCTGATCGCGATCGCCTCTCCGCTGGCCTATGTCCTGGCCTGCTTCACATGGCCGGGCAAGACCTTCGTCGATGCCCTCATCAATCTTCCCATCGCCCTGCCTCCCACGGTGATCGGCTTCTACCTGCTCTGCCTCCTGGGTCCCCGGGGGACGGTCGGCTCGCTCTGGGAAGACCTCTTCGGCGGGACCCTGCTCTTCACGTTCACAGGAATCGTCGTGGCCTGCGCCATTTACAGCCTTCCCTTCGCCATCCAGCCCATCAAGGCCGCCTTTGAAAAACTCGATCCCCGGCTGAGGGAAAGCGCTTACGTCCTGGGCCTTTCCCCCCTGGCCACCTTCTTCCGGGTCGTCCTTCCCAACAGCCGGAACGGCATTGCCGCGGCGGCGATCCTGGTCTTTCTCCACAGCCTGGGCGCCTTCGGGGTGATCCTCATGGTGGGTGGCAGCATCCCCGGCGAGACCAGGGTCGCCTCCATCGCCATCTACGAGGCCGTCGAGTCATTCCAGTACGAGAAGGCCTGGCTCCTCTCCCTGGCCTTCATCCCCGTCAGCTACTGCTTCCTCCTGCTCGTGAACAGGCTGACCCGAAAGGAGGCGTCATGAAAGGGCTGCACGTCCGTCTCTCAAAGCGGCTGGAGAGACTGGAAATCGACGTCGCCTTCTCCTGTCCCGAAGGATCGACCCTGGCCCTGATCGGCCCCTCCGGAGCGGGCAAGACCACGATCATCCGGATGGTGGCGGGACTGGAACAGCCCGACGGGGGGACGGTTCTCTTCAACGGGGAGACGTTTTTCGATCAGGAGAAAGGCATCCGCCTCTCTCCCCAGAAGCGTGGCCTGGGATATGTCTTTCAGGACTACACCCTCTTCCCCCACCTGTCGCTGTACGGCAACGCCGCTTTTGCAACGAAGGACCGGCAGGAGGTCGAGGGGCTGATCCGCTTCTTCGGCCTGGGTCCGATGCGGAACCGCAAGCCCCACCAGGTTTCGGGGGGGGAAAGGCAGCGGTGCGCCATCTGCCAGGCCATGGCGAGGCGCCCCC
>JBFYXW010000010.1:0-20528 GCA_041310335.1 Syntrophaceae bacterium | reverse complement strand
ATTTTGCAAATTCTGGAGACCAATATTTTTGAAAGAAGGTGCTTGTTTCAAGTGGTTAACGACGCTTTCAAGTACAAAACGGAACCTCAATCCAGCAACCATTTGGATTTATTCGAAAGTTAACCGGACAGCCGTGATATTAACAGGACTGGTTTTGTTGATGAAACAATAACGGGGTGTAGGTGAGCACTGGAAAAAAGTTTTTCGGGTAGCAATAGGGTAGCAAAAAAGAAAAAGGGGCCACAGACCATGATCTGTAACCCCTTGAAATAAATGGTGCCCCCGCCGCGACTCGAACGCGGGGCACCCGGATTAGGAATCCGGTGCTCTATCCTCCTGAGCTACGGGGGCAAAGGTTGACAGGTTAAAGGAAAGAAATGGTGGAGATGAGGGGGCTCGAACCCCTGACCTCGGCATTGCGAACGCCGCGCTCTCCCAGGTGAGCTACATCCCCACTTCTTGGTCGGATTGGATTGTTGCGGAGGGCACCATACCCAATAACATTTTGCAAGTCAAGCGATTGTTGACGTCTTTGGTGCACTTTGCCCTTGACAGGGCGGGGCATTTCTGTTAAAGGTCACGCCTTAATTTCCTCAGGAGGAAGGCAGTTGGCCACACACGCATCCGCGATCAAGAGAAGCAAGCAGGCTGAGAAGAGGCGCCTTACGAACGCCATGGTGAAGTCCAACGTCAAGACGCAGGTCAAGGGAGTGGTCGGCGCCGTGGCGGGCAAGGACAAGGACGGTTCGCAGGCCGCGCTGGCGGAGGCGGTCCCGATCATCCAGAAGGCAGCCGCCAAGGGCGTCTTTCACAAGAAGACCGCCTCCCGCAAGGTTTCCCGCCTCACGAAGAGGGTCAACACCCTTCTCAAGAAGTAGCCCGTCCGCTCAGAAACCGGAAAGGATCATGGAATACGCCCTCTCGGCTGTGTCGCTGGCCAGCTTGACGAGGGCGTTTCTTCGGTTCTGCTCGGTCAGCGAGAGGTTCACCGGGTCCACCCGGTAGTCCCCCGTCAGCCCGAAGTCGCTGTTCGCCCAGAGGACCTTCCCCGCTTCCCGCTCCTCGAGGGAAATATCCACGACCACGTGCCACCGCTCTTCCGCCGCCAGGTTCCCCACCGTGTAGGCCAGGGGCACCCGGACGAGGCTCTTGACGTTGCCCTTCAGGACGGCGTCCGCCTGGGCAGGCTGGTCCACCACCTGGAAGCGCCCGCCCTGGATGAGCCGGTCGATGAAGGCCGCCCGGAAGGTGTTCTCCACGTTGGGCTCGTTGGTGGCGTTGCCGAAGGTCCGGACGTGGACCCGCTTGATGGCGGGGTCGATGCCGTCGCCGCCGGTGCCCACGAAATGGTAGCCGCAGGCCCACAGGCACGTCAGGACCAGGACGACCAGCCAGAAGATCTGTCGTTTCGGGATGCTCATCTTCGTTCCGTCCCCGTCAGTCCTTCACCACGATGTTGACGAGCTTCCGGGGGACGTAGATCTCCTTGACCACCTGCTTGCCCTCCAGGAACTTCCCGATCTTCTCGTCCGCCCGGGCGAGGGCCTTGATCTTCTCTTCCTCCTCGTCGGCCGGCACGGTGATGCGGCTGCGGACCTTGCCGTTGACCTGGAGCACCACGGTGATCTCCTCCTCCGAGGCCACCTCCCGGTCCCAGTCGGGCCAGGGCATGTCGGCGAGATGCGTCTTCTGGCCCAGCATCTGCCAGAGTTCCTCCGTGATGTGGGGGACGATGGGGGCCATGAGGAGGAGCACCGCCTCCACGGCCTCCCGGATCACCGCCAGGCCCGTGGCGTCGGTCTTCGCGGGCCGGGGCACCAGGTACAGGGCGTTCACCAGCTCCATGACGGCGCTGATGGCCGTGTTGAAGCGGAAGCGGTCCTCCAGGTCGCCGGACACCTTGCGGATCGTCTGGTGGGTCTTCCGGCGCAGGCTCTTCAGGTCTCCCTCCAAGGGCGCTTTCCCGTCGAAGGGGGCCACGTCCCGGATGTCCTCGATGTACTCCTCCGTCACGATCCGCCAGATTCGGCTCAGGAAGCGGAAGGACCCCTCCACGCCCTGGTCGCTCCACTCCAGGTCCTTCTCCGGCGGCGACGCGAAGAGGCAGAAGGCCCGGGCCGTGTCGGCACCGTACTTCTCCACCAGGTAGTCGGGATCGACGATGTTCTTCAGCGATTTCGACATCTTCTCCGTCTTCCCGATGACCACGTCCTTCCCGCAGGCGGCGCACTTGCCCTCCTTCGCCTCCTCCGGGAAGAGGAGCCCGTGCTCGGGGCACTTCATCGTTTCCTTGCAGACCATCCCCTGGGTGAGGAGGTTCGCGAAGGGCTCGTCGCAACCGATGACGCCGAAGTCCCGGAGCATCCGCGTGTAGAAGCGGGAGTAGAGGAGGTGCAGGATCGCGTGCTCGATCCCGCCGATGTACTGGTCCACGGGCATCCAGTAGTCCAGGGCCTTCCGGTCCAGGCCGGGCTTCACGTCATGCGTGGCGCAGCAGAAGCGGTCGAAGTACCAGGAGGACTCCACGAAGGTGTCCATCGTGTCGGTCTCGCGCCGGGCGGGGCCGCCGCAGCCGGGGCAGGCCGTCTCGGCAAAGGCCTTGTGGCGGGCCAGGGGCGAGCCGCCCTCGCCGGTCAGCTCCACGTCCATGGGCAGGACCACCGGGAGGTCCTTCTCGGGAACCGGGACGGTGCCGCACTTGTCGCAGTAGACCATGGGGATGGGCGCGCCCCAGTAGCGCTGGCGGGAGATCCCCCAGTCGCGGAGGCGGTACTGGATGGTCCGCGTTCCCCGGTTGATGGAGATCAGGTGGTCGGCGATGGCGTCGAGGGCCTTCATGTTCTCCATGCCGTTGAAGGGCCCGGAGTTCACGAGGATCCCCTCGTCGACGTAGGCCTCCGTCATGGTCTGGGTGTTGAGCGCCCGGTTTTCGGGCTGGATGACCACGATCAGGGGCAGGTTGTACTTCTTGGCAAACTCGAAGTCCCGCTGGTCGTGGGTGGGAACCGCCATGACGCAGCCCGTGCCGTAGTCGGCCAGGACGAAGTTGGCGGCGTAGATGGGCATCTTCTTGTGGGTCACGGGGTTCAGGCAGTACGACTCGAGGAACACACCCTCCTTCTCGTAGTAGTCGGAGGTGCGGAGGTTCTTGTCCTGCCGCTTGACCCGGTCGACGAACTCCTGGGCCGCCTTCTCGCACTCCTTTCCCTTCGCCAGTTCCAGGACCAGCGGGTGCTCCGCGGCGATGAGCATGAAGGTGGCGCCGTAGATGGTGTCCTGCCGGGTGGTGAAGACCTTGATCTCGCCCTTGCCGTCGGCCATGGGGAAGATCATCTCGAAGCCGTGGCTCTTGCCGATCCAGTTGCGCTGCATCGTCAGGACCCGCTCGGGCCAGCCGGGGAGGCGGTCGCAGCCCTCGAGCAGCTCGTCCACGTAGGCGGTGATGCGGAAGAACCACTGGTCCAGGGTCTTCTCCGCCACGTCGGAGGAGCAGCGCCAGCAGAGCCCCGCCTCCACCTGCTCGTTGGCCAGGACGGTCTGGCACTTGGGGCACCAGTTCACCGAGGAGGTCTTCTTGTAGGCCAGCCCCTTCTCGTACATCCACAGGAAGAAGAGCTGCTCCCACTTGTAGTAGAAAGGTTCGCAGGTGGAGAGCTCCCGGTCCCAGTCGTAGCTGAAGCCCATGCGCTTGAGCTGCTTCTTCATGTTGGCGATGTTTTCGTTCGTCCAGACGGCGGGGTGGATGCCCCGCTCGATGGCGGCGTTCTCGGCGGGCATGCCGAAGGAGTCCCAGCCCATGGGGTGCAGGACGTTGAACCCCTTCATCCGCTTGTAGCGGGAGACCACGTCGCCGATGGCGTAGTTGCGGACGTGGCCGATGTGGATCCGGCCGGAGGGGTAGGGGAACATCTCCAGGAGGTAGTACTTCCTCTTCGCCGGGTCTTCCCCGACGTGGAACGTCTTGTCATCTTCCCAGATCTTCTGCCATTTCTCTTCGATTTCCCACGGGTTGTACTTGATGTTCATGGCGGGCTCCCTTGGCGTCGAGATGTTGTCCCGTCGTAACACAACGGTCCTGTTCTTTCAACAGGATTGGGGAAAACGGGAATGTGCGGGGTCTGGCGGACGATCAGTCCGGAAGCGTCTCCGGGCTTTTCGGTCCCTCTGTCGCGGAGGCCGGCTCGTCCCGGCCCGGCCCCGGGGGTTTGCCCTCCCGGCCGTGGCGGCCGTGCAGGGCGTCGAGGATTCCGTTGATGAAGGCCCCCGAGTTCTCGGAGCCGAAGAGCTTGCCCAGGTCGATGGCCTCGTTGAGGGCCACCTTGGGCGGGATGTCGGGGCAGAACCGGAGCTCGAAGACGGCCATGCGGAGGATGGCCTTGTCCACCTTGGACATGCGGGGGAGGGACCAGTGCTCGGAGCAGCTCCCGATGAGCGCGTCGATCTCCTCCCGCCGCTCCCAGGTGCCGGTCACGAGGCCCGCGGCGAATTCCCGCACCTCCCCCGGCATCTCCGAGCGGTCGAAGTGCTGCCAGAAATGTTCGAGAGCTTCCCAGGGGTCCCGTTCCTGGACGTCGAGGCCGTAGAGGATCTGCACGGCCGCTTCCCGGGCCTTCCTTCTCAATTGCATGGTTATGATGCCGCCAGGGCGGCCCGCCTAGATTTTCCGGAAGAGGTCGACCATCTCGATGGCCGTCATGGCCGCGTCCCAGCCCTTGTTGCCCGACTTCGTCCCGGCCCGCTCAATGGCCTGCTCGATCGTGTCGGTCGTGAGAACCCCGAAGGCGACGGGCACTTCCGTCTCGAGCCCCACCATGGCGATCCCCTTGGTCACCTCGGCGCTGATGTACTCGAAGTGGGGCGTGGCCCCCCGGATCACCGCCCCCAGGCAGATCACGGCGTCGTAGCGGCCGCTCTTGGCGACCTTCTTCGCCGCCAGGGGCAGCTCGAAGGCCCCCGGGACCTTGTAGACCTGGATGTCCTTCTCGTCGGCGCCGGCCCGGACGAGGGCGTCCAGGGCCCCCTCGATGAGGCGGCCGCAGATGAAGTCGTTGAAGCGGCTGGCAACGACGCCGAACCGCATCCCCTTGGCGACAAGTTTTCCTTCCAGCGTTTTGGCCATAATCTCTCTCCGTTCCTTGGGGAAACGGGGACCGATTTCAATCTGTCCCCGTTCGTGCTAGACGCCGTTCAATATGTGTCCCATCTTCTTCTTTTTCGCCGCCAGGTACCGGAGGCTGTCCCCCGTCGGCTCGATCTCGATGGGAACCCGCTCGGTGATGGTGATGCCGTATCCCTCCAGGCCCACGATCTTCCGCGGGTTGTTCGTCATGAGGCGCATCTTGCGGACACCCTGGTCCGCCAGGATCTGGGCGCCGATACCGTAGTCCCGGAGGTCCGCCTTGAACCCCAGGGCAATGTTGGCCTCCACCGTGTCGTGGCCGTGCTCCTGCAGCTCGTAGGCCTTGATCTTGTTCACCAGGCCGATGCCGCGGCCCTCCTGGTGCATGTACACGATCACGCCCTTCCCTTCCTCCTCCACCATCCTCATGGCCGTCTGGAGCTGGTCGCCGCAGTCGCAGCGGAGGGACCCGAAGATGTCACCGGTGGCGCACTCGGAGTGGACCCGGACGAGGACGTCGTCCTCCGGCTGGATGTCGCCCTTGACCAGGGCGATGTGGAGGATGTCGTCCACGTCGTTCTCGTAGACGGTGATACGGAAGTCGCCGCCGAATTTCGTCGGCAGGAGGGCCGAGGCGGAGCGGTGAATGAGCCGCTCGTGCTGCATCCGGAACTCGATCAGGTCCGCGATGGTGACGATCTTCAGGCGGTGCTCCGCGGCGAAAATCTCCAGGTCCGGCATGCGGGCCATGGTCCCGTCGTCCTTCATGATCTCGCAGATCACGCCGGAGGGCTTCAGCCCCGCCAGGCGGGCCAGGTCGACGGACCCTTCCGTCTGCCCCGTCCGGACCAGGACGCCGCCCCTGCGGGCCCGGATCGGGAAGATGTGGCCCGGGCTGACCAGGTCCTCCGGCCGGGCGTCGTCGCTCACGGCCGTGCGGATTGTCGTGGCCCGGTCGGCCGCCGAGATCCCCGTGGAGACCCCGTGCTTCGCTTCGATGGAGACGGTGAAGGCCGTGCCGAAGCGGGACCGGTTGTCCCGCACCATGGGGTAGAGGTGGAGCCGGTCGGCGTGTTCCTCCGTCAGGGTCAGGCAGATGAGGCCCCTCCCGTAGCGGGCCATGAAATTGACGGCCTCCGCCGAGGCGAACTGGGACGCCAGGCAGAGGTCGCCCTCGTTTTCCCGATCCTCGTCGTCGACGAGAATCACCATTCTTCCGTTCCGGATGTCTTCCAGTGCTTCCTTGATCGTGCTGACTGCCATGTCTCAATATCCCTTGTCGAAGCCGTGTTCCGCCAGGAAGGCCCGGTCGATCCCCCGGCCGCCCTTTCCTCCCAGGAGGAGCTTCTCGATGTATTTGCCCAGAATGTCCGTCTCGATGTTCACGGCGTCGGCCACCTTCCGGACTCCCAGGGTGGTCTCCTCCGCCGTATGGGGGATGACGTTAACATAGAAACGGTTATTTTCACAACGGTTTACCGTCAGGCTGATGCCGTCGATCGCGACGGACCCCTTCTCCACAATGTACCTGGCCAGCTCCCGGGGAAGCTCGAAGCCGAACACGACCGAGGAGCCCCGGTCGGTCTTCTCGACGATCCGCCCCACGGCGTCCACGTGGCCCAGGACGAGGTGCCCGCCGAGGAAATCGGTCAGCCGGAGCGCCTTCTCCAGGTTCACCCGCTCCCCCGTCCGGAGACCCTTCAGGGTGGTCCGCTCCAGGGTCTCCGCCGACACGTCGGCGGCGAAGCGGTTCCCGTCCCGCCGGGTCACCGTCAGGCAGGCGCCGTTCACGGCGATGCTGTCGCCGGTCCGGACGTCCGAGAAGTCGAAGGCGGCCTCCACTTCCAGCCGGCCCTCGGGGCCCTTCCTCGCGAGCCCCCGGACGGTCCCGGTTCCCTGGATGATTCCCGTGAACATGACCCGCATCCCTCAGCCTTTCGGCCGCTTCCGCTTGATGCCGTTGACCTGGAGGAAATCCTGCAGCTCCTCGATGAAGTCCCCGACGTCCTTGAAGGACCGGTACACCGAGGCGAAGCGCACGTAGGCCACCCCGTCGAGCTCCTTCAGTTCCCGCATGACCTGCTCGCCGATGGCCGTCGAGGGGATCTCCTTCCCCTGGTACTCCTGGCAGGCCTGCTCCACCCGCTCGATGATCTCCTCGATCTTCTCCGTCGGGATGGGCCGCTTCTCGCAGGCCTTCTTGATGCCGTTCCTTATCTTCACCATGTCGAAGGGCTCCCGGCGGCCGTCCTTCTTGACCACCACCGGCAGGACCTCCTCCACGTACTCGTAGGTGGTAAAGCGTTTCCCGCAGGCCAGGCACTCCCGGCGGCGCCGGATGGCATTGCTGTCCTTGCTCACCCGGGAGTCGATGACCTTGTTCTCGCCGTTGGCGCAGAAGGGGCACTTCATGAGTGGGCCACCTCGATGCCCGCCTCCTGGAGCATCTCCGCCGCCAGGTCGTCCTGGTAGCCGTCGCGGATGACAATCCGGACGATCCCCGCGTTGATGATCATCTTTGCGCAGATGACGCAGGGGTGGTTCGTGCAGTACAGGGTCGCCCCCCGGACGCTGACGCCGTGCAGGGCCGCCTGGATGATGGCGTTCTGCTCCGCGTGGAGTCCCCGGCAGAGCTCGTGGCGCTCCCCCGAGGGGACCTTCATCTCCAGCCGGAGGCACCCCCGGTCCAGGCAGTGGGCCATCCCCGAGGGGGCCCCGTTGTACCCCGTGGACAGGATCCGCCGGTCCTTGACCAGGGCCGCCCCGACCTTGCGCCGCACGCAGGTGGAGCGCCGGGAGACGACCCCGACGATGTCCATGAAGTACTCGTCCCAGGAGGGACGCTCCGCCGCTCCGTCCGTCATGACCCCGCCCGGATCCGCTCCGCGTAGAGGGGGAACCGCTCGCAGAGGGCCTGCACGTCCGCCCGGACTTCCGCCACCAGGGCCTCGCTGCCGGGGTCCCGGAGGACCCGGGCGATCCAGCCCGCGATGAGGCGCATCTCGTCTTCCTTCATCCCCCGGGTGGTCAGCGCCGGCGTCCCGATCCGGATGCCGCTGGTCACCATGGGGCCCCTCGTGTCGAAGGGGATGCCGTTCTTGTTGACGGTGATGCCCGCCCGGTCCAGGACCTCCTGGGCGTCCCGGCCGGTGATGCCGGCCTCCGTCAGGTCCACCAGCATCAGGTGGTTGTCCGTCCCGCCGGAGACGATGCGGAAGCCTTCCTTCATGAGGGCGTCCGCCATGGCCTTCGCGTTCTTCAAGATTTGGGCCTGGTAGTCCTTGAAGGCCGGCTGGAGCGCCTCCTGGAAGGCCACGGCCTTGGCGGCGATGACGTGCATCAGCGGCCCTCCCTGCATCCCCGGGAAGACCCGGCTGTTGAGGGCCTGGGCGAAGTCCTGGCGGCACATGACCAGCCCCCCGCGGGGCCCCCGGAGGGTCTTGTGGGTCGTGGAGGTCACGAACTCGCAGACGGGGACCGGCGAGGGGTGGAGCCCCACGGCCACCATGCCCGCAATGTGGGCGATGTCGGCCATGACGACGGCCCCGACGGAGTCGGCGATCTGCCGGAAGGCGGTGAAGTCGATGGTCCGGGGGTAGGCGCTGGCGCCGACGACGATCAGCTTTGGCTTGTGCTTCTTCGCCTGGTCCTCCACTTCGTTGAAGTCGATGGTCTCCGTGTCTTTCCGGACGCCGTAGGCGACGACGTTGTAGAGCCGGCCGGAAAAGTTGGCGGGGCTGCCGTGGGAGAGGTGCCCGCCGTGGGAGAGGTTCATGCCCAGGACCGTGTCGCCCGGCTGGAGGACGGCGAAGTAGACGGCCATGTTCGCCTGGGTGCCCGAGTGGGGCTGGACGTTGGCGTGGTCGGCGCCGAAGAGCCTCTTGCAGCGCTCGATGGCCAACGACTCGGCGACGTCCACGAACTCGCAGCCCCCGTAGTAGCGCTTCGCCGGGTAGCCCTCGGCGTACTTGTTCGTCATGATGCTGCCCTGGGCCATCAGGACGGCCTCGCTGACGAAGTTCTCCGAGGCGATCATCTCCAGTTTGCCCGCCTGCCGGACCGTTTCCTTAAGGATGGCGTCGGCGATTTCCGGGTCCGTCTTTCTCAAGAGCGTCATGGGTCTTGTCGTCCTCCCCTTCGATTAGGATGGTTTGTCGCTGTTTCCTTCCGCCGCGGCCCGTCTTCCCCGCCGCCCATGCGGCGCAGGGAAAGCGGGATCGCCGCCTCCGCCCGTCAGCGGCGGAGGGTTTCCTCGATGGCACGGATCTTGTTGAGGCGCGCCTGGTGGCGCCCCCCTTCGAATCCCGTCTCCAGCCAGACCCGGATGATGTCCCGCGCCACTCCGGGAGCGGTCTTCCGGCCCGCCAGGACGAGGACGTTGCTGTCGTTGTGGAGGCGGCTCAGGCGGGCCGTCTCCTCGTCGAGGCACAGGGCGGCCCGGATGCCGGGATAGCGGTTGGCGGCAATGGACATGCCAACGCCGGAGCCGCAAACCAGGATCCCCCGGCCGAACCGGCCCGCTGAGACGGCCTCCGCCACGGGGCGGGCGTAGTCTGGGTAGTCCACCGATTCCGGGCCGGTCGTCCCGGCGTCGGTCACGGGGATGCCATCCTTCGTCAGGATGTCCCGGACGGCTTCCTTCAGATCGTACCCGGCGTGGTCGGCGCCGAGGATGAGCGGTTCCCGGTTCATGGGACGAACTTCCGGAAGACAACCACGGCGTTGGCCCCGCCAAAGCCGAAGGTGCTCGACAGGGCGGCCCGGATTTCCTGCCGCCGGGCTGTGTGGGGCACGTAGTCCAGGTCGCACGCCGGTTCGGGGTTGTCCAGGTTGATGGTGGGCGGGATCACGCCCTCCTCGATGGCCTTGGCCGTGAAGACGGCCTCGACCCCGCCGGCGGCCCCCAGCAGGTGCCCCGTCATGGATTTCGTCGAGCTGACCGCCACGGTTCGGCTGTGTTCTCCGAAGACGGTCTTGACAGCCTCCGTCTCGTAAAGGTCGTTCAGGGGCGTGGAGGTGCCATGGGCGTTGATGTAGTCGATGTCCCCGGGCTGAAGCCCGGCATCCCGGAGGGCCGCCCGCATGCACCGGACGGCGCCCTCGTGCCCCGGCGGCGGTGCCGCCAGGTGGTAGGCGTCGGCGGTGGCCCCGTATCCGGCGACCTCGGCGTAGATCCGGGCGCCCCGCTCGAGGGCCCGGGTCATCTCCTCGAGGACCACGAGTCCGCACCCCTCGGAGACCACGAACCCGTCCCGGTCCCGGTCGAAGGGGCGGCTGGCCTTTTCGGGCTCGTTGTTGCGCAGCGAGATGGCCCGCATGACGTTGAAGCCGCCCACCCCCAGGGGGGTGATGGCCGCCTCGGATCCGCCGGCGACCATGACGTCGGCCCAGCCGCCGGCAATGTGCCGGTAGGCGTCGCCGATGGCGTGGTTCCCGGCGGAGCAGGCGGTGGTGGTGCAGTTGATGGGTCCCCGGAGGGAGTGGCGCATGGACACGTGGCCCGCCGCCAGGTTGCCCAGGGCGGCGGGGATGGCGAAGGGGGAGATTTTCCGGGGGCCGCCCCGGTCGAGGGCGCTCTTTGCCGTCTCCATGGTGGCGAGCCCGCCGATGGCGGACCCGATGATCGTCCCGGCCCGGTCGCCCCCGGCGGTCTCCGCCGTCAGCGCCGCGTCGGCCATGGCCATGTCGGCGGCGGCCAGCGCGTAAACGATGAAGAGGTCGAGGCGGCGGAGCCACTTCTGCTCGACGAAGGCCAGGGGGTCGAAGTTCTTCAGCTCTCCGGCGATGGTGGTCTGAAACCCGGCGGTGTCGAAGCGGGTGATGGGGCCGATGCCGGACCGGCCCGCGCAGACGCTCTCCCAGGCCTCCCGGACGGAGTTCCCCACGGGGGTCACGGCCCCCATGCCCGTGATGACTACCCTTCTTCTCGTGGTCATGAACCCCGCCTGCGGTCGTTCAAAGATCAGGAAACGCCCTTGCTCCGGAGGAAATCGATGGCATCCTGGATGGTGCGGATCTTTTCCAGTTCGTTGTCGGCGATGGTGATGCCGAAGTTCTCTTCCATCTCCATGATCAACTCCACGAGATCCAGGGAGTCGGCGCCCAGGTCCTCGATGAAGGCCGCCTCGGGGACGCATTCCTCCTTCGTCACGCCGAGTTGTTCCATGATGATGCCGATTACCTTTTCCTCCAGTGTCATGAACCGTTTCCTCCTTCAGGGTTGCAACGGACGCTCCGGCTCCTCGCGCAGGAGAGCGGCGTTCTTCCTCACGGAATCCGCGTTCTCCGCGTTCAGCAGGCGGAATCTCCGGTCGATGCGCTTGATGAGGGCCGACAGGGTGCGCTTGGGACCTATCTCCAGGATGGTGTCCACTCCCAAGTCGGCCATTTTCTCTATGGTTTCCTTCCACCGCACCGGCTGGATGATCTGCCGGCACAGAAGATCCCGGGCCGTTTCCGGGGTGTAGAAAACGCCGGGATCGCAGTTCGGGATGACGGGAACGGAAAAATCCCCGAAGGGGATCCGCTCCAGGTCCTCCCGGAGCCGCTCCGACGCCCGGGCCAGAAGATCGCAGTGGCAGGGAACGCTGATGGGCAGCTTCACCGCCTGGGCCCCGCCGGAGCGCCGGATCTCTTCCACCACCCGATCCACCGCCGCCGTATGGCCGGACACGACGGTCTGGCCGGGGGCGTTGTGGATGGCCAGCGTGACCTCTTCCCCCTCGCCGCGGACCAGCCGGCAGGCGGCCTCGACGGCCTCCTCCCCGGGCCCCAGGATGGCGGCCATGGCCCCTTCCCCGACGGGCACCGCTTCCTGGTGGTACCTCGCCCGGGCCCGGACCAGGGGGAGAAGGTGCTCCAGGGACAGGGCGCCCGCGGCGTAGAGGGCCGCGTATTCCCCCAGGCTGTGACCCGCCAGGACGGCCGGGTCCAGCGCCACTTCCCTGCGCAGGGTGTCGAAGATGGCGATCTCCAGGGTCAGGATTGCCGTCTGGGTGTTGACCGTCAGGTCCAGGGCCTCCCGGGGTCCCTCGAAGCAGAGAGCCGCCAGGTCGAATCCCAGGATGTCCCCGGCCCGGTCGAAGACGGCGCGCGCGGCGCCGAATTCGCGGCACAGGTCGCTCCCCATTCCGACGTACTGCGAGCCCTGTCCGGGAAAAACCAGTCCCAGTCGGCACATGGGCGGACCTTTCCAAAGCGGCCGGGTCCGGCTACGACAGCTTCTCCGCCGGCACGACCTCGCGGCCCTTGTAGGTGCCGCAATTGGGGCAAACGCGGTGGGGAAGTTTCATCTCGCCGCACTGGGGACAGGCGGAGCCCAGGGCCGGAGTCAGGAAGTCATGGGATCTCCGCTTGTTCCGGCGGGTCTTGGAGTGTCTCTTGACTGGGTTTGGCATGACGGATGTTCCTCTTTTTTAAGTTTTTTTCAGTTTCAGCTTCTTCAAAACGGCAAGCCGCTCGTCGCCGCCCCGCGGGGGACATGAGCAGGCCTCCCGGTTCAGGTTGGCCCCGCAGGAGGGGCAGAGCCCCCGACAGTCGTCCCGGCAGAGTATCCTCATGGGCACCTGGAGCATGACCTGCTCGTAGATGACCGGGTCCAGGTCGATGACCTCCTCCCGGTAGTACACGCAGTCCAGGTCGTCGGAGGACAGTTCCGCTTCTTCCGCATGCGCTTCCGGTTCGGGGAGAAAGATATACCGGAATTCACCCCGGATGTGCAACCGCGCATTTTCCAGACAACGGCTGCATGCTCCTTTGACCTCCGACTCCAGGGTGCCCCAGGCGTATACGGCTTCCCTCACCTTCCGGAGGGTGCAGGAGACCTCCACGGCCCCCGCCGAGAATTCCACCGCTCCGCCCCCGTCCAGGAACTGCTCGAGCCAACCGTTCTCTTTTGTGAAGGTGAGGCTCAGGCCTTCCTCGGGGATGTGGCCGATGGGAATTCTCATGGCAAAATACCTTACCCGGAAGAAAGGGCTGAATAAAGGACAAAACCGGGGCCTTGTCAAGGAAATTCTCCGCTAACTTTTTGCTTGACAAGCCCTTGGGAAGTCGTTAATCGTTTCTCGACTGACTGGTCAGTCATGTTTTGAGAATGGCAGATTCCACCTGTCAAGTCATATGGAAAGGAGCTACGGATGAAACCACTGAAAGGCGTAAAGGTAATTGATTTCACAACGACAATCGCGGGGCCCTTCTGCGGCTGCCTCCTGGCCGACTACGGGGCGGAGGTTTACAAGGTAGAGCGGCCCGGCCGGGGCGAGGACGCGCGGCTGTTCCCCCCCCAGAAGGAAGGCGTACCCCTGGGCTTCGTCAGCATCGGCCGAGGCAAGAAGGGCCTGACGATGGACCTGAACAAGCCGGAAGGGCAGGAGCTCTTCCGCAAGCTGGCGGCCAAGGTGGACGTGATTCTCGAGAATTACACCCCCGGGACGATGAAGCGGTGGAACATCGACTACGAGACGATCAAGGCGATCAATCCCAAGATCGTGTACTGCTCCATCTCCGGCTTCGGCCAGTTCGGCCCCCTCTCCCCCCTGCCGGGCTACGACGCGGTCATCCAGGCCATGAGCGGCATGATGATGTCCACGGGCTTCCCCGACGGCGCCCCCACGCGGACGGGCAATGCCTCCACGGATTACCTCACCGGCACCTTCGGCGCCCTGGGGATCGCAATGGGCATCCTCCAGGCCCGGACGACGGGGAAGGGCATGCACCTGGACGTGGCCATGCTCGACTGCGTGCTGAACACCCAGGACGTTCCGTTCCTCAGTGCGATGAACCTGGACCAGGATGTGCCGCGCTACGGCAACCGCCTCCCCTACGTCACCCCCTTCGACACCTTCCGGACGAAGGACGGCTGGCTCATGATCGCCACGGCGAACAACAACAACTTCGGCGGCCTCGCCAAGGTCATGGGACGCGAGGACCTGATGGAAAACCCGAAGTTTTCCGATAATATGCAGCGCTGCATGAACGAGGCGGAACTCCGGGAGATCATCGCCGCCTGGACGAAGGACCTCGGCACGATGGAACTGATGGGCATGCTCATGAAAAACGGCGTGCCCTGCGCACCGATCCAGCATGCCGGCCAGATGCTGAAGAATCCCCATGCCCAGGCGCGCGGCCTCGTGCAGGAGGTGACGCAGCCCAACGGGTTCAAGGTAAAGGTCCCCGGCGTGGCCATCAAGATCGACGGGCAGATTCTCCCCGTGGAAGGCAACGCCCCGGATCCCGGCCAGCACAACGCGGAGGTCCTGGGCGAGCTCCTGGGAATGGGTGAGGCGGACCTGGCGCCCCTCAAGGAGAAGGGCATCATCTGAAGACCCCTTGCCATAAGGGAGATTCGGCGGTAGGACTACTTTTGATCACAGGCCGCGCGGTTCCACCGCCCCGGGGGCAAACCCCGGGGGGAACGGGCCGCCGGCCTTCCCTGTCCACAGCATCCCCGCTCTCCCGATGAAGAGGGAATCGCCATGACAGAGAAAGCACCTGCAAAGAGAGACAAGATTCTCGAAGCCGCCGTCCGGGTCTTCGCCGAGAAGGGCTACTACAACAGCCGGACCCTGGACATCTCGACGGAGGCGGGGGTCGCCTACGGCTCCCTCTACCACTACTTCGCCAGCAAGGATGAGATCCTCCTTTCGATCTTCCGGGAGCGGTGGCACGTCCTCCTGGAACGGATGGAGCGGATCAACCAGACCCAGAGCGAGCCGGGAGAAAAGATCCTGGCCATCATCGACTTCATCTTCCGCAGCTACCAGAACAACCCCGCCATGATGAAAGTCCTCATCATGGACGTGCCCCGGCACTCGCAGTTCTACTCGCCGGAAAACTGGAAGGTCTACAACGCCTTCCTGAAAAACCTGGCGGACGTCTTCCGCGAGGGGCAGCAGCAGGGCATCTACTGCCGGGACATCTCGCCCATGGTCGCATCCTTTCTTATCTATGGGGCCGTGGACATGACGATCCGCCAATACGTCTACAACCCCGAATTCAACCACGACGAGTTCCCGGTCGAGAAGGCCAAGGAGCAGATCGTGATGATGCTCAAGCAGGGCTTTTCCAAACGGGAGGTTTAAATGGGTCAGAATTTCTACAAGCGGGACGACCGGGACCTGCGGTTCGTCCTCTGGGAGCAGCTGGGAATCGAGCGGCTCCTGGAACTGGAAGCCTACCGGGACTTCTCCCGGGAGGACTTCGAGATGATCCTCAACCAGGCACAGCGAATCGCCGCGGACGTCATGGCGCCCACGTTCCAGGACGGGGACCGGGAAGGCTGCCGGTTCGAGGACGGACGGGTGACGGCGCCGAAGTCCTTCCGGGAGGTCTGGAAGGTCTTCCAGGAGGGCGGCTGGTTCGCCCTCGCCACGAAGCCCGACTTCGGCGGCCAGGGGCTGCCCCTGGTGATCGCCGAGGCGGCCCAGGAATTCTTCATGAGCGCCAATTTCGCCTTCGGCTGCTACGCCGGCATGGGGCCCGGAAACGGGGCCATGATCGAGAAATACGGCACGGCGGACCTGAAGGAGCGCTTCCTCCGGAAGATGTACGACGGCACCTGGAGCGGCTCCATGTGCCTCACCGAACCCGCCGTGGGCTCCGACGCCCACCTGGTGTCGACCAAGGCGACCCCCGACGGGGACCTGTACAGGATCCAGGGGACGAAGATCTTCATCACCTCCGGGGAGCACGACCTGGTGGAGAACATCATCCACCTCGTCATCGCCCGCATCGAGGGCGCCCCGGCGGGGGCCAAGGGGGTTTCCCTCTTCGCCGTCCCGAAGATCTGGGTCAACGCCGACGGCTCCCTCGGGGAGCCCAACGACGTGGCCTGCATCGGCATCGAGCACAAGATGGGCATGAACGGCTCGGCCACCTGCGTCATGAACTTCGGGGAGAACGGCAACTGCCGCGGCTTCCTCGTGGGGCAGCAGGGCCTGGGCCTGGCCTACATGTTCGACATGGTGAACCTGGCCCGCATGGCCGTGGGGCTCGAATCGGTGGCCTTCGGGGCCAACATCTACGCCAACGTCCTGGCCTACGCGAAAGAGCGCGTCCAGGGCGTGCCCTTCGGGAAGAAGGGGGAGCGGGTGCGGATCGTGGAGCACGTGGACATCCGGCGGATGCTGCTGAACATCAAGTCCGTCACGGAAGGCCTCCGGGCCCTCGTGTACAAGGCCTACCTGATGGAGGACCTGGCCAAGGCGTCCTCCACGGAGGAGGAGCGGAAGGCCGCCCTGGGGAGGCTGGAATTCCTGACCCCCCTGGTGAAGGCCTACGGTTCGGACCGGATCTTCGAGCTGGGCCGGGAGGGCATCCAGATCCTCGGCGGCTACGGCTTCACCAAGGAATACCCGGTGGAGCAGTACACCCGGGACTGCAAGATCCTCTCCATCTGGGACGGCACGAACTACATCCAGGCCCTGGACCTGATCGGCCGGAAGCTCAACATGGAAGGCGGAAAGATCTTCCGCGACTGGATGGACGAGGTCCTGTCCCTCATCCGCCGGGGACGGGCGGAGAGCCGCTTCCCCGGCGAGTTCGCCCTCCTCGAGGAGGCTCTGGAGTCGGTCATGGAGATCGCCCTTCTGTACGCCACCTTCTTCAAGGAGGGAAAGGTCGACCTCGTCCCCCTGACGGCGACCCGCTTCCTGGACTGCGTCGCCGAGGTCGCCGTGGCCCACCTGCTCATGGAGCAGGCCCTCCTGGCGGACGACAAGCTCCGGGGGGGGAGCGCGGATGCGGCGGACCGGGCCTTCTACGAAGGGAAGGTTCACACCGCCTCGTACTACCTCAACAACTTCCTCCCCCAGGTCTTCGGGCGGGTCCGCATCATCAAGCTCCAGAACGACTCGGCCGCCCGGATCCCCGAGGAGAGCCTGTAGCGGGAACCCCGCAGGAACTGGCATAGGCTAACGCCCTTGAAGGTCAAGGGAATCTTTGAACAGAGAAGAGGAGGAGTCATGGAAAAGCTGTTTTTCGAGGATTACACCGTAGGGGAAACCATGAAGTCCCCGGCCCGGACCATCACCGAGACGGACATCACCTTCTTCGCCATGCTCACGGGCGACTGGCACCCGATCCACACGAACATCGAGTTCGCGAAAAAGACCTTCTTCGGCGAGCGGATCGCCCACGGCATGCTGACCCTCTGCGTCGGCATGGCCCAGATCTTCCGCCTCGGCCCCTACGTTGCCCTGCCCAAGTCCTTCATCGCCTTCTACGGCATGGACTCGGTGCGGTTCGTCGGCCCCGTCAAGATCGGCGACACGATCCACTGCGAGGTCCTCGTGGAAAAGCTGGACGAAAAGGATGAAAAGTCGGGAGTCATCGTTTCGAAGAACTCCATCAAAAACCAGCGGGGCGAGGACGTGGTCGTCTACACCACCCGGGCCCTGGTGGGCAGAAAGCCCAAGGGCTGAGAAGGAGACGTTGGAGAACCACGGTATTCTCGTCAATCCGTACCGCCGGTCCATCCGCTGCCCCGGGTTCTTCGGGGCGCGGATCCGGCCGGGCACGGCCGGGTCCATGCAGGGGGGCGTCGGCGACGCCATCCTGACGTACCCGGGAAAGGGCTTTTACGCCGTCGGGGACGGCTCCGACCGGAATCCCCGGGCCGTCCGGCGGGTCATGGAACGCTTTGTCGAGATGCTGGACCTGCTTCCGGGACTCCGGCCGGAACAGATCTACAAGAAGGAAGAGGCGGCGGACATCCGGGAGAGCGTTCTTATGGCCGCGGCCATGATGATCCGGGATCTCTATCCCTCCGACGGATGCACCTTCACGGGCATCCTGCTCTTTCAAACGGAGGACAGCGGCCGAAAGGGCCTGCTGTTTCACGCGGGGGACAGCCTCCTGTACCGCATCGACGCCCGGAGCGGCGAGGCCCGGCGGCTGACGGAAAACAACTTCTGGTTCCTCGGCCGGACGGACCGTTTCTCCCAGGTCGAGGAGATCCCCCTCGAGGGTTCTTCCCGCCTCCTGCTCGCCACCGACGGCCTCTCCACCCTGCTTCCGCCGGGAGGGGCGAACGGGACGATTCTCGGCGAACTCTGCTGCCGGCACCCGGCGGAGGAGGTCCCGGACCTGCTCTTCGACCGGTACGACCGGCCCGGGGAAGGACTCGACGACGCGGCGATCCTCTGCCTCGACCCGGCGGGGCAAAGGGGCGGCGGACACCCGATCATCCTTGGGGGAACCGGCGCCGAGGAGGAACGGCGGAGAAAGCGGACATTCGAGGAATGTCCCCCGGAAGACGGCTACCGAAACATCCTCCCGGAGGGCACGCAAGGCCCCCGGGACACCGACCAGGCGGAATCGACGGGATTCCGCGGGCAATAAAGGAATTCATGACCATGTACAACGAATACTTCACCGAATCACACGCCATGCTCAGGGAGAGCGTCCGCCGGTTTATCGCCCGGGAGATCGCCCCCCACCTCGACCGTTGGGAAGAAGAGGGGATCATTCCCCTGGAACTCTACAAGAAGGCGGGCGACGCAGGGTTCATCGGCCTCGGCTACCCCGAGGAATACGGCGGGACGCCGGGGGACATCTTCCACCAGGTGGCCTACACGGAGGAGATCCTGCGCTGCGGCGCCGTGGGCCTCCCCTCGAGTCTCGGCTCCAGCGCCATCGCCGTGCCGCCCATCCTGGCCCTGGGAACGGAGGAGCAGAAGCAGAAGTTCGTCCCCCCCGTTCTGACGGGCGAGAAGATCGCCGTCCTGGGCGTGACGGAGCCCAGCGGCGGCTCCGACGTGGCGAACCTCCTCACCCGGGCCGTCCGGAAGGGGGACACGTATATCGTCAACGGGTCGAAGACCTTCATCACCAGCGGCAGCCGGGCGGACTACGTGACCACCGCCGTCCGGACCGGCGGGCCGGGCCACGGGGGCATCAGCATCATCATCATCGAGAAGGGCACCCCCGGCTTCACCTGCTCGAAGAAGCTCGAGAAGATGGGCTGGTGGTCCTCCGACACGGCGGAGCTCAGCTTCGAGGACTGCGAGGTCCCCGCGGCCAACCTCCTGGGGGAGGAAAACAAGGGCTTCGCCGGAATCATGACCAATTTCCAGAAGGAGCGGCTCTACCTCTCCGTGGAGGCCCATGCGGTGGCGGAGCTGGCCCTGGAGGAGTCCATCAAGTACGCGAAAGAGCGGGTCGCCTTCGGCAAGCCCCTGACGGGCTTCCAGGTGACGCGGCACAAGCTGGCGGAAATGGCGACCCTCGTGGAGGCGGCCAAGCAGATGAGCTACAGCGTCGCCGTGAAGATCGGCAACGGCCAGCCCGCCTACAAGGAGGCCTGCATGGCGAAGAACTTCGCCACGAAGGTCTGCGACCGGGTGGTCTACGACGCCGTCCAGATCCACGGCGGCTACGGCTACTGCCGGGAGTACCTGGTGGAGCGCCTCTACCGCGACTCCCGCCTCTTCGCCATCGGCGGCGGGACCTACGAGATCATGAACGAAGTCATCAGCAAACAGATGGGCTTATAAAGGATCGTATCGGGGGACAGATTTCCAATCGGTCCCCCGGTTGAGCGGCGCAGGATGAAGGAAACGCAGCAGGCGGGTTTTTTCAACCGCCCGGGAAACATGATCATGGAAATAGACCTCCACATCCACACCAACCGCTACTCCGGGTGCAGCAACCTGGATCCGTCGGGCCTCCTCCGGAAGGCCAGGGATGCGGGCCTGGACGGGATCGCCCTGACGGAGCACGGCATCCGCTGGTCCGACGAGAACCTCCGGGAACTCGTGGAGGCGAGCGGTGTCGCGGACCTGCTGGTCCTGCCGGGCCAGGAGGTGGCCTGCTACACGAAGCGGGGGGAGTTCCAGGGGGAGTTCCTGCTCTTCGGTTACCCCCGGAGCCTCGGGTCGAGCCGTTCCCTGGAGGCGATCCTGGAGATGGTCCACGGGGAGGGGGGGGTTGTCATCGCCGCCCATCCCTTCAAAAAGATTGTCTCCGCCAACGGCGACGGTTTCTACGGGGCCGGCTTCCAGGTCTACGATTACGACCTGGACGGCCTGGAGGTGGCCCACCCTTCCTACGACCGCGAGAGCGCCGCCATGGCGGAGGAAGCCATGCGGAAGCGGAACATCGCCGGCATCGGCTGCAGCGACGCCCACGACCTCCGGAGCGTCGGCATTTGCCGGTCCGTGTTTCCGGACCCCATCACCGACATGGAGGGCCTCTGCAAAGCGATCCGGGCCCGCCGCGTCACGGCACGGTGCGTCAAGACCGTGTAAAACCCTTTTCCCGGGTTGGAAGCGACGATTTTTGTGCAACACGACATGACTGACCGATCAATCTAAACCCAAAAGGAGGAAACGACATGTCCAAAGTGTTCAAAGTCCCGCGGAACCGAGAAGAGATCATGGCCTGGATCGACAGCGTCCCGCTGTACAAG